>NZ_JBBOYW010000001.1:1673611-2005833 GCF_038008325.1 Lysinibacillus sp. FSL K6-0232 | reverse complement strand
TTGGACGTTTTAATATTTCATGCTTTCCATCCAAATAATCTCGAATACCTGATACATTCAGTATACGGCTCTGATTTTCATATGTAGTCGTTTCATCGACAAACCATGTACTCTTCCCTTTATATTTTGCATTTACATATTGCTCAAGATTCATTTATATCCTTCCTTTCCTATATCTACACATACCATTTACTTGCTTTCATACCTTGTACAGATAATGCGGCAGCAATAACTAAATCATCGTGGTTTTTTTCAGTATTACCTCGCTTATTGCCCATTTTCCCACTATTCTCTACAAACATTTGCATCTGTTGTAATAGTTGCTTACACTCGATATTGATTAGGTTCTTCTCAAAATTTTCTTTGAAGTCTGAAATGAAAATTGCTTTATTTGATTGAGTAGTAGTCCAACCTAGTTGAAGTTTCTTCTTACCTCTCTCATCAAACATTTTTTGTTTGTACATATTTTCATATCCGCACTCTTTTCTCAATCGTTCAATTACAGGTAAGCCATAACTATTTCTCTCGACAACTAAAAAAGCGTAGTTATACCAACGTCCTAAAACGTCAATCAACTCCGCAAATTCATATACAGGTATTTTATTTGATTCAAATGTTAATACTTGCTGTCCATCATCATCAAAGCCTACAATTGTAGATGAGTCATTATTTCCACCTGATCCACTGGCTGTATCTACTCCAAAGTAATATTTTTTGCCTACTTTAGGGTAATCGAACAATACAATTCCCTTACTTGCCCATTGTCCTTCCTTCTCAGGTAAGTTTGAGCGTACTTCTCTTTTATCAATTGGCTCATTTGCGTAAGTTAAACGGTTTAATACCTTAGTTTGATTAAATACACTATTACCAGTGCTTATAAATGACTCAAGTGGATTGGATGGATACTCTTGATAAAAATCACTTTCTGATTCCATATCGAGCATTTTCCAACGTCTCCATGTTAAACATGTCAATGTAGCACCTAACTTATGTAATGCTTGTTCTTCTTCATCTAAATCATTTCTAGTTAATTTCTTACCATTATTACTAGCCTTATACCATTCAACTGCTTCCATATAATCATGAGCAAATTGTTTAGCATATAACTTATGATAGAAAGGTACAAAATAAGCGATATACTTAGATTTATTTTTCATGGCTTGCATATACATGCGATAGAAATGATTGCCTGTGCCATTAGAAGTTGTTTCAATTGTTAATTGACTATGTTCACCTTTTGCTAAAGATTGCTCTACAGATAATAATTGCTTTTCTTGATTACTATAAAAAGCCATCTCACTTAAATGCACGTAACTGTATGTTGATCCCCTACCTATATCTTTATTACCAGCTGTGACTGATTTAATCTTAGAACCATTTGTAAATACTAATTCATCTCGATTATCACGTTTAACTTTAGGGAATAAATTAGGATACTTTTCTCTAGGTATGTAATCGTTCATCTGTTTCAACTTCTCGAATAAAGCCTTTGCACTATCTAATTTGTAAGAAACGATTAGGATATTCTCATTTGGTTTAGTCAATGCTCTCCATAATGCACGACCTAATGTAAATGTAGAAATACCTGATTGCCTTGCTTTCCCAACTATTATAAATCGGTTACGCTGCATTAATTCATCAATTTCTAACTGTGCATCGTTCAATTCAAATTTAACTACATCATTGTTGTTATCTGTTATGTATATAAAATTCTTTGCAAACAATGGGAAATTATCAAAAACCTTTTTAATTTTCTCATCCATATTACTCTAACTCCAAATCATCATATGTATTAGTGGACTTGTTCACCTTGGTTGATTGTTTGTTATATGCCTGTACTTGTTTCTGTAAATCTAATAGCAATTTAATCGACTTTTCATCACCTGTTAAGGCTTTTTCCTTTACAATAGCGTAAATATCCTCTAAATCTTTACCAGCTTGTGACTCAATCATAATATTGACTAAGTTGTGATATTGCTCTGTTTTCTCCCACTTCTTCATGTAAGATAAACTTTTGGATTGGATTCGTTTGCATAATTCTTCTTCTGTTAGTGGAACTTCCCTTAATACAGATAGGTTGTGCTTCCACAAAAAGTATTCTTTTTTCTTCCATGTCAACTTGTTTAATGCTTCATATATATTCATGTTTAATTTCCTCCTTAATTAAAAAAGGATCACCTATTATGGGTAACCCTAGTGATACTATCGCTAACCTTCCCCTTAAATTTGAGGGGAAGCTTCAAATTTGACTACCCTAGTGACGTACAACACGACACATTAAATTCGTTATCACTCTCTGTAATAGTTACATTATGTATCTGCGAAGTGCATAATAGACCTCGCAACATACCAATTTGACATGTCGTACTATATCGGTACTTCTGAGGAACTAATATTTTCGCTCTGCCACTCAGTACATATCGAATTTTGTTATACTTGAGAAAGATAACTAATCGACAAAATTGTCTATATAACAATCTATATTTCTAAAACCATACGTTTTTAATAATATATATAATATATATACCCTTTCTTATTTATATATATATAGTAGAGTATTAATATAAAAGGTAAAGTATATTATATATATAGTTAAAAGTGTATGGTTTTAGAAAAACACAAGTTTAAAATGGTAAATCGCTAAAGTCTATATCAATTCCTTCATGTGTAATTGTAGATTCATCTCTTAATTTCTTTCCTGTTCTTATTTCATACCACTTAGGAGATATAAATGTAAGTTTTTCATATTTAATCTTGTCGGCTGAAAAGTCAGCACTCGTATTTACTTTATGTGTAGATGCTTTCATGTCCTTTTTAGGTACTGCAAAACTGAAATATTCCATATTATGTACTGTTGTAATTAGATTATGTGAACGTAATGCATTCATTATATTTGTAATACTATTTAATCCAATTCCTGTTTCTTGAGAAATACGTTTGTATGTAGCATTAAAATCATCATCAAATTTGTTACTTCTATCTAATAAATAAGCATATACATAGAATCCATTTGCACCTAAATCTTCATGGTTCATGCAGAATAGGAAAGTATTCATGTCAATTAGAGTTGTATCTGAAATATCAAAGAATGTACCTTCTACATATCCATCATCATATTCACGTTCAAATCCGAATACTGGATATTTACATGTTGCTCTGCGAGTGATTCCCATTTGATCTCTCCAATCATCTGTTGTTTCATAATCATATTCATTATAAAACTCTTTAATTGTAGTGATCTTTGGTACTCGATTGCCGAAATCATCATCTTCCATATCAGAAACTATAGGAAATTCAGTTGTAGTTGTAAGAATATCCTTTTGCTCGAGTAAGCCATTCTTCTTGATTATGTAATTTACACGTTGTTCATTAGCATTGAAACCAAATAATTCTTTAATTTCCTCTACACTAGGTACATAAGTACCATAAGTTGAATAGCGATACATATACGTTTGTAAATAGATATAAGAATATGTAAATCCAATGTGTACTGGCTTCAATTCCTTATCTTCTTTCATCTGCAATAGTTGCTTAAATAATTCATTTGGCATAGCTACTGATAAATTGTACTGTTGTAAATTCTCTTTTAATCCCATCTCTTAGTTACCTTCTTTTTTATAATATTTTTATATAGAAAGGCACAACTCAAAACTGAATCATGCCTTATGTATTCAAATTTATTGTGCTTTTGTAATTAATAAATAGGCATGTAGCACATCGTAAAACTCTTTATTTCGTTCATACATAGTAAATATACGACTATCTTTCAATGATTTAGCCTTTACAATGTAATTGATATTATTGTCTGATAAATACCTAGACATCTTTGCGTCATAGCAATAATAAAAGTTTTTATCGTTTAATTTATTCATGTTATAATTTCCCTTTCTTACTTACTTATGTATTTTTGTCATTTGACTAAAACTGATTTTATCTTTATTTAATGCTGCAATACTGAATACTGCTTTGGTACGTGTAATATCAGTTTTAAGTTGTTTGTATCTACTTTTATCCAAATAGTGATTATGAAACTTAACTGATAATTTAAATTCTTGTTTCGGTATGTATAACTTTGTTTCTAATAATTGTTCTATTTTTTCCTGATGTTCTGACGTAGGGAACGACACTAGACTATTCTTAAAGGTTAAACTTTCACAAGGTAAAGCATTTTTGAAGTCACTTTCCTTTGATTGATCCAATACGTCTAATAGTTCATCTAGTCCCAGCATCTTCATGTAACTTATATATGTATTTTTAAACTTCTTACTATAAAATCCTGCATGTGCCCCATCAATTGCTAATAGCGCACGTTTCCCTTCAATAGTAGATGGAAGTGGTAAATCATAATATGCAATCATCTGTAATGCTGTAGATAAAGCACACTTTTTAAAGTAGCTATCATGAGTGATACGTAAGATACTATTGATATTTGCTGAATTAGGATTAACGTGACTATTACTATTAAGCATAGTTACATGATTATCCCACGTTTTCATATCCTTACTGATAACCGCTAAATCAATTCCTATATATTCTTTTTTACTTGTTGTATCTGCAATATAGAAGCCATTTCTATCTACGTAAGCATTAGATTCATATCCAAATAAATTATGTATAAGTGTGTTACTGTAAGCACTATCTACATCATTTCCATATATTGTGTAGTGTCCTTCTTGTTTTTGATTGACCCATGCAGGGAACATATCCTTAATAATTTTATCCATTTAATAGCGATTGTGTTAATAACAACCACCTCTACTTCTTGTTTCATCATAATTAAATCTCCTCCTTATATCCTCAAAGCAACGTATATCTAGTATTAAATACAATATACATTGCAGTTAAATTAACAATTTATTGATTGTTTTTTTAACTTTCTATTATTTTTATTGTAAAAATCCTATTAAAAACAATTAGAGCGGAATCAAGGAGAAGTAGTTTAAATTAATAACCAACCTTTTCAACTCTCTTTCGTTTAAATTTTTTAGTTTAATTTTTTGTTAATAATGTAGTCCTCATACATTTTTTGATTACGTTTTGTAAAGTTGTATAAATTATTCTCGTATCGACTTAGTAAGCTGATACTAATACCCATATGTGCTGATAAATCTTTTAATTTAATTTTTTTACGTTTACGCATTACATATAAATCATCCTTTGACATCCTTATTGCTCCCCCTATATATCCTCAAATTAATAAAAAAGAGGAATCCCCGAAGTGGGGAAACCTCAATTAGTTATGTATTATTCTGTAACTGTTAAAACTGCTACTGCTTTAGGACTACCTACTTTTAGAGTATACTCACCTACAACATGACCTTTCGTATTATCACCTGTTTTTGCAAGTGCCTCAAAATGTGCTTCACGTAGTGCTGCCATATTTACATATGCGTCATTAAATAAAACAATTTTATCCGCTGGAATATCACGACTTAATACAACGTTGACTACACCATAGTTTGTATTGATTGTCTCAACCATTAGACCAAAGTTTGTTGTTTGGTGTTGATAGCTATATTTATCTTTGTAAATACCGTCAATTTTGTCTTTAACATCAGCATTAACAAATGCATAATATGTGCCACCTGTTAGTTTGTTATTCCAAAGTTGACGCATACCATCTTTAATTAGTGCTTCTACATCTGTATTAGACTTAGCGTTACCATTATCAGCAAATTCAATTAAACCTGACATTTGACGAATGAATGGTGTTTTAGAGCCATCCTTTTTAAGTCCATTAATTAGAATTGATTCTAACTTGATTTTTAATTCTAATAGGCGGTCTGCAATTTCCTCGTTGAATTTCGTTGATTGCATTGCTTCTGCTGTACCACTCACGCTTACAGCACGTTTAAAAATTTGAAGGCAGTTGCTCAATTCTCGTGTTGAAGATTGTTGGAACGTAACTGTATCAGCACCTTCAACAGCATCTGTTTCACCATCTGTAGCAAGTGTTTTTTCCTTCCAAGTGTAGACAGTTGACATTGCTTTTTCGACACCTTTTGATAGTAACAAAGATGAAAGAGGAGTGTCTTGTACTCCTAGTAATGCTAACTCTTGTGACAGTGAAATACTTTCTGTTGCTGTAAATCCGTTTTGACTTGTGATCATAAATAAATTCCTACTTTCTGTTTTTATAGTTTTTTATGTATTTGATTTCCCAATTTTGGGGAGTGTTACTACTTTTAATGACAACAATTTTTGTGGTTAAGTTATGGACATTTTTGTCCGTTACTTACCGAAAAACTTTGATAATTTAAATTTAATTGCTGAATTAACATCACCATCGTTAATGGCTTGCTCGTATGCCTCTTGCTTGGCTTGTTGCTTAGGTTGGTATGCATTGGCTACTAAAATAGAGTTAACTGCATTTTTAAGGAATGCTACACGTTCCTCTGTAGTTGTTAAATCAAATAAACCGACAAAATGAGATAATCCTTCCGCATTTAATGTTGCAATAAGATTATTCTTTTCTGCTTGGACTTGCTGTTCTTCTAATCGCTCAAGTAACTTCTGATTTTCTTCTTGCATCTTAGCAACTCGTTCTTCGAGGGATTCTGTTTCCTCCGAACCTTCTGCATCTACTTTTTCGACTTCCTCTTGCATTACTTCTACTTCCTCTTGCATTACTTCGCCTTCTTTCTTTTTAAGTTTTTATATGTAAAATCACACTAGCATACATTTTAAGATAGCTAGCGTAATCGTACAGACGTTTTAAATATAATCTAATAGTATTTATCATTTTAATGCTAAACACGCTTAAATCAATTCGTATGAATTAAATTTTAAGTTAAATATTTGCTTAAAAAAATAGAGAGTAGAAATTAATCTACCCTCTAAATTAAAGGAAATTGCCAAATGGCTTAGACAATTAAAAGCATAATAAAAACACTCAATCTATAAGATCAAGTGCTTTATTTTATACTCTCTATCATATATACGATTTGTCATCGAATCTTGAAACCGTTGGGAGAGTAACGATTGCGCTACACTTCTGAATATACACATTATTCATTATTATCATCCTTTTTATCCTTGTAAATTTCATATTGACATATGTTCAACTTGTATCCACTGTGATAAATACCATTTAGAATGATAACTTCTTACTTCTCATTTTCTTCATATATGTAATTAGACGCATAATCTCGAACACTTAGAGCGAGTAAGGTTTAAGCGTTTGTTAGCTTGTCTACTTTTTAGATTTGACAAATGTTCAACTTGTATCCACTGTGATAAATACCATTTAGAATGATAACTTCTTACTTCTCATTTTAACCCTTCCTATAGGGAACTCTCGAAATGCTAATATATCAACGTTTATAGATACTTTTGCGAAGGTTTTCATGCAAAAATGACGTTTTTTATTCCTTTAGAGAACATTCTTGAAAAACGTCTATGAACGTTGATAGGACGCTATCTATAATGGTTTCATGAAAATGAAATTTTAGAAGAATGTTGATGTACCAAGGGTTCGTGGCGTTTCTAAAACGGTAAAGTTTATTTATTTTTATTCCTTTAACGAATATTTTTGAAAAACACTCACAAACGTTGATGTGGCGCTATTTATAACACTTAATACTCATTCAAATTTGAACATGTTGTTGATATATCAATAGTTAAGAGAGTTTCTATTTTCCTAACTTGTATCCACTGTGATAAATAAGTTCTAAGTGTTCTTAATTTTTGTTCCTTTAACGAATATTCTTGAAAAATGCTAACAAACGTTGATATAACGCTGTTTGCATGACATTGTACTCTTTCAAATATGAGTATGTTGTTGGTGCATCAACGGTTAAGAACGTTTCTATTTCGAACGTTTTTTTTTCTTATCTTATTCATTCTCTCTTTAGCCTTAAGTCTATCTACGATCACATCACATTTGTTACAATACTTAACTTTATTATTTACAACTTCAATCCTAATTCCACAATATTCACACTGCTTAGACCCTTTTAATACTTTAAAGCTAATTACCCATCATCGGTAATTTGGATCATAGTAAAAATTATGAGATAAACGGGAGGGTTAAATTCCGTCCCCCTTTTTCAGGTTCCTGAGCGTAACAACGACTATTCTTCTTTCGTTTGGTAGACGGTGAGGAAAAAAGTCATTTTTAACTATTACAATTTGTAATAGTTCTTTTCGGTTCTCCAATTAAACCTTTGTCAATTGCCTCCTGCATCTCATCATCATTTAAAATGAGGATTAGCAAATAGCTAGTCCTTCTCAGTCCTTTTCAGTCCTTTTCATGGACTCACTTAACCTTTTGAGTATTGCATACGCATCGTTTTCGTAACCCTTTATATTTGAGGGGAAGGTTATATAACCTGATAGTGTTGCTCTCAGCCACACAGAGTGACTCACTTTCAACGTGACCTGCTCTGGGACACTGCGTAACACAGACGATAAAGAGAAGGTAGTAAACAATTTTTACACCCTTGTCTGCTATGCCTTGGCATAATGAATATTATTTATATTCCAAATGCATCGTATAAGCGTGTTTTAAGCTGAATAGAGCGTGTTATAGCTTTGATAGAGTAAAATAGTAATCCATGTAACGATTTAGCTTGACAACTGAACCCCCATTACACCAGAATGGCTGATGCTCTAGGAAATATTCGCAAAGTTGTTACCTACTATCTAAAAACTCAAATTAGAGTAATAGATAATAAGTAACTACCGATTACACCGTCATGTCGTGTCTGAGGTTTCTGTATCGTCTTGTTTTGTAGAAAGTTTTCACTTTTCATAATCTCATAACATTACAGTCCATTATGTGCTATTTGCAATTGATTCTAGCGTGATTATGATTACCCATGCCGTAACATGCCTGTAATCCCCCTAGCCGTTAATAGTCGCTCTCACTATTTTAGATACACTCTAAACAAGAAAAGAGTTTTGCAGTATCCTAGTCGTTTTTGTGCATCGGTACGACAAACCTGTCCAGTTTTGTTTAACGTCCTGTTAGTGGGCAACCAAGACGGAACGAACCTATTTTTGAAAATAGGAAACTAGACCTTTGCATTTTCACTTTTTTTCAAGTAAAATGAAGGCGTAATATCGCTCATATTTAGTTGTATTGGTTATTGCTAAATGAGTTGGAGGGTTAGTGCTGGAACACTTCCCCTCTTTTTATTTTGCTTAAAATCATAAATATTTACGTAAAGTATCCGCTACTTCATCAACATTTACTTCTAGGTAACGCTCGGTAACTACTAAGGAACTATGCCCCAAAGCCTTACTTATAACCGCTATATTTACCCCTTTACGATTTAAATTCGTTGCATAAGTTCTTCGAATATTGTGTGGTTTTACCGATTTAAGACCATATTTTTTAGCGTAATGATAAAGGCGTTTAGATATTGCGTTATTATGAGCATAGGAATTTAAAGTTGTTTTTCCTGATTTCGTGATAAACACGTAGTCATTCTTCTCTTTGTAACGTTTTCGTACTTCTTCATTTTGTTGAATTAATCTTTTTAATAATGCTAACAATTCATCATCCAACGGCAGCTTCAATACTTTTCCATTCTTCATGATGTCTCCTGAAAGTACTAACATCTTTTCATTAAAATTGATATGCTTTTCTTTTAAACTTGCCAAGGTATTTATTCTGATCCCTGTTCTATAAAGTAAAACTAAAACCGTTACATCTCTCCAACCAATCCATGAAGTAGTATCAATCAGTGATAATAATATTTCAAGTTCCTTTTCATCGGCTGCTTTTTTAACTTTTTTATCAACTTTAATTTTAATATCCTTCCAAAACTTCCCTTGCTCTTTTAGCCAACCGTTATCATAAAACCTAGTTAAAATTGCCGATACAAACCTAAATCTGTTAGCTTGATGTTGTTTTATCTAAATAATTAAGTGATTCCAACCAATTCATGAATCCATCTTTATTAATATCCTCCACTGTTTCAAGATTTAAAAACTCTACAAATTTTTGCATTGTCTGGTTATAGGTCAACAAAGTTTTATGCCTTAGTCCTTGTAATTGCATCTGTCGGTTTACTATTTCAAGTGCTTGATTTATTGGGAGTGAATCGGATTTACGTTTGGTAGTATTATCTCTCGATTGCTTAGGTTGTAAGCTAGGCTTAAAAACAACATCGTCCATTCTCAATTCTTTTACTTTTCTAGACATTTAGCATCTTCCTTTCAATGAAATATTAAAAGGTAATAAATTAGGGATAAATCAATTTCATTTACTTACCTGTTCTTTTCCTTAAAAACGTTTAAATAAATATAATTTCAACTTCCATTTTTTGTAGATGCCATTTCCTTCATTCCCCTCCCCCCTTGGAAAGAACGCCAAACCTTGATTTAATAATGTTTATAGACGCTGGAACATCTTTCATGCTATACTAGAGCCATTGTGAAAAAAGGAGGAACTTGCATGATTCAAGTTAGTAATGTAGGTCTTCGCTATGGCGATCGTAAACTATTTGAAGACGTAAATATAAAATTCACACCGGGAAATTGCTACGGTTTAATTGGGGCAAATGGTGCCGGGAAATCCACATTTTTAAAAATCCTTTCTGGTGAAATTGAGGCACAGGAAGGTCATGTATCGATGGGCAAGGATGAGCGTCTATCTGTCCTAAAGCAAAACCACTTTGAATACGATGAGCATACAGTGCTTGATACAGTTATTATGGGGAATAAGCGTCTGTATGATGTAAAAACAGAAAAAGATGCCATCTATGCAAAGGAAGATTTCTCAGATGAGGATGGTATGCGTGCAGCAGAGCTAGAAGGCGAATTTGCAGAGCTAAACGGTTGGGAAGCGGACTCAGAGGCTGCAACATTATTAAATGGCTTAGGTATTACAGATGACCTGCATTATATGCTAATGGGTGATCTTGAAGGCTCTGATAAAGTCAAAGTATTACTGGCACAGGCATTATTCGGTCAGCCTGACGTACTATTGCTTGACGAGCCTACCAACCACCTTGACTTAAAGGCAATTCAATGGTTAGAGGAATTCCTCATTAACTTTGAGAACACAGTTATTGTGGTATCCCATGACCGCCACTTCTTAAATAAAGTATGTACACATATTGCGGATTTGGACTTCTCTAAAATTCAATTATATGTGGGGAACTATGATTTCTGGTATGAATCTTCTCAATTAGCACAAAAAATGGCACAAGACCAAAACGCGAAAAAAGAAGAGAAAATTAAAGAGCTACAAGCATTTATCGCCCGCTTCTCTGCGAATGCTTCTAAATCGAAGCAAGCAACATCTCGTAAAAAAATGCTGGATAAAATTGAGCTGGATGATATTAAGCCATCAAGCCGTAAATATCCATTTATCAACTTCCAAATCGGACGTGAAATCGGGAATGATGTGCTAACAGTGGACGGCTTAACTGCGAGTCATGAAGGCGAAACACTATTTAAGGATATTCGCTTCTCGATGAACAAAGAGGATAAAGTCGTGTTACTTGGTAGCCCGCTAGCGAAGACAGCCCTTCTTGATATTTTAATGGAAGAAAAGGAAGCGGATGCTGGTACATTTAAGTGGGGTGTCACAACATCTCGCAGCTACTTCGAAAACGACCATGATAAATACTTTGAAGGCTCTGAAAAAACATTGGTGGAATGGCTACGTCAATACTCACCAGAAGATGAAACAGAAAGCTTCTTACGCGGCTTCCTAGGACGTATGCTATTCTCTGGTGAAGAAGTGAAAAAATCCCCTGCTGTATTATCAGGGGGCGAAAAGGTACGCTGTATGCTATCGAAAATGATGCTTGCAACAGCGAACGTTATTTTACTTGATGAGCCAACAAACCATCTTGACCTTGAATCCATTCAAGCATTGAATGAAGGCTTAATTCGCTTTAAAGGTGCGATGATTTTCACATCCCATGACCATCAGTTTATCCAAACAATTGCTAACCGTGTCATTGAAATCCGTGAAGATGGCTCCATTTTAGATAAGCAACTAACATATGATGAATTTTTAGAATGGAAAGATAGCCAAGGCTTAAGCTAATGGCTATCACAAATCCTCTGCCAACAATTTTTAGGCAGAGGATTTTTTCACTTAAAATACCATTGCATAGCATTTAGATAGAGTATTTTCGCAGCAGCCTGTTCAGCAAATAGCTGCTGAATCAATGCGATATCTGTCACATCAAAAGGTCTTTTTGCTCTTGTTGATGGCAAATCAGTGCCAAACATAAGCGCATCTGGATTGATCGCCTCAATAGATGTTAGAGCATTTTTCACATCTAGCGCTACACGCCCAAAGCCTTGACACGCACCCCTTTGTCCACTAGCTTTAATAAATGCGGAAGCCCTTCTTCCGATAGCCCTAAATGGTCAATCGATATAGCAGGCAATTTTTCAAGCGTTGCTGCAATTTCAGGTAATGCTTTAGCGTCTATATACAGCTCACGATGCCAGCCAACTAAATCGTACACCCTTCTTGCAAAGCTAGCTAGCTTCGATAAATCTTCTGAGCCATCTCGTTGAATATTAAAGCGTAATGCATGCACCCCATTGCTATGTAAATGAAGGATTTCATCATCCGTCACGCTATAAGGCAATTGCGTCACCCCACCAAATGCAGGACCAAGCTGCTGTAAGGCTTTTAATAAATAATGTTGCTCAAAGCCTTGAAAAGACCCTGATACAATGGTATCAAGTTGCGTTGTTTCCGTTTGATAAACCTCCACTACATAGCTTGGTGGTGTATAGCCTTGATTTTCAATAAATAGTTAAAATAATGATTTCTCACCGTTATACCATAAAAAAAGCAGCAAATCTACGGCTGATTTGCTGCATCCACTATTATTGCATTTCCTTTGTTGGTCCCATAACACCTGGTACTGGTAAGCCTGCTTGACGCAGTAATACCGTCATTTGCCCACGGTGGTGTGTTTGGTGATCCACTAATACGCGTAATAAAGCACCCTTTGGCATTGGTCTAGTAAAGCCCGTTACTTCCTCTAGTAAATCTTGATCAGATAGCTTTGCTACCTCTTCCTTAATGGCATTGGCTACCTTTTCATAGGCAGTTACAATCTCAGCAGCCGTTGCTGGCACTGGGTCTTCCTGACGAATGGATGGAACCTTTAAGCCTGCAAGATAACTAAAGTAACCTGCTGCGCCTACTAAATGCCAGCCAAGCCAGCCAAGTGTACTATGCCCTTCTACAATACTTTGTCCAAGCTTATCATCTGTCATTGCCTGTAATACTTGTAATGTCCCTTGTGCAGCATTTGACCATTCATGAACAAAATCATCTACTTGTCGATACATCCTGTAACCCCCTATTTTTTAACTTCCATTCTATCATAGTGAATTTTTATAGCTGTGACAAGTTTTTCAACTAATAGTTTACATAATAATATTACTAGTATTATTAACATATTATTCGTCTAATGCACATTATTTACGTATACTAAAAGAAAAGAGCGAAGGGGTTTGTTGTATGAAACGTACTATACTAGTTCTTTCTCTTGCTACATTATTTGCTGGCTGTACAGCAGAGCCTGTTGTACCAGTCACTACGCCTACGGTAGAAGACAAAACACCCGCTCAACAAGAGCAAGGAGCTTTGCGATCCTTTTTCCCACCAGATGGGTCTACTGCTTATTTTCAAGGGGAAGGCAATGAATTCGCAGGCTATACATTGCGTACAACCTTTCTAGATGCCGAGCATATTGCACAGCTAGAGGATAATGGTGGTGTTGTTCTCTTAAAAATCTACCGCATTACAAATACAACGATTGACCTTGTCTTCCAAGAGCCTGTTGATAGTGAGCCAGCATTGCCAAGTGCAGCAGAGGCGGCTGCTTACCCTGTGCTCGAAACAATTCTTCAGCAGCCATTACAGGTGGGCACAAGCTTTCAAGGCTGGACAATTGAATCGACAAACGCTACGGTTGATACAGGGACAACAGTCTATCACGATGTTATCCAGCTAACACGCTTAGAGGATGGCATGACGACAACCAAATTTTTTGTAGCAGGCATCGGTCTTATTCGCACAGAGCATACGATGCAAACAGCAGAAGATGAGCCATTTGTCGTCACATCAACCTTACAAAAAATAGAATAGTATTGTTAGAAACAGGCGTCCAGCTTGGGCGTCTGCTGTTGTCGTGAAGGGGGGATTCAATGAGCAAGCAACAGCCATCACCAACAGAGCAGGAAGAATTAACAGAAGAGGAATTCATTGAGCTTGTACTGGCTGAGCAGCAAAAAGCATTGGCACAAGAGCACCAAGAACGACTTGCTGGGCAACAGCCACGACAGCAACGACCGCTTATTCGCTGGATCGTTTGGGCGATGGCATTGGTGTTAGTTTTTAATACGTTTGCCTTAATTTTTCAAATTTACTCCATTCCTGCTATTGAATTTATTCAAGTATCGACACGCCTATCGAGCGAAGAGCATATTCAAACCTATAAAAAGGCAGTTGTGGAAGTTTCTGCAGGAACAAGTAAAGGTACTGGATTTGCCATTTCCGCTGATGGCTTAATTGTTACGAATGCCCATGTTGTTGAGGATGCCACTACGCTTGCGGTTGTCTTTCCTGAGGAGGGCTTGATGGAGGCAACACTTCTGCAAAGCTACCCAGAGGTTGATTTAGCCTTATTGCAGGTGGAGGCAGAGCAGCTCCCTCACCTACCGCTTGCTGATAATCCAATATTTCAGCCTGATGAGCATATTACCTTTATTGGCAATCCGCTTTACTTTACAGGTATTGCAAATGAAGGAACATTGCTAACATCCATTCAATTGGAGGGATGGCAGGAACCTGTTATGATGCTACAAGCACCTGTTTATCGTGGCAATAGTGGTAGCCCTGTGATCAATGAGCAAGGAGAGGTCATTGGCATTGTTTTCGCTACAATGAAGCATGATAGCTATGGACGTGTAGGATTATTTGTCCCTGTGCAGCAGCTTCATTCTATTCAATCAGAGCACGTCTACCCATAAACCTGTGATAAACAGGTTTAACTATTAGTTTACATAATAATATTATTGTTAGAAAAATAATGAAACATTCTGTATGTTTAATCGTATATAAGGCTATGAAGGGAGGCTTTTGAGCAGTGGCTCTATGGATGTCTTTAGGTGGATTCGCATTATTAGATACATTAAGCCCTACCATTATTGGCGTAACAATATATTTGATACTAGCTGATCGTAACAATCGCATTGTCCGATTAGGAGCATATTTATTAACCGTTGTCATTCTGTATTTTTTATTAGGAGTTATGCTAATGTTTGGCTTCGATTATATCGTGGGAGCATTTGCAAGCTTTTTTCAAAGTCAATTCTTTCGATGGGTTCTTTTCATTATAGGAGTGGGCTTATTTATCGGCAGCTACTATGTGCCTGCCAAGAAGAATGCTTTGCCGACACCGCAAACGCAGGGGCTATTGTCTATGGTGCTTGTAGGGATAATGACATTTTTTATGGAAGCAGGAACCGCATTTCCTTATTTTGCGGCTATTGGCTTAGTCGCCACAATGGATATTTCCCTCCTCTATCGTCTGCTTATTATTGCCGCCTATAATCTAATCATGATTGCGCCTGCCCTTCTTCTCTTTGCTGGGTATTCGTTCATGGGCAAATATATGCACACAGCCTTGGTAAAGCTGCGGGATAAGCTATCCACTAGCACGCATTCCACCCTGTCTTGGATGATGTGTATTGTTGGAGTGATCATTGTGTTGTATGCAATAGATGGCTTAACGATTACGATTCCATAGCAGTATGAAAAAAGACACTCTATATGCATAGAGTGTCTTTGTTTAACGAAAGTAATTTTAATTGTTATGAATTAAAGTTTAGTTACGTTAGCAGCTTGTGGTCCGCGGTTGCCATCTACAACTTCGAATTCCACTTTTTGACCTTCGTCAAGAGTTTTGAAACCTTCGCCTTGGATAGCTGAGAAGTGTACGAATACGTCGTTTTCACCTTCAACTTCGATAAATCCAAAACCTTTTTCTGAGTTAAACCATTTTACTGTACCTTGTTTCATTTAAGAAAACCTCCAAAAAATAAAAGTGAACAATATGTAATTTCTTCAGCGAATGAAAAAAATTCACATATTACAAAGAGTACCGAACTAACGCGATCACTTTTTGTAATATGTGAATTCATGTTTCCGGTGAAGCAATTAAATTGTTAACCTAAGTATAACCGCTATTCATAATTTTGTCAAATAAAGAAAAGAGCTTTTTTACGTTTTTTTCGAAATTATTTTACAGCACTTCTCGCTTACAAGCAATAATGCCATGATAAACCTGTGCATCATCATCACAAGCCTCACAGTAAAAGCTTTCATCCTCTGACCAAAAAGCCCAATACTGCCCCTCCTTTGTAGCCTCATGCTGATAAATGGAGCGAAAGTGCGCTAATTTTTGTTGTAAGGCAAGCTCAAATAGCTCCTTTGTTTCAAATGTATCCTGTGTTTGAATAAACGCTTCCCAGCCTTCAAATTTCCACCAAGGCTCATAGTCTGCTTTCATGTAAATAATTGTATACATATTTGTCCATTCCTTGCTGTCATAAGATATGTTCATTTTAGCAAAGCCATCTGAAATGTCTATTAAAACCACCTGTATTATGCTATTATTACCTTATTATACATACTATTGGGAGGTATTTTTTATGTTTTCAAGCATTCGTCCTAAGGCAGAGCTAGATGAGTTACTTAAACGCGGCACAGATTTACATGCAACAGGTCGATTTCACCAAACATTAACATTCAATCATTTTCAATCAGAGGATGAAGCACATCTCAAAGCACTCTATGACAAGCTAAAAGATATTTCACCTTCTATGAATGCCATTTTTCAGCAGTATTTACGTGAGATATCCCCTACCTCTCAAATAACGATTCGTGAAGAGCAGATTGAACGATATTTATCACAGTTTTTCCTTGCAACGCGTGATGATGCTTATGTGGATGAAACGATTAAGTTTTTTAATTTACTGCGTCAGCATCGATATCAACCAGGGCAATTAATCGTTGTCTTTAATCAATTTGCATTTTATATTACTACATATATTTTACACAATTTCGGCCTCAAGCCAAACAAAGCCTTTCAATATATGAAATCCTTCCAGGCCGCTGTCAATGTCGATCAGGAATTGCTTGTGGAGGTATTAACAGAGCGTATTATTGAAAACGTTGTCAGTGAAATATCCTCTTTAATGGATGTAAATGCAAAAATTATGTATATGAAGGATTTAGTATTTAGCTTAGATAAGCAGCATGAGGAAATTCAATCCTCTACGGCTGCCACAGAGGAAATTGCCGCTTCAATTAATGAAGTCGCACGCATGTCCTCACATATATCCGAAAAAACAACGGAATCTGTTGATTATGCAACAAAGGGGAAAAATGCGATTGAGCATGCCTTATCGGAAATCTTTAAAACAGAAGAAACGTTTGCCTCGATTGTACAATCATTTTCAGAATTGCAAAAACGGGTAAATGATATTGAGCAGGTTGTTACATTAATTAATCAAATTGCTGACCAAACAAATTTGCTTGCCTTAAATGCCTCGATTGAAGCGGCACGTGCGGGTGAGCATGGCAAGGGCTTTGCGGTTGTTGCACAGGAGGTACGAAAGCTCGCTGAAAGCACGGTTTCTGCGCTAAGTGAAGTATCGTCAAATGTCCATCATTTAAAAAGCTATTCCAATGATGTAGCCAGCTCTATTACAGATACAACTACCATTATTAAAGAAGCAACGATTGAGGCAAAGGATTCATTACCATTATTAAACGCGATTGTTGAGGCAATTGAGCGTATTAATCTGGATGTCACAAATACAGCAGCCATCTCGCAGGAGCAGGCAGCCGCAATTGATGAAGTATCTACAAGAATGATTGAAATTTCAAACTTGCAGGAAGAGATACGTGACTATAGTCATCAAACCTCAAATGATATTCATTTATTAGGGCAGGAAATTAATCGCTTCCGCAATGATATTATTACCAATAACAATGTCCAGCTATCATCGATTGCTCTGCTACAATTATCAAAGGCAGATCATATTTTATGGAAGTGGCGCATTTATAATATGTTCCTTGGCTTGGAGCATGTTGAACCAAGCGATGTTTCCTCTCATCGAGATTGTCGTCTTGGTAAATGGTATACAGCTCCTCGCACAGTCGAGCGCTTTGGTCATTTACAGGATTACCGTGAATTAGATAGCTATCATTTACAAGTACATGAATCAGCGAAGCTTGCAGCAGAGGCTCATAAAGCGGGCAATATCGAACAGGCTGAGGTTCATTTAACAGAGATTAACAAAGCATCTGAGCAAGTTCTTTATTATATTAATAACTTAATTGCCTATGTAGAAAAAGATCGTGTGATGCAATAACTGGAGAGGTCATCCCCTCTCCCACATTCGTAGGAGGTATTCGCTTGAATAAACGAGCAAAAATTAAATTTTTTGGCGATGTGTATGGAACAGGCTATCGTTTCTTTATTAAACAAAAAGCGATTGAATTAGGCTTAAAGGGCTATTGTAAGCTAAATGATGCAGACCAAATTGAGGTAGAGGTGGAAGGCTCCGAAAAAGCTATCAATGAATTCCTGCTTTTTGTACAAAAAGGTGTAAGCCCACAAGCCGATTCCAATTCATTTTCACTAGAGCTATACGATGATTTAAAAGGATATGTACGCATGGAGTCAGACATTGTTTAGTCTGGCTCTTTTTTAGGTTACGCAATGCTTGGAAATTTTGCTTGATCACAGGGCTCTATGGCGAAACTGCGTATTTTAAGTTGGTTATCATTGAGAAAGTTAGCGATTCGCAGTAAAATTTATGTAAGGTTTCTTTTTTCAATGAAACTTTCTGTCGATTATTTCGTATAAGAAGATAGGTATATTGAAAAGCAAGGAGGAAGGAACAATGCTTAGTGTTGGACAGTTTTTTTCTAGACATGCTGCTAGCTTCTTTATTTCGCTCACAACTGTTTCTATCGCAACCATTGCGGCAAATCCTGGATTCTTCCTTGGTGGTTTACTGTTTGGGGGTTCATATGCGACGAGTACAGCATTGTTGAAATATAGACAAAAAAGAAAAGTCATGCAACTAGCAGGTATCACAAAAGAAGAATACAAACATATTGAAACACAGCTATCAACAGCTAATAAGCAAATTCAAACATTAAGTCAAAACTATTTACGTGTCCGCTCTGTTGCAGCCTTTAAGCAACTGCTCGAAATGACACGTATCTCGAAAAATATTGTGAAAATCGTCAAAACTGATCCACGGAAGTTTTATAATGTTGAGCAATTTTTCTATGCACACTTACCTTCTGCTGTCGAGCTAACAGAGAAATATACAATGCTATCAAAGCAGCCTGTGAAGGATAAGGATATTCAATTAACATTATCGAAAACGCGTGAAACGTTAACCGATTTAAACGATACGATTCAAATCGATTTAAAGGATGCGCTTGCCAATGATATTGACCATCTCCAAATGGAAATTGAATTTGCCAATCGCTCCAACCTTAGACGCAGAGAACAATTGGACTGGCGAGGCGATGAAAAATGACAGCAAATAATCATGCATTTCAGCTCCATACAATACCCGGTCTTTCTCCGCTCGTGCAATCCTACTTAGAAGCGGCTCCACAGCAAGAGGCGATGGCGACATATGAAACGCTATCGCCTCTTGCACAAAGTCGTGCATTGCTCTATGCAAGCCAAATTGACCTGACTGATTTTGAATCATTGCTATCGCTCGGTCAGGATTCACAGCGAGCCCTCTCTCAATTTGCAGATCGTATGCTTGCACAGGTCAAGCAAAAGGATGTCACGAAAATTGGACAAATGCTTGATTCACTTATGCAAACATTAGACCGCGTAGACCCAACAGCCTTGGAGCCGAAGAAGCAAACCTTTTTGAAAAAAATCTTTGGCAAAACAGAGCCAACTGTGAAGCAAACATTAACAGAATTTGAGCGTATTAGTATACAGGTGGAGCGTATTGGGGTGCAGCTAGAACGTGCTCAGCTTCAGCTTATGAAAGATGTTGAAAATTTAGAAGCTCTTTATGCACATAATCGGGGATTTTTTGAGGAGCTCGCAACAGCCATTGTAGCTGGTCAAATGAAAAAGCAGCAGGCTATTGAGGAGGAGCTACCCGCAAAGGTAGCAAGCGTCCAAGCTACAAAGCAGCCATTAGCCATTCAACAGCTCAATGACTTTGCCGCACAAATCGAACGGCTGGATCAGCGCATTTATGATTTACAGGTGTCACAGCAAGTAGCACTTCAAACAGCTCCGCAAATTCGTATGATTCAACAGGCAAATCAAACATTGGCTGAAAAAATAGAGTTTTCCATTGTTACGTTAATTCCACTATGGAAAAATCAGCTTGCAATGATGCTCTCGATGCATATGGATCAGCACTATGCACAGCTAGAGGAACGCTTATCCCGCGCACAAGATCGCTTTGCAAGCTCTTCGTTTGAGCAGCAAGTATCAAAGTTTAAGGAAACGCAGCAGGAGCTACAAACAGCCATTAAGGATGTTTTTGCGCTACATACGGCAACAGAGCAGGAAAAACAGCAATTGCAGGATGTAGCAAATGCTCGCAAGCTCTAGCAGCAGCTAAAAAGGGTGGCTCAGTCATGTTCTGAACCACCCTATGCTTATTTATTCAAAATAATCTTTATAATAGCCACCGATTTTACCTGTATTATCGATGATAAAAATGAACTCCTCTGTTTCATTTTTCACTTCGTATTGTTTTCCTACTGTTAATACGTTGGATACTAAGTATTTGGATGCATTTGTATGTTTACAAGTTACTGTTCGTAATGTTGGCGCATCTTTCCATTTTAAATGTAACATATTCTCTCTCTACCTCTCTTTACTAGCGCAAAGCTAATGTCTATTGCTTATTTTATAATATTTTTGGGGCTTTGTGGAGAAAAAAGCTGTAGAAGACCTACTGAATTCAAAAAACTTTTAATAATTGAGGTGTTAATATGAGCTTTGGCGGTGTACCACAATGGTTTTTTATTATTGCCGTAGCATTTGCCATCTGCTTTGTTCTTTATGCAGAGTGGAATTCGAGAAAATAGTGATTTTGCTGAGTGATGATAAAAAAATAGAAGAGTCTTGCTATATTTTATTGAAGCAAGGCTTTTTCCCTATTCAAATCCAGCATTTATCGTCCACCGCTCACAGTAATAATTTCTCCAAGGATATAATTGGAAGCATCGCAGGAAAGAAAGGCAATGACCTCTGCTATTTCCATAGGTGTTGCAGCCCGATTAATCGGTACAGATGAAACCATACGCTCAAGTCGATTATCACCAGGCGCAAATTTATGATGAAAAGGTGTTTCTACCATTCCCGGTGCTACCCCATTTACGATAATTCCATATTGAATTAGCTCTCTAGACATGCCAATTGTCATTGTATTGATTGCTCCTTTAGCAGATGCATAGTGAATACTTTCACCTGCTCCGCCAATACGTGCAGCCGCTGAAGATATATTAATAATTTTTCCGCTTTTTTTCGGAATCATATATTTTAATACAGCTTGTGAGCATAGGAGAACACTCTTGACATTTAATATGAACGTTTCTTCCCATAGCTCTTCACACATATCCATAAATGTGCTTTGGCGAATGCCACCACCTGCGTTATTTACTAGCACGTCAATTGTGCCAAATGTAGCAATAGCTTGTTCAACCATTGCGTTCACTTCTTCTTTCTTCCTAACATCTGCTTGAATGGCAAGGGCATGTCCATCTTTTTCTTGAATACGTTGAGCGGCTTCCATCGCACCCTTTACATTTGAATGATAATTAATAATAACCTTAGCCCCTTTAGATGCCATTAGCTCAGCTGTGGCAAGTCCAATACCCGAACTTGCGCCTGTGATAAGAATAACCTTTCCCGATAAATTAGACATCGCTTCCCTCCTAACAATGTGTAATGACGTTTCTTATTCGGTCTGCTAGAAAAACGCTAAAATCCGCTTCACCTTCCACAGAAAGCTACACGGATTTACACGTTTTATTTTAATGTACGTTTTAAAAACTCTTTTGTACGCTCATGCTGCGGATTGACTAATACTTGTTGAGGAGGACCCTCCTCAACAATCACGCCTTTATCCATAAAGACAACACGATCTGCCACTTCTTTCGCAAACTCCATCTCGTGCGTGACAATCAACATCGTATTCCCCTCATCGGCAAGCTGACGCATGACCTTTAACACTTCCCCAACCATTTCAGGGTCAAGGGCTGATGTAGGCTCATCAAACAGCATCACATCAGGGTTCATTGATAAGGCACGTGCAATCGCTACACGCTGTTTTTGTCCACCTGATAGCTGGCGAGGCTTGGCATTGACATATTGATCCATGCCAACGATTTTTAAATATTTCAGCGCGATTTCCTCTGCATCCTTTTTAGAGCGCTTTAGTACCTTCATTTGTCCTACTGTACAGTTACTTAACACATTGTGGTTATTAAATAAATTAAATTGCTGAAACACCATTCCTAAATGTGTACGATATTCATCGATATTATGCTTGTCATTGAGGATATCTTCCCCTTTATAAATAATCTGACCACCACTTGGCGTTTCTAATAAATTAATGCAGCGCAGCAATGTTGATTTACCAGAGCCAGAGGAGCCGATTAAACAGACAACCTCACCCTTTTCCACTTGAAAATTCACATCTTTTAACACTTGGTTACGTCCAAATGATTTACTTAAATGCTCGATTTTAATGACTGTCATTTGTGCGCCCCCCTATACAGCTTCCTTTTGTTCTTTTTGATAGGCATCAGGCCCATCCAAACGTTTTTCAACATAGAGCAGAATGCGCGATGCGGTAAATGTCATGATGAAATAAAGCACACATGCCACAAAGAATGACTCAAAATAACGGAAGTTGTTGCCCGCAATTGATTTTGTTTGGAAGAATAGCTCCGTTACACCAATAACATTTAATACGGCTGTATCTTTAATATTCATAATTAATTGGTTGCCTGTTGCTGGCAGTATATTGCGTGCAACTTGTGGCAATACCACATGGAACATGATTTTAACATGGTTCATCCCAATCGCTGATGCCGCCTCATATTGACCTTTATCGATGGACACAATTCCACCACGTACAATTTCTGCCATATAAGCACCTGTATTCAGCGACACAACGACAATCCCCGCTGTAATAAAGTGCATATCAATGCCAAATGCAATATCTAATCCGTAGTAAACAACCATTGCTTGTACAATCATTGGTGTACCACGGAAAAATTCAACATAGCATGTTAGTATAAAATTAATAAGCTTTAAGCTATAAAATTTCACACCTTTTTTACGAACAGGAATCGTATGCATAATTCCGATGAAAAATCCGATAAATGCACCAATAATTGTACTAATAATCGAAATCAGTAACGTATAATACGCACCTCGTAAAAACATTTGCCAGTTGTTTTCAATAATTGAAAGTATCCATTCAAGACTCATGAAGCTCCTCCTCACAATATCATGTTGCCTGTGTAGTTCTATGTTTACTAGCATCGTATCATTATGTAGAGAGGTTCTCATTTTAATAATGATGAAATAATCATGCACGGACTAGCAACTAGCCCGTGCAATGTTATTATTGTGCTGCTGGTTGTTGGGCAATTGCCTCTTCCATAATTTGTTGACGCTCATCTTCTGAAATACCCTTTAAAATTTCATTGATTTTCTCAAGATTTGCATCATCTTTACGTAAGCCTACAGCAATAGATGTGTTAGAAAGGTCTGTATCAAAGCCTTGACCTTCTTCAAATGAAACATATGTGAATTTATCGTTCGCCGCTGCTGCTGAGATACCTTCTGGACGCTCGGCTACATAGCCGTCAATTTTGCCAGCCTCTAATGCCACACGCATTGCTGGGAAGTTTTCCATCGCTGTTTGCTTTTCTACACCGTCAATTTGATCGATTACATCATAGTTCGATGTATTTAATTGTGATGTAATTTTCGCGCCTGAGAAATCTTGAATCGATGTTGCCTTTTCAAATTCGCTGCCTTTTTTCACAACGATGACAAAATCAGATGTGTAATAGTTTTCTGTAAAATCAATTGTTTTCTTACGCTCTGCTGTTGGTGACATACCTGCGATAATGGCATCAATTTTATTGGATTGTAATGCTGGTACTAGTCCATCCCATTCTAATTTCACAATCACTAGCTCTTTGCCTAAGCCTTCAGCGATTTTTTTCGCCATTTGTACATCATAGCCGCCTGCATATTCTGCATTATCGGCAATTTTTACTGCGCCATTGGCATCACCCTGCTGTGTCCAGTTAAAAGGTGGATAACCAGCCTCCATGCCAATACGGAATTCACCGCCACTTTCTTCTGTGTCGCCTTCAGCATCGCCTGTGCTACCTTCATTTTTGTCGCTTGTGCCACATGCCGCTAGCACAATTGCCGTCATGATCGACAGCATTACTAACAACCATTTTCTTTTCATAAAAAACGCCCCTTTTCTGTCAAAAAATAAAACAACTGTATGAAAAAAGACCTAAGTTTCTGAACTTAGGTCTTGCCTTTTATAACAGTTGCCCAAATCCTCACTATACTTTCCATATTTCCGAGATAGCACAACCTAGTAAACCTGGAAAGCAATTTACTAGGACAGTCCTGCACTTATTCACTGCAGACCCAGCATAAAAGTACGAGCTCCTTTTATACTTCGGCGATAGTTCCTTCTTCACTGTGTCCTCGCTTGCTTATACTCAACAATGAACTAATAAATATCGCGCCTCTACCTCACCTATTGATACGAGTGAGGTTTGTCTATTTAATTGATACTTAGATACTACTATATAATGAATAGATTCGTCAAGCTCATTTTATCACTTTTCTGACTAATGACAATATTAGGGGATTATACTTGCTCTATCCATTGTCAAGCATGCTATTTTAACAATAAACACACTATATTCAACAAATATTTATTATAAAACAATTATTTATATGTAAAAAGATAGAGAGAGGTAATTTCTTTATAGAGCATAGACGGCAGAGCTTTGTCTGTAAAAACAGAAAAGGGCTGTCTGGAAAGATCACTCTTTTCAGACAGCCCTTGGCTAAAATCCTGCAGTGGTTGCAAAGGAGGTTATAATTATGAATTTAATAATAAGTCTTCAGGGTTCTCGATTAATTCTTTTACTGTTTTTAAGAAGCCTACTGAATCTTTACCATCAATAATACGATGGTCATATGATAATGCCACGTACATCATTGGACGGATTTCGATCTCGTTGTTCACTACTACTGGGCGTTGAACAATTGAGTGCATACCTAAAATACCAGCTTGTGTACCGTTCATAATTGGTGTTGACATTAATGAACCGAATACACCACCATTAGTAATCGTGAATGAACCGCCTGCCATGTCGTTTAAGCCTAATTTTTTGTCGCGTGCTTTTTTCGCTAACTCTGCGATATCCTTTTCGATTTCTGCAAAGTTTTTGCTGTTTGCATCACGTACAACTGGTACAACTAAGCCTTCTTCTGTTGATACAGCGATACCGATATCGAAGAAATTGTTTAAGTGAATTTCGTCCCCATTGATTTGTGCATTTACATAAGGGTATTTTTTAAGTGCTGCTACAACCGCTTTTGTGAAGAATGACATAAAGCCTAATTTAATGTCGTTATCTTTCACAAATTGCTCTTGCTTGCGTTTACGTAATGCCATAATGTTTGTCATGTCAATTTCGTTGAATGTTGTTAACATTGCTGTTGATTGCTTTACTTCTAATAAGCGTTTGGCAATTGTTTGACGACGACGAGACATTTTTTCGATTGTTACACGGTTTGTTTCTTCTGCTGGTGCAAATACAACAGGACCGTTTGTAGTAGTGATTGGTGCTGCTACAGCAGGAGCTGCTGGTGCTGTACCATGTGCTGCTACATCTTGTACACGTACACGACCTTGTGGGTCTACTGGAGATACCGCTGAAAGGTCAATACCTTTTTCACGTGCTAGCTTACGTGCTGCTGGTGATGCAATCACACGCTCGTTAGATGCTTCTTCTACTACTGGAGCTGCCGCTGCTGGCGTTGGTGCTGCTTGTGCTTCAGTTGGAGCCGCTGCTGCTGGTGCAGGTGCTGCGCCTTCGCCTGCTTCTACTACTGCGATAACTTGACCAACTAATACAGTATCGCCTTCTTCAGCTAAAATTTGTGTTAATACACCTGCTTCTTCAGAAATGATTTCAGCGTTTACTTTATCTGTTTCAAGTTCAACGATGAATTCACCTTTTTCAACGCGATCGCCCACTTTTTTTACCCATTGTGCGATACTACCTTCTGTAATCGATTCTGCTAATTCAGGGACTTTAATTTCAGCCACTTTTATTTCCTCCTTTGATTAACGTGCCTTATGCACATAAAAAGGCTACTGCTCTAGGCAAGTAGCCCAGCTGTCAAAAATTGATCTGTGATGTTATTTAACCTTTACTGGCTCAGCAACTGCCGCTTCAATAACGGCTGCTTGTGCTGCTTTATGGGAATCTGCATCGCCTTCAGAAGTAGAGCTCATTGCAGGACGTCCTACATAACGAAGCTGTTTACCTGCTGAAAGTTCATGTAATGTTTCGAGTGCATAATTCCATGTACCTTGGTTTTTAGGTTCTTCTTGTACCCATACGATTTCCTTCACATTAGGATACTTAGCAATAATACCAGCAACTTGCTCTTTTGGGAATGGGTAAAGTTGTTCCACACGAATAATGTGTAGGTGGTCGAAGCCTTCCCCGTCCTTCACGCGTTCTGCTAAGTCGATCATTACTTTACCTGTACCTAAAACAATGCGCTCTACAGCCTCTGGTTTTGTTCCTAAGCCTGGCTGTTCAATTACTTCTTGGAATGAGCCATTTGCTAATTGCTCAGCACTAGCTGCAGCTAATGGATGGCGCAGTAATGATTTTGGTGATACAACCACAAGTGGACGTACCCCTTCTGTGCCTAATAATGCTGCTTGGCGGCGCAATAAGTGGTAGTAGTTTCCTGCATTTGAGCAGTTTGCTACAAACCAGTTATTTTCCGCTGACATTTGTAAATAACGTTCCATACGGCTTGATGAGTGCTCTGGACCTTGGCCTTCATACCCATGTGGTAATAAAATAACTAGACCAGACTTTTGACCCCATTTCGCACGTGCCCCTGAAATAAAGTTATCAAACATCACTTGAGCCATGTTCGCGAAGTCACCGAATTGTGCTTCCCACACTGTTAGCACATGGTTGTTTTCTAAGTTATAGCCATATTCAAAGCCAACTACACCCGCTTCAGTTAACGGTGAGTTATACACTGAGAATGATGCATTTGCACCTGAAATATGATGCAATGGTGTAAAGACATTGCCATTGTTTTTATCGTGTAATACTAAGTGGCGTTGTGAGAATGTACCACGCTGTGCATCCTGACCAGTAAAGCGCACTGGTGTGCCATCTTGAATAATTGTTGCATATGCTAATGTTTCTGCATGTCCCCAATCGATTTTAGCAGAAGCAAAAGTATCACGACGTTTTTCTAAAATTTTGCCGAGCTTTTTCTGTGGTTCGAAGTTGTCTTCAAACACTAAAAGCTCTTCATTAATTTTTTCTAAACGCTCTGCTCCTACCGCTGTATCCAGTTGTGGGAACTCTATTTTTAGTTCTTCTGGCATTTCTAATGGGTCGTGTGCATCTTTTGCAGCCATTTCTTTCACATGGTCATATGCAGCTTGCATTTCAGCATAAACGGCTGTATCTAATGCAGCAACCTCTTCAGCTGATACAAGACCTTCTGCTACTAATTGCTGACCATATAATGCACGTACTGTTTCATGCTTCGCAACCAATTTATATGTTTCTGGGTTTGTTACTGTTGGATCATCTGTTTCATTATGACCATGACGACGATAGCCAATTAAGTCAACTACGATATCTTTACCGAATTTTTGACGGTAGCTAGCGGCAAAGCGACCAACAAGGACAACTGCCTCTGGGCTATCTGCATTGACATGGACAACTGGTACTTCGTAGCCTTTTGCTGGGTCAGAAGAATAAATAGATGAACGTGAGTCTTGCTGTTCTGTTGTGAAGCCAATCATATTGTTGGCAATAATATGGATTGTCCCACCTGTTGTAAAGCCTTCTGTTTTCGCAAAGTTTAATACTTCTGTTACAATCCCTTGACCTGGGAATGCCGCATCACCATGCACAAGAATACCTAAGCCCTTTGTACGGTCATGAGTAGCTTGACCTGGTTTTGACGTATCATCCTGTGTAGCACGTGTAGCCCCAAGTACCACTGGATTCCCAACCTCTAAGTGTGATGGGTTATAAGCAAGCTTCACATTCATCCCTGATTCACGTTGATAAGACGCACCCATGTGATACTTTACATCACCTGTCCAGCCTTTTGTAATAGCAAGGCGGCCATGCTCTGGCATAAATAAATCATTGGAAACATGTGCAAAATCAGCGAACATCATATCATATGGTTTATTTAAAATATGTGTTAAGACATTTAAACGACCACGGTGTGCCATCCCAATGCGAACATTTTCGACATTATCTGCCTCTACAGTTTTTAAAATTTCATCAAATAGAACGATTTGCGTATCTAAGCCCTCACCAGAGAAACGCTTTTGTCCTACAAATGTCTTATGAATAAATTTTTCAAAATTTTCAACATGTGTTAAACGATCTAATAGTGCTTTTTTCTCATCAGCTGTTAATGCTTGCTGGAAAGCACCTGATTCAATTTGTGCTTGAATCCATTCACGCTCTTCTGTTGCTGTTACATGACTATATTCAAAAGCTACTTTATCTGTATATACAGCTTTTAAATAGTCGATTGCATCCTTACCATTTTTCACGTTTGCTGGCACATCTTTGAAGAAGATTGCTGCAGGAATGGCTGCTAAATCGGCAGCGCTTAAGTTGAACGCACTTTCTTCGATTGGAGCTGTTTGCAGTTCACGATTTTTCAGCGGATAAATATCTGCTGCTAAATGCCCTTGTGAACGAATTGCTTTTGCTAATTTGACAGCGGCTAACACTTTTTTATAATCGCCAGCAGGAGCCGCTGCTGTATGACTAGCTACAGCTACTTCACCTTCCACTACTACTGGTGCACCAAATTGTTGAAATAAAGAAACTAACTCTGGTTCTACTTCTTCAGGAGCCTGTAAGAATAAGTCGTATTGCTCCATCACATATCCTAAGTTAGGACCAGAGAAAGCTGACCATGGAGAACTTACAGTTGTAACGTTGTTCGACATGAAAAATGACCTCCAAATTTTGCCTTTTGGCAGTTGCATTAATTAAATTGCAATTAATTATATAATATTTCACTGTTCTTTAAAAGGTTGTTGTTCATTGTTTTTCCATAATTTAAAGAACATTTTTTCCACTTCAATCTTACTACTCTTCACAAAAAATACAACTCTTTTTAGCAAATTAAGCAATTTTTTTCGCGAAGGATAGAATTCCGAAATAAAGCATAGATTTTTCTTAATATTTTAGCGGAATTTTTAATGAGAAAACGGTTCCAACATTTACTTCACTCTTGACTTCTACTGAGGCATTATACTTTTCAAGCAACATCTTCGAAATACTCAGCCCTAAGCCTGTCCCACCAATTTGCCGATTTCGGGCTTCATCCACTCGGTAAAAACGATCAAAGATAAATGGGATATTCTCTTCTGCTATTCCTATACCATTATCCGCAATTTCTAAACACGCATAATTACCAGCCATTGACAGCGAAAGCTGAATCTCAGGTATTTTTTCACAATAACGAATTGCGTTCTCAATGATATTGCGAACGATTTGACTAAGTGCATTTTCCGTTATAAATAATGGACCGATTTCGTCCTTTTTCGACAGCGTCATGCGCGCCTTTGGGTATAGCAATGCCATCTCCTCAATGACTGCCTCAATAACGGCTGGCGCATCTGCTGCACTTGCCTCATCCTTTTCTTCTCGCCGTGCCAGCTCTAATAATTCCTCTATCATTTTACGCATACGAGCAATTTCTGTCAGCGAAGTATCAATGGATTCCTCTAATATAGCTGGATCATTCTTCCCCCAGCGCTTTAACAAGGATAGATGCCCTTCAATCGCTTGAATCGGCGTGCGTAGCTCGTGGGAAGCATCTGCCACAAATTGCTGCTGCTGTGTAAAGGAAATTTGCAGCTCATTCATCATCGCATTATACATTTTCAATAAATCGCCTATTTCATCATGTGATGTATAGGTTAATTGAATGGGCTCCTTAAAGCCTTGATCCATCACTGTTTTCATAGAGGCACGCAAGGCATGGAGCGGCTTCATTAAGTAATTAGCAAGGTAATAGCCAATCGAGCCTGATACAATCAATGCCCCTAGCCCTGCGATCAGCATGGCTGTCAGCAAATAATGCATCAGCGATTGAAAGCTTGTTAATGGATGAATCACCTGAATATAGCCCTGGAAAAAGCCGAGCTGGATCGGTTCATTCACCACAAGAGCATCCTGCTTATCAATGGTCATCTCCACTATTTCCTGCATGGTAGTTAATGGTGCAGCAGAGGATGCATTGTTAATACGCAATATTTCAACGCCATCTCTATTAAACATTCTGACCGTTTCATCGCGATCAACAATGGATTCTAGCAAGCCTGTATTTTGTTGGATTTGCTGAATTGTAATATTCGGACCTTGAGATTCTAAAAAAGAGCTAATGTCCTTACTTGTGCGTATGACTTTACTCTCCTCCTCATGTAACAGCCATGTATGAAGGAACACATAGACAACAACACAAATAATCGTATAGCTAATAAAAATGACGCTGCTTGATGTAAGCATCCATTTCTTTTGCAATGATTGGCGACGCAAATAGTTTTTTAAGCTTGTCATTCGCGCATCACGTACCCAACCCCACGAACGGTTTCAATATAGGCATTCATATCACCTGGCAGCTTTGTGCGTAAATGTCTGATATAGACGTCTACTACATTTGTTTCAATATCTGTGTCATAGCCCCACACAGAGGTTAAAATTTGCTCACGTGTACACACCCGATTCTTATGCTCAATTAATAGTTTGAGTAAATCATATTCTGTCTTTGTTAGGTCAAGTTTATTCCCCTGTACAAAAACTTCATAGGCGGCTGTATCCATGTGAATATCACGGAAATGCAAGGATTCACCAGTGGATGGCTCTGGTGTTACACGGCGTAAAATTGTACGGATGCGAGCCAGCAGCTCCTCGATAGCAAAAGGCTTCACGATATAGTCATCCGCTCCTGCGTCTAAGCCTGCCACACGATCCATCACAGCATCTCTTGCAGTTAATAGCAAAATCGGCACTTGTGATTGTGTGCGAATACGCCGACAAATTTCAATGCCATTAAGCCCCGGCAACATCACATCGAGTAGCAGTACATCGAAGCTTTTAGCCGTTGCCAAGGCAAGCCCCTCACGACCATCATAGGCAACAGTGACCTCATAGCCCTCATGCTGCAATTCTAGCTCCACAAAGCGCGCAATATGTTTTTCATCTTCGACCAATAATATTTTTTTAGGCATCTGATCACCTTCTATTTCAAAATAATATCCCTCTTATTGTTATAGCATATTATGAAATAAAAAGTCCGTTATGCGATTGTTAAAATAGAACAATATAAAAAGTCTGCCTTGCAAGACAGACTTTTAGTGAATTTCTGAAATATATATACGGTGAAAGAAAATTAGAGTTTCAAGCACAGCCTATTCACCGTATTTTCAGGTGTTTGATTAATCATTTGGATAAAGCCTTGGACAGCACGTTGAATCTTTCCGACATTTGAGTAAAAGACATTGTGGATCACCGTTGTCTTCATCCATTTCCACAGTCCTTCGATTAAATTTAAATTGGGACTGTACGGCGGAAGGAACAGAAATTCAAAGAAATCTTGATACTTTTCTAAAAATGGTTGAATCAATTTCGCATGGTGTATGCGCGCATTGTCTAATACCATCACGATGCGTTCATTCGGATAACGAGCGATGACTTTTTCTAAAAAACTTAGGAATTCAACAGCGGTATATTGTTCTTCTTGCACGCAAAATACATCGCCCGTTTCGTAATCCAATGTACCAATTAGCTTAACCCCTTGATGTCGGCCATATGTTGGAATGATTTTTTGTTGACCTTTAAGAAACCACGTGTTGGAAATCGCTTGGTAATCACGGATCATTGACTCGTCTTCAAATAAAATACGATCAATTTGACCATGAATTAGTTTTTTTTCGCCTGTTCAAATTTTTCAAGGAAAACTGCTTGTTTGAGGGGGTCTGCTTTTTCCAATGTATACGTTGGTTTCGTATAACTTAAACCAAGACGGTACAATAAATCACGTGTCCCACGTACAGAAAAAGACACACCAAATGTTCGCTCAATCCAATCGCGAAGAAGAGGCGCTGTCCAGTTCATTTCAACGGGAAAACCAGCATCTTTAGGCGTTTGGTTGACAATTGTCGCGACGACTCGTGCTTCTTGTTCAGCCGTTAAATGACGCTTTCGACCAGGTTGTTTTTTACGTCCAAGTCCAGCGATCCCTTTTTCACAATAAGCTTTGCGATAATTGAACAGCGTCGCTAAAGAAAGACCTGTATAGTCGACAATTTTTTCATACGATTCGCCGGAAAGTAACATATAAATCACTTGGTAGCGAACGAACATTTTATGATTGTTTTCTTCTTTCATGACAAGCTTTAATTCTTCTAAAGCAGCAGGAATTTGTTCTTCAGGAATTAGGACAATTTTACGCATCATTTTTCTCCGTTTCATATCTATTAAGAATAGTATACAGGAAAACGAAGAAAAAGAGTGTAAGTCTAAAAGTTAATCACCTTATATATAGATAGATTATTTTTGCCTGATTCCTTTGATTTATATAATGCTTGGTCCGCTAAATCCATTAATGCCTCTAATGTTTCAGCGTGGTCTGGATAATAGGCGATACCCATCGAGGCTGTTGGTGTGAAATGACAGTCATCAATCACCCAGCCCTCCGCTAGCTCATGGCGAATACGGTCAATAATATGCATCATTTGCTCATGCCTTTTGTCCTGTTCTGTTGTTAAGCCTGTTAACAGGACAATAAACTCATCGCCACCCACACGAATGACCAAATCATGGCTACGCACTGTTTTACTTAATGTATAACCAAATCGTTGAATAAAAGCATCCCCTGTTTCATGACCATAGCGATCATTAACCTCTTTAAAATCATCGCCATCTATAAAGAGCATTGCCACACATGTTTGATTAGCCTGTGCCTCAGCCAAAATTTTCGGAAACTCCTTTTGAAGAAAGCGTCGATTTGGTAGCTGTGTTAATGAATCATGGTAGGCTAGGTATAGCAAATCATTTTCTCGTTCTTTGCGGTGTGTAATCTCCCTAGAAACCATCATAATTTGTGATACCTTTTCACGCTCAGGGTCATGGACAACGGTTACATTACTTTCTGTCCAAATCGGTGTGCCATCCTTTGCCTTCAATAATAGCTCAAAGCGCGCATCCGTCTGACCTGTATAATTATTTAAAAAGGTTTGCCATGCAGCCTTGCTTTCATCATCTACAATATCGCTGTAAAATTGCCCTTGCAATTCAACATTTTCATAGCCTAAATACATGCGATACGATGGTGATGCATAAATAATAATGCCATCCTCATTTGTAATCACAATTAAATCATTGGTATTTTCCGTAATTAATCGGAATGTACGCTCAATATTTTTTAATTCGGTGAACATTCTTTTCTTATCTGTAATATTATAGTTAATGCTTAAAATTTGCTCCAGCTCACCAAACTCATTTTTCAACGGAACAATCGTTGCCTCCACCCAATAATCAGCATGGTACTTGGTGCGGTAGCATAGCTCTCCTTGCCACATCTCTCCTGCCTCAAGCTTCTCAGCAATCGTTTGTAAAAAGTTAAGAGAATGATGACGCGGCTCAATAATATCATACGGCTGGCCGATTAATTCCTCTGCTGTATAACCAGAAGCATGTAAAAACATTTCACTGGCTTCGATAACCGTGCCTTCATGATCTAATAACGCAATGGCTGTTGCCGAATTTAAGGCAGCCTTAAACACTTCCAGTCCATGCGACTTTGAGCGTAGCTCTGCCTTCTGTTGAGCATTTTGTGTGCAATCTTGCATCATCAAAAAAATGGCAAATGAATGATCAACCTGCATCACAGGCGATAACGATAATAAATACATGCGCTCCTGCCCATCTAATGTATGCAGTTTAATAAGCTTTTCGCTCACATTTTTACCCGTTGCTGCCTTTTGTAGATAGCGCTTAATTTTATATGCCTCATCCTTTGGAATAATCGGCAAATCAATAAGTAGCTGTTGTTTTATGCTGTCATGATTTAATTGGAAGTCCTCCATAAACCTTGCGTTTGCCTCATAAATCATGCCCTCTGCTGATAGCATAAGCGTTGAGAAAAAAGCGTGGTCAAGCATCGACTGCATAAATAAAAATTTATCTTCAATGCTACGATCATATTGAATTTCCTTCGTAATTGCTAAAATATAATCCTCGTTTTTATAGCGCAATGGTCTAACAGAAGTTTCATATTTACGAACCTCTGACTGCACATATGCATAATCTACATAGTCGACCTGACTGCGCTCTGTTATTGCTTGATGGTAGCTTTTCTGAATAGTTGAAGCGTAGCGGCTGGACATAACGCTTGATAGCATTTTTCCAATTGCCTCATTTGATAACAGTTCTTGAGCTGCTTGGTTTAAGCGAATATATTGATAATCGTCCCCTACCTTTTTCATCAGAAAAACAAAATCTTTACCGATAAATAATTCATTAAAAAAATCTTCGCTTAAAAGATACTCCATACTGTCACCCCCAGAAAAACCAGTGCTATCAAAATCAATATGCTACTATTTGGCTTATTTATCTCAAAATGAATACTACTATTATAACATAAAATTTAAAAATTACCTTTCAAGAATTAGAGAAATTAAATCCTTTAAGGGTATTTTTTGCTATATTCCCCATTATTACAAAATAATATCCTACTAAAGAAATACATTCACCTTACTAGAATCATTATATGCACAGTCAGCCAACAATAGCATAGTAGATGTGTCGGAGTACGGCTTGACTTCAATAGAAGGAAGCGTCTGAAAAGTCATGTTTGAAACGCCTCCTTGCTGAGTGTTCTATAAAAATATTCATGTATTTTTCATGCAATACGCGATTTTCAACGGTTAGCGCTCTATGCTTCTCTAATAATTTATGACAAAAAACTATTTTTTTGCATAAATTCGTCAAAATAATGTCTAAAACATGCAAAAACAGGGTAAAGCATAATAGATCGCTGCAATATTCGCTGTTTTATCAGAATTTACTGACTATTAAACTTAAATTTTTGTTTTTACGAGCAAAAAGATTGCATTAAGCAGTTTTTATGATATATTATATTTAAAAAACTACCTTTTTTTCGGTATGGTAAAATCAGTAAGACAGCGGGAGATTATGGAATATCATAGTTATAACGTCTAGTTCTTTGGGTTTTAATTCCAGTACGAATATTAGTTTTCTTCTTTATGCTTTTAAGGAATTGTTTGAACTACCCTAGTAAAGGAGGCGTTTCGTATGCTTAAACATCGAGACCTGCATGAATGCACAGAGCTTTATGAACTATTATCACACCCTTCTGTATTTCCCTTTGTCCGTCAAAAAGCCACATCTGCGGATGAGTATTGGTTTATGACAAAACAACTGATTGAGGAGGAAGCAAGAGGTCTTACTATCTCCAGAACCATTACAGATGACTGGGGCCAACCAATCGGCACGATTAGTATTCATGATATTGAAGACGGTGCTGGCTTCTTAGGTACATGGATTGGGCTTCCATATCAAGGAAAAGGCTATAATCAGAAAGCCAAGTTACTTTTTTTGAATGAATTATTTTTTGACTATCATTTCCATACGGTATTTCTTCGAATTCGAGTTGAAAATATAAAATCACAGCGCGCTGCGTTAAAGCTACCTTATGTAGTAGAGGCGAATGACAGTCATCCAACATTACTAGCACAGGTCAATAGCGGCGAAGCGCAATTTAATTTATTTAAAATTCCAAAAGATTTATTCTATCTAACAACTGCACATGAAATGCAGGATGGTGAAGAACAAGCAATGTAAGCAATCGTAAGAAGCTATAGGTGTTACTGCCATATAGCTTCTTTTATTTTGACAATCATTATTTTTTATAGCGCAAAATAAGCGCTGCCATTTCATCGGGTGTTTTCGGCTTTAGTGTTTTCTCCATCACTGCCACCATATCTTCCTTACGCTCCGTTAGTGTACGAACCGATTTCAAAAAGGATTCCTTTGTCAGCTCCTCTTCCTGTAGCACCTCTGCATAGCCTTGTTTTTTAAATAAATTCGCATTTAAAATTTGGTCGCCACGGCTTTTTTGTGCAGAAAGCGGCACTAATAGCATCGGCTTATGTAGCGCTAAAAACTCAAAAATCGAATTAGAGCCTGCACGCGATACAATATAGTCTGCTGCATGCAATAAATCAGGCAGCTCTGTTGTCACATATTCAAACTGCTTGTAGCCGGGCATTGCAGCTAATGCTTGATCAGCATGCCCTTTGCCGCATAGATGAATAATATAAAACTGCTTTAATAGCTCTGGTAAATTTTTACGTAATGCCTCATTTAACACAACAGAGCCTAAGCTTCCTCCCATTACTAATAACACTGGCTTTAATGTCGTAAAGCCACACAATGCCAGCCCTCTTGCTCTATCTCCTTGAAATAGCTCTGGGCGAATAATAGAGCCTGTGCATGTTGCTTTGTCCTGCGGTACATGCTGTAATGTTTCCTCAAAAATGGTGAAAATATGCGAGGCAAAGGGTAATGCGATTTTATTTGCCAAGCCGGGTGTTACATCTGATTCATGAATGACTACTGGCACACCTGCAAGCTTAGCAGCCATGACAACAGGAACCGAAACAAAGCCACCCTTTGAAAAGATTACTTGCGGCTGCACCTTTTTTATAATACGAAACGCTTGCATCACGCCCGCTAACACTTTAAAGGGGTCTGTAAAATTTTTCATAGAGAAATAACGACGGAGCTTCCCGCTTGCAATGCCATAAAACGGCACATGCGGAAATGCCTCGCCAATCAATTCTTTTTCAATACCTTCATCTGAGCCAATATAATGGACATCATAACCTAATTCAAGTAAAGACGGAATGATCGCTTGATTTAATGATACATGGCCCGCTGTCCCTCCACCGGTTAAAATGATTGTTTGTTGTTTCACATAAATTCTCCTATTCCTTAAAAGCCATCGTAGTGAATACTACTTTCAATCTTCTATTTTACTATATGCCAAAGAAAAGATATAGATGAAGCACGAAAATTTCAGCCTTTCGCACTTGAAATGGTACAATAATAGCAGCTTAAATCAATCATGGTGAGGTATTTTTATGAAGATTATTGACTTAACGCATACGCTAACAGAGCATATGCCCGTTTTCCCTGGTACAGCTCAGCCAGCATTCCATGTTATTTGCCAGCACCAAACAGATGGCTTTAAAGAAACCTCTCTAACCATCACCTCCCACACTGGTACACATATGGATGCGCCTAACCATATATTTGCCGATAGAACAACATTGGATGCCATTCCAGCAGAGCAATTTATAGGCAAAGGCTTGGTAATTGACTGTCAGCATGTACAGGAGGGACAGCGCATTACAATGGACAATATTCATCCCGTCAAGGAGCGAGCCGATCAAGCAGATTTTCTATTATTTTATACTGGCTGGGAGCGCTATTGGGGCTCAGCGCACTATTTTGGGAACTATCCAGCCATCACTGAGGAAGTGGCGGACTACCTTATTCAAAGTAAGAAAAAGGGTGTTGGGCTTGATGTCATCAGCATTGATGCCCTGACAGATGCAAACCTAACCATTCATAAAAAAGTGTTAGCGGATACGGATTTTATTATTGTAGAAAATTTAACGAATCTTGGACAAATCGGTTATGACCTCTTTACATTTTGTGCGTTACCAATGAAGTATCAGGATGCAGATGGTGCGCCTGTCCGAGCGATTGCTATTTTAACAAGCTAAAAATCGCCTCGCTCCATTATCAGGAGCAGGCGATTTTGTTTATTCTTTTTTAAAAAATGCTTCCATATCTTCATAAATAAATGGTGTTCCTGTAATTTTTTCATGCTGATGATGCAGGGCTGTCATTCGATGAATAATCGGTGCTAGCTTTCCTTCATCCTCAGCCTTTAGCTGAAATGCCACACCATAGGAATAGATTTGATAGTGTTCCTCTAATGTCCATCTAAATGTTCCTTCGATATGGAAGGGCTGATCCATTAACGTAAAGCTAAATTGAAATTTCATGGTTTGATTAATAGGTAGTTTAAGTGATGAGCAAATTTTCATGCCACCTAAGCTAATATTTTCGATTAAAATCGGTGTACGCCCAATATTGATTTTTTGCTGATTCATTTCAACTATCGTCATAGAGCCTTGAACATAGGCTGGAAAGCGGAAGCGATAATACTTGCGCCGTTCAACAGCAGGCTTCTTATTCGATCTAACTTTTTGCGGTGTTAAAAAGCCTCGTGCTAGCATTGTGGCAAATGTTTTTGCAGGCACTGCCTTTGTGTAAATGTCGCCTTGGATATAGCTGCATTCTTGCTGCTTCAAGAAAATAAATTGGTCATAGCTCTCCACACCCTTTGCCACTACTTGAATGCCGAGCATTTTCGTTAAATAAATGGTTGTAGAAATTAGCCCATTTTCGATCGGATGGTCATGGCGAATTTGCCGAATAAAAGCCTCATAAATATGAATCGTTGTTGGGCGAAATGTGCGTAAAGATTCGAGGGAGGAATAGCCTGTGCCAAAATCACCAATGGCAATTTTCACACCAAGCGTTCGCAGCTCCTGCAGCACATTGCGTACACTTTTACTATTTTTGAGCATCGCACTTTCTGATACAACAAACTCCAAATAGTCTGCCTTTATTCCATGTGTTTGGATTTGCTCCTGCACAAATTTCACAAACCCTTTTTTCACTAGGTGAATAGGTGAAATATTGATGCTAATGGTGCGTAATACATGGCCCTGCTGCTTCCACTCTTGCAATAATGTGCATACCTTTTTAATGACCCAATCTGTAATAATATGAATCATATGATTTTCTTCCGCTAACGGAATAAACTCACCTGGTGATACAAGCCCCCATTCTTTATGATGCCAGCGAATTAATGCCTCTGCTCCATAAATAATACCTTTTTGCGGCTCCACCAACGGCTGAAAATAAAGCTCAAACTCCTCATTAAGCAAAGCCTGTCGCATATCTCGATTGAGCACAGATTGCTTATAGGAGGTAATATCCCCTGTCACGGCATGTATATAAAAATTATTGCGTCCTTGCTGCTGTGCATAGCATAAAGCCGCATAACCATTTTCCAATAAAATCGTTCTCGTTAAACCGTCCTCTGGATAAAAAACAATCCCAATATTTGCCGATACATGAAGCTGATAATCCTTCACGGTAAGGGCTGAATGAAAGAATTTTAATAAACGATTGGCAAGCGCATAGATTTTTTGTTTATTACTATATTTTTTAACAATAATCACAAAATGCTGATGGTCTAGTCGCGCTATATAGCTATGATCGTCCAATACTGTTGCACAATAATTAGTGACAACACGTAGCAGCTCATCGCCGATGTGAATACCTAGTCCATGGTGTACGATATGGAAGCGGTTAATGGATAGATATAAAAGCGCAAATGGCTCACTTGTTGTACATAAAGCATCCAGCTTACTATAGAGGCTTAGCTGATTCGGCAAGCCTGTCAGCTCATCATAGTACACTAAATAATTTAGCCGCTCCTCACGCTCAATTTCCGCTGTAATATCTGTTACTAAGCCAAAAATATGATTAACATCCCCCTGCTGATCCAATCGTGGCACAATTTGCTCCAGCAGCCATTTGATTTGTTGATCGCCTGTGATAATTCGGTAAATCACTTGATAGCTTTCCCCTAATGCGAGATGGTCTGTATACGCTAATACCTCCTCACGATGGGCAGGATGAATCAGATTAAGCCATGCTTCTGAATCTTTATAAAGCTGCTCTAATGGAATACCTAAAATGCCCTCTAGTCCTTTTGACGCAAAAAGCATATTCCCACGAATAGAATCCCTCATCCAAACGCCTGCATCTAGGTTGTTAAAAATATCGTGATAGTTTGCAAGTGTATCATTCAGCGTTTGCTCCATTAGCTTAAAGGATGTATGATCTTTGACAACACCAATCATTTTAAATGGCTGATGATCCTTCCAAATTATTTCTGCGGCAGCCTGTAAATAGCACAATTCATTTGTTTGACCATGATAAATGCGAAATTCACTGTCAAAATTCATGCCCTTGCAAGCAGCCTCAAATGCCTGATAGGTTCTTTCATAATCCTCTGGATGAATTAGTTGAAATGGCTGGTCAATGCTCACATTTTCCGAACGCTCAAAGCCGAAAATATGATAAAAATGATCTGAGCAATACAGCTTATCATGCTGGATAAAATACTCCCAGCTACCAACCGCGGCAATTTGCTGCGCATAGTTTAAGTGCTTTTCATGTAGCAGTAGCTGATGCTTCATTGCTGCATAGGTCGATATATCCTCCACAATTAAATAAATTCCCTCTGCTTGTCCCTCCTCATTTTTAATCGGAATAAATGTTAGGATCAGGCTAAGATTATGCCCTTGATGCTGAAGGCTTTCAATATCAAGCTTTGTTGATTTCCCCCGTAATGTTTGATTAAATGCTCGTTTTAAACGCTTATAATCTGCTGCTGTAAAAATTTGCTTAAAGTCTTCAGCATGGTTTGGCTCGTATTGTAAAAGTTGATAGAGTGCCTCTTGATTGACATAAATAATTTCACCGTCTGCCGCAAAGACAATCATCATATCAGGATGGTATTTTGCAAAGGATAAGGCATACGCAAATAACTGAGAATCCTGCACCGCCTCTACTGCCACTGGCTGTGCCACCACTTCTTTTGAAAAAAACTGCTTTAATCGATTCGGCTTTTTCATCCCTCTCACCCCTCCGTACTTTTTACCCACTACTAATTTAGTAATTCCCCAAAAATAGCGATTAAAAACTACTATTTTCTATTTTTTCTGCGAGGGTAGATGGATAGATTTGTGAAAGTGACGGATAGAACGTTCTAAGTGACGGATTGAGCCCCTATTTTGACGGATAGCCATAAAAAGATGCCCCGCTCAATAAGCGAGGCATCCTCCACAAGGATATGATTATTTTTGAATAAATTGTTGTGTCCAGTAGTTGCCTGATTGCACGTAGCCGACACCGATATGTGTAAATTTCGCATTTAAAATATTAGCACGGTGACCCGGTGAGTCCATCCACGCTTGTACGACTTCTTGCGGTGAACGTTGACCTTGGGCAATGTTTTCACCAGCAGCTTTATACTTAATGCCTAAAGCTTTCATACGATCAAATGGTGAACCAAATGTTGGGCTTGTATGAGAGAAATACTTATTTTTTTGCATATCTTGTGATTTTTCACGAGCTGCTGCCATCAATGGTGCATCTGTTTGAAGTGGCGCTAAACCAGCTTTTGTACGCTCAGCATTTGTTAATGTGACAACCTCTTGCTCAAATGCATTGACATCTGTTGATGGTGTAGATGTTGCTGGCGGTGTTGGTTGTGGCTGAGCTGGATTTGACACCTCTTTAGATGGTGTCGTTGGCTGTGGCTGTTTCACCGACCATTTATGATGATTAGACCATTTATAATTGTAAACGTTGCAGTTTGTTGATGGCTGTACGGAATTCTCCTCTGATGTATTGGCAGCAGCTGATGCGAATTGAATTGGAGCTGCTAAAAGAAATGTTGCACAAATTGCAGTAAGTGTTTTTTTCATGTTTGCAATTCCTCCTTCTCTGCCACTAATCGTAAAGGATAATTTCCTTTAAAATCTCACCAACATCTACCAGCTACACCAGCTCGTAAAGCCAGACGCGCAATAAAGGGATTTTTCCGCCCTATTTTTTAGCAGGTTTCACCAATCTATGAAATACTTACGTTTAAAAGAGTGTTGACACCTCTCCTAAACTAGCAAATAGCTTATGATAAAATGCATATTTTATTCATCTATATCGCGCTAATATTACAGTTATGTTACATTTATATTACATAAATATAAAAAAATCTGCGTAAATGTACATACGCAGATTAGGTATTTCTTCAATTAAAGCCAATAACAGGTATATCGCTTATATTTTCACCAATGATTACAAGCTTCGCTGGCATTTTTATATATTCAGGCAGCCATTGCACCATACCATATGCGTATTGGAATAACATTGGTTGCTGAATGCCCTGAATCGGCACATAGCCCTTCATTCGATAAACCGTATCAGGCAATGAGCGCACCCAATCCTCAAACTGCTCCTGTGTAAATTCCATGCTTGTAAAGTTAACTAAACGAGAGCCAAGCTGTAGCGTGCTTATTGGGGCTTGCACAATATTTTGTTTATCGACCTGTGCTGTTGCCTTTAAGCCTTCTAATAAATGCAACGGTACACGCCCATTCGTTGTTTGCAAAATAAAGGCATGTGGATTTAAGCCCTGTAGCTCGTAAATCGCCTGCCCTTGCTCTGCCTCTGTTAATAAATCCGTTTTATTTGCTACTAATAAATGGGCATGACGGATTTGTTCCATAAACAATGAGCGTACTTGTGGTGTCAGCGTATCGCGATGCAGCCACAGCTTTGTATCCACGACGGTCACAATTCCTTTTACATTTAATTGATCGGCAAAAAGCGGCGAATAAACAGCATCTAATGCTTCTACAGGATGGGCAGCACCCGTTGTTTCGATAATTAAAACATCAAAATTGCTATCGAATAGCAGTGATTGAATTTGTGCCTCTGTTTTTTCAGCGCCTGAGCAGCAAATACAGCCCTCTAGCATTTCTTTTAGCGGAATATCCTTATCGACTGCCTGTGAGTCAAATGGCAGCTTGCCAAGCTCATTCATGATTACAGCAGGCTTTAAATGCTTGTCCTTCAGCTGACGAATTACATCCGTTAGCAGTGATGTTTTACCACTGCCTAAAAAGCCACTAAATAAATATACGTCCTTCATCTCCATCATCCTCCAATAAAAAAAGCTGTCGCAGATGCCGTGAAAGACGACGATTGCGACAGCTGTACGGTTTAATTTGTAGTTTCCTCAGCCTTTTCTGCTGTTTCTAAAAGCAGCTCTTTTGCTTTTAATAGCTGAGGGTCATCTGCTTTAATTTTTGCACGTAAAGCATCCATTAATGCATACGTTGTATTTCCTGTTAAAATTCCTGTTTGTTCAAGGTTATTTGCTGCCTGTAATTGCTCGACAGCCTGCTCTGTTTGGTTATCAAACACGCCATCTACTTCACCAGGCTCGTACCCTAGCACCTGCAGCATTTCCTCTGCTGCCTTGATGGATTCGGACTGCATACCTTCCTTCATCTCTAAAGAAGCATTTAAGTATGGTAAGGAAGCATAGGATGGATACGCCACTTTGACATCAGGCTCAATTCCTTTTTCATTAATCCAGTTGCCATTTGGTGTTAACCATTTACCTGTTGTAAACTTCAAATTCGAGCCATCTCTTAATGGTGTTACATTTTGGACAGTTCCTTTACCAAAGGATGTTTCTCCAACAACTTTTGCTCCAACAGATTCCTTTAACGCACCTGCTAAAATTTCAGAGGCAGAAGCACTACCACCATCCACAAGAACGGTTACTGGTAGGTTATATTTTTTCCCACCAGTTGCATTGACCACTTGAGGCTCTTCTCCTTTTTCTTGTACCTGAACAATTGCTTTGCCTTCTGGTACAAATAAATTCGAAATATCCTCAGCTGCATTTAAGTAGCCACCAGGGTTTTGACGTAAATCTAACACAATGCCCTTCATGCCTTTTCCTTCATACTCCGCCAGCATTGTTTCAAGCTCTTTTGCTGTATCCTCACTAAATGATGTAATTTGGATATGGGCAATATTGCCGTCAAGCAGTTCACCATAAACAGTTTCTACTGGAATATCGTCACGAATAATCGTCATTTGAATTGGCTCTGTATTTTCTCCGCGTTTCACCGTTAATTTTACAGGTGTGCCCTTTTCCCCGCGAATAAGTGCCACGGCTTCTGTTGCACTTAAGCCTTGAATGCTTTTGCCATCCACCGTTAAGATAATATCTTTTGGTAGTAAGCCTGCCTTTTCAGCAGGAGAATTTTTAATAGGTGACACAACTGTAATAAAGCCATTACGCTCTTGAATTTCCGCACCAATTCCTTGGAAGCTAGAGGATAAGCCTGTGTTAAATTGATCTGCTTCTTCCTTCACCATAAAATCAGAGTACGGATCGCCTAGTGCATCAAACATTCCATTAATCGCACCGTCAACGACTTTTTCATCATCAATATCTTGATAGTATTTATTTTTTAGTAAATCAAATGCTTCATATAATTTGGTAAATTCCGCACGTTCAACAGGAACCTTTACTTCTACTACTTTTTTATCACCAAATGTTAACGCAAAAATCGTTAACCCTGCGGTAATCAGAATTGTAAAGAACATCAGCATAATAAATTTAAACGGCTTTAATTGTATAAATTGCCCCGCTGGTTTTACATCAACCTGTGTTGGCTCTTGCTGTTGCTCTGTACTATCTTTTTTCTGTTCATCCATCTTGATTGTCACCACTCTCATTTACACTAACTTGTTGTCACACTACTACCATCTTAACAGGTTATCTAGAAGACGAAAAGAAAAGACTGTCACAATTTCATGACAGACCTTGTCTTATCACACTTCCACTCAAACATAGGCATATAATGGTACTGCCTTTTTATTTTACCCGTTTCCTAGTAGCAGTCAACTAAAATATCAATCTATCTATTATAGAACGTATAACGCTGACTAAAAGTTGCCAATAAAAAATAGTGTTGAAGGAAGATGCCTTCAACACCATTATTGCTTCTTCACTTTTTTATGGGTATTTTGTATCTCCAGCAATTCCGAAACCGTCACAAATTGATAGCCCTGCTTTGCTAGCTCTGGCAAAATTTGTGCCAGCGCCTGCACCGTTTGCGTTCGATTGCCGCCACCATCATGAAACAGGACAATATTACCAGCCTTTACACCTTGTAGCACTGTTTGCACAATTCGCTGTACACCCGGGCTTTTCCAATCAAGTGTATCTAAATGCCATGACCACATTATTACTTGATAGCCCTCTTTTGTAATGGCCTCAATCATCGCATCTGTATAATAGCCTTCAACTGGTCGAAACAATGTTGGTTGATAGCCACTAATTTCAGCAATGACTTCATCTGTTTGCTTAATTTCCTTCATTAAATGGGGTACAGTTGCTTTTAAAGGATGTGTAAAGGTATGATTGGCTAATTCATGCCCTTCATCATACATACGGGTAATTACTTCAGGATTTTTTTGTGCATGTTGACCTACAATAAAAAAGGTCGCTTTCGCATGATACTTTTGCAGTAAATCAAGAATCGCTGGGGTATAGGTACGATGTGGTCCATCATCAAAGGTCAAGGCAATAATTTTTTCATTTGTTTGGATTTCCCATAAAATTTGCCCCGCTTCCTCATAATACTTTCTTCCTTTATTTTCAGAAGAGCTAGCTTTATGATAAGAAAACAATGTCACCATTAAGCAGATCGGCAAGAAAAACAGCAGAAATTTTTTCACAGTTTCACATCCCCAAATAATTGTTGTCCTTTATTATTTGAAGATTTACTAAAAAAATGCCTACATTTTCGTGGCCTGTTCAATGGTCCTATAATAGGTTAGTAAATTAATGACAGCCTGCGCTCTTTTATATTCTTTTTCGATTTTATAGGAAATGGCAAGAATGGCGATGCTTAAGCTAACAACAGCCAATGCCACTATTTGTAGCAGTGAAATCTCAACAATCAGCATACTCATCACAGCAGCAAGCAGGGTAAAGATAGCTAAAATCATACCGCTTAATAAAATAAACATAGGCTTTAAGCGCAGCAATTCATTAGCTTGCTGCTTCAGGCGACCAACAATATAATCTAGCTCCTTTACGGTATAGCGCTGCTGTAAAATCACAAAATAAGATGTATACACATCATGGTGAAGCTTTTTATCCAAAATATTTTTATGCATTTTTTTAATAAATTGATCACAGAAATCTTTATCCAATGCTTGCTCAGGTCGTAGCAATTTATGTTCGTTGTCTATGCTAGTAATCAAGCCTCCCCATCCTTTCACGATCATTTCCTTATAATATATGAACACATAAAGGTTGGTTATACCCTCTTATTTTTTATCGACAGAGCCCTCACTATTATACTATAATATTTGAGGCATTCCACCAAGATAATTAGAATAGGATGGTTACGTATGTTATCGTTTATGGCAATTGTTCTTTTATTATTTTTAATTCCGGGTCCTGCGGTCATTATTACTGTTACCCAAACATTAAAAGGTGGTAAAATGAATGGCATTTATACCGCTTTAGGGATTGGACTTGGCGATTTTGTGCATACATTAGCGGCTGTTCTAGGGCTATCCGCTATTTTAATGAAATCAGCGACAGCATTTGAAGTTGTCAAATATATCGGGGTTGCGTACCTTGTTTATTTAGGCATTCAAATGCTTCTTACAAAACCGAAAAAGCTCGAAAAGCCCACTGTCGAACAAAGCGCAACAAGCACCTCCTTCCGCCAAGGCTTTTTAGCAGAAATTTTAAATCCTAAAACAGCGCTCTTTTTCCTTGCCTTTTTACCGCAGTTTGTCCAGCCAAATGGACAATCCATTACTACACAGTTGCTTACATTAGGCATTACATTTGTTGTGATGAGCGCATTATATACCATTTTACTAGCAATTATGACTAGCTTTATTGGTGAAAAAATGTTTACAAAAACAAGCGGTAGCTCCAAATGGCTCGAAAAAACAGTGGGCTTTGTCTATATTGGCTTAGGCGTCCGCTTAGCATTGCAAACACAAAGTAAATAAAAAGCAAAAATCCGCGGATTTTTGCTTTTATTTGCTGTGCTGCCATTCCTGATAGCGCTGATCAATCACTGCCTTTAATGTCCAATAATTTTCCCATGTATCCTCTACAGCATACAGGGAATCATAGCTAGCAAATGTTTCCTCGTAATCTTGCAAATAACAGCCTTGTTCAAAATCAAAGTAACTCGCAGCAAATGCATTTCCCTCACGATTTAGCATATCATCCGTTAAAACACCATCCCATGCCTGATAAAGCTCAGTGCCTGTTAAGCGCCTTGCTTGAAAATGAACAATTTCTTCCCAACCGTCTTCCTCTAATTCTTCACTATATAGCTGGTTATCTATTAGCCAGCCCACAAACATCCCTGTATGTACATATGCTTGCTTGATCGCTAAATTAGCTGGAAAATCACCTTCAATATGATATTTTGCTTTATCATAAACAATTACCATCCAATATCATCCCTTTATAGTATAATTTTTAAAAAGGAGGTTTAACGCAATGAAAAAACCATTCATAGGTATTTTTACAGTATGCATGCTGCTATTGTGGGCATCTCCCGCCGATGCCGCAGCTATTCAAATCAAAATTGATCATGTGTTAGTCAAATCGGATGTAGCACCTGAAATGACAAATAATCGCACAATGGTTCCTCTTCGCGTAATTAGTGAAAACCTAGGCGCACAAGTTCACTGGCAAGACGCAAAAATCATCCTTACATCGGATAAGACAGTCATTCAATTACAGCCTAACAGTCATACCATTATCAAAAATGGTCAAACAGCACAGTTAGATGTGCAACCATATATAAAAAATAACCGTACCTTTGTACCTCTTCGTTTTATCGCTGAAACATTTGGCAGTCAAGTTCATTATAGCAATGGCATTGTTAGCATTACAAACGAGCCCTTGTTGCTTAACAATATAAAAATTCAAGCCCTTCGTTATGAATACCATATGACAATGGGCGGCGTTGTACAGGATATTCAAGGCAATGCCTATGTTAAAGAGCTTTCTAGCATCTTCCAAGTACAAAGAGGCACTCAAGTAGAAGCACCTGCTCACTATTCTTGGCAGCCAAATACGGATCAACTCGGTTCCTATTCCAAACAGGGTCAATATAATTTTAGAGGCGTTGATGGTCAAAATGTTCAGCAGTTTGATATATATTTGTTAAATCGAGGGTTCCCTATTGAACTATTAGAGGGCTACCCTACCGTATTACTGCATGATGTAACAGCAGATAAATGGTATATATTCACAGAAAAAGGCATGGATGCAATCGATCAACTTATTCATAATGCTATAAACAACGGCTTTAGCACAGTTATTAGTAATACAGTAGCTTAAGGTTCTATCCGTCTAGGGAGGAGCGCTATCCGTCACTTTAAATTTATAAAAATAGCAAAATTTTTCGTATATACCAAAGAATATTATGGTAAAATTGCGAGGTTAGTATGTGTTTTGAATTAAAGGAGGTTTTTTTGCAATGAAGAAGTTTTTCACGGGGATTATTGTAGCATCTATATTTTTGATGGCTTCCCCCACTGATGCCGCGACAACGCATGTTCAAATTGATCAGGTTGTCGTAAAATCCGATGTAGCACCCGAAATCAAAAATAATCGAACAATGGTGCCTTTGCGCGTGATTAGTGAAAATTTAGGCGCACAAGTACAATGGAAGGATGCCCAAATTACCCTTTCAACGGATGAGGCAACCGTTATTTTAAATGTAAAAAACAAGACAGTCATTAAAAATGGCAATGTGGAACAATTAGATGTGCAGCCATATGTAAAAAGCAACCGTACCTTTGTACCACTTCGCTTTATTGCGGAAACATTTGGCAGTCAGGTAGAGTACAGTCAAGGGAGCATCAGCATCACATCAACACCATTGCTGCTTGACAACGAGCAAATCAAAACGCTTCGCTATGAATACAACATGGCAAAGGGTGGAGAGATGCAGTTCATTAAAGGACATGCTTATCACCAAGCCATTTATAAAGTGCTTCAAGAGCAAAAGGGTGAACAAGTAGAGGCTCCTAAAGACTACTATTGGCGCTTTAATTTAGAAACAGTTGGCTCTTATACGAAGCTTGCACAGTATGACTTTTTAAACCAAGACAATACTAGTGTGGAGCAGTATGACATCTATGAATTAAATCAATCATTCCCTGCTGAGGAATTGGCACCGTATCCAACATTCCTTCTCCACGATTTCAACAAGAATGTTTGGTATGTATTTACGGAAAAAGAGCTGAAGGCGATCCAGCAAATTCTCGACAATGCCACAAACAACGGCTTTACAACGAAATAAGTCAATTAAAAAGAGCAAATTTTGATGATAGGTCAAAATTTGCTCTTCCTTGGTTTTACAGGGCTATCCGTCACTGAAGCTGTTCTATCCGTCAAAGCAGCCTCTCTATCCGTCACTTTTACGGTTCTATCCTCCTACTTCACAATCAAAGCAGGGCATTGCACACGTTTCATTACTTTATGGCTGACGCTGCCGAGCACCATTTCTTGAAAGCTGTTTAAGCCACGGCTGCCGATAACAACTAAATCCACTTGCTTCTCATTGGCATAGCGCACAATTTCTGACCCCGGTTCTCCTTTTAAAATCGTTGTTTGATAAGGAATTTGTGCTGCTCTTAATGCTTGCTCCACGGGGGCAATTTTACGCTGACGTGCCAGCTCCATTGTTTCAGGAGAGCCAGCTCGTAATAATTCATTTTTTACTTTTTCTACATTAACCACATAAACAATATCCACCATGGTACTCTTTGACAGCTTGGCGATTTTCATGGCTTCCTGTGCTGCACGGAATGCATTATCAGAGCCATCCACTGCTACTAAAATATGCGAATACATAGCATCCCTCCTAATTTAACCCACTTAATTGACTGTATAACGCTTGGCTTGCAGGATTTAAGCCAATTATCTCTACATGAATATGCTGTGCCGCTAAACGCTGACGCACTTTAACAAGCGCTCCTACTGCTGATTCATCCCATAAATGGCTGCTAGATAAATCAATCGTAATGCTAGACGCTTCAATCTGGTCAAATGCTTGTATAAAGCTTTTCGTAGAGGCAAAAAATAATGGTCCCTCAATAATATAGGTTGTGCCTACTTGCTGAATCGTCACCTTTGATATTTTTGCTACAAAAAATAATGCACTGACAATCACACCAATGACAACGCCAATCGCTAAATTATCGGTATAGATAACAATTAACACGGTGGCAATCATGACAAAGGCATCCGTGCGGGGAGCCGTGGCAATATAACGGAAAGAGCCCCAATCAAATGTGCCAATACTTACCATAATCATAATCCCAACAAGCACAGGCATTGGAATATCCACCACTAGATCACCCAGCACAATAATTAAAAACATTAAAAATACGCCTGCCACCAATGTTGATAGACGTCCTCGCCCACCTGATTTTACATTAATCACCGATTGACCAATCATGGCACAGCCAGCCATTCCACCGAAAAAGCCATTGATTACATTGGCAATGCCCTGTCCACGTGCTTCACGATTTTTATCGCTTTTTGTGCTAGTCATGTCATCGACAATTTGAGCCGTTAATAATGACTCTAATAGCCCAACAATAGATAAAGCTAAGGAATAGGGCAAAATAATTAGCAAGGTTTCAAGGGTAAATGGCACATTCGGTATAAAAAATGTAGGCAATGCACGTTCAATTGCACCTAAGTCACCAATTGTTTTTAAATCTACCTCTGTTGTAAAGGCTACAATCGTTAACACAACAATTGCAATTAACGGTGCAGGAATTGCCTTAAAAAATCGAGGCACAACATACACAATAAGCAAGGTAATTGCGATAAATAGATATGTCCAAAGCCCCTCCTTGAAAAAATGCGGAACCTGTGCCATAAAAATTAAAATCGCCAATGCATTGACAAAGCCAATCATGACAGCATTTGGCACAAAGCGCATAAGCTTGGCAATACCTAATACGCCAAATAGCAACTGCAATACGCCTGTTAAAATTGTAGCTGCCAGTAAATATTGCAGCCCATGCTCCTTAACAAGGCTTGTCATGACCAATGCCATCGCTCCCGTAGCAGCGGAAATCATCGCTGGTCGCCCTCCGACAAAGGCAATAATCGTTGCAATACAAAATGAGGCATAGAGTCCAACCATTGGGTCAACGCCTGCAATAATTGAAAAGGCAATAGCTTCAGGAATTAGTGCGAGAGCCACAACAATTCCTGATAATATATCTGCACGAACATTGCCAAACCATTGTTCTTTTAATGTTTGCATAAATAAACTCCCTTAGTTATAGTATAAGTAATCGTACCAAAAGATACCTTTTTGGAACGACAACAAGTAGCATAGCATAATCATTCCCAAAAAGGAATGGTTTTGGGAGGAAAAATAATGATTTATGGCTATAAGCGCCCGATTATTGGCGATGAATTAGGTGAACAGCAACTACTGGATATACAGGTTGAGCAATTATTTGTGGAGGCACACCCTTATGCTAAAAAACGTCATGCCTTAGAGGAATTATTAATGGTGATACAGGCTGGGGATGAAATTATTGTTGAAAATATCATGGTGCTTGCCGACTCCTTACATCAATTAGTGGATGTCTTGCATATTTTAGCAAAGGATCATGTAACCATTACCTTTCGGCAGGAGCAAATGACTAATACCACACAGATGCCGATGTCCTTATTAGATAACGCACTATTTTTTGCCCATTTACAAACACAATTTAAAAGCCATGCCACAACATTTGGGCTTGCTGAGGCAAAAAAAGCTGGCAAAACCATTGGACGCCCGAAAAAATCTGATAAGTATTTACGCCAAGCGTTGGAGATGTATCAAAGCAAGAACTATTCATTGCTCGATATTAAAAATCAAACAGGCATTAGTAAATCCACTTTATATCGCTATATAGATGAAGTAAATAAACAAAAATAGGCATTATACGCGAAGTATAATGCCTATTCTCTTTGGATGGCGCGCTTTATGTCGCTTTCTTTGCCAAGACCATAAATGATACAGTGGTTCCTTGGTTTGGCTTACTTGAAATTTGCAGACCTTGCCCGTAATGCTGCTGCAAGCGAAGGTGCGTATTTAATAAGCCAATGCTTTTGGATTTATGCGTTGTTCGTTGCAATAGTTGTGCTACTTTTTGTTCATTCATACCAACACCATCATCCGAAACCGAGATGTCCAACTGGTCATCATGACTCATCACGCAAATACGAACTGTTCCACCCTCTGCACGTTTTAAAATACCATGCTCCAACGCATTTTCCACGATAGGCTGTATAATCAGCGGTGGAATAAGTATATCTTGCTGTGCATCTATCTCCCATACTACTTGAATGCGGTTGCCAAAGCGTTCCTGCTGAATATAGAGATAGGCTTGAATTAATCGCAATTCATTTTCTAACGGCACAAGAGCTTCAACGTTTTGGAAATTATAAGATTCTCTTAAAAAATCGCTTAATGCCTCTACTAATTTACTTGTTCGCGCACTATCCGTTTCACTTAATGTTAAAAGGGCATTTAATGTATTAAATAAAAAGTGCGGTTCAATTTGTGCCTGAAGCCAAGCAGCCTCCATACGATGGCGCTCCTGCACAGAGCGTTTTACCTTTGTCAATGCCTCTGCACGAGATTTTAACTCTAAAGCATCTACGGGCTTAATCACATAATCATTCGCCCCTGCTAAAAAGCCCTTTTCAATATACTGAGGCTGACTACGTGCTGTCAGCAATAATACAGGCAAATCGGTGAGTGAGAATTGCTTGCGAATCAGCCGTACCAATTCATAGCCAGACATTTTTGGCATCATCACATCTGAAATGACTAAATCCCATTCTTGTGATTGAATGCATTCCAAAGCCTTGATACCGCTTGTCACCGTGACAACATCATACTTATCATTCGTTAAAATGGTTTCAATCACTCTTAGGTTAATCGGCTCATCATCCACCACTAAAATACGAGGTCGGCTCCAATCTACAATGCCAGTAGCCATTATAGATGACTTTATTTGCATATCTTCCTGTTTGTAATTGTTGCTTTGTGTCACTACATCGTCCTGTATGTCATTAGACAATGGCAATGTAAACGTAAAGGTGGACCCTTTGCCTAACACAGACTGTACTTCCAATGTCCCACCTTGCAGCTCAATTAATCGCTTACTAACACTTAGTCCTAGCCCAAAGCCACCTTCAACAATATTTTTACCTGCTGCTCCTTGCTCATATGGCTTAAAGATACGCTGCATTGTTTCTCGATCCATCCCAATGCCTGTATCCTCTACTACAATTTTTGCCATCCCATCTTTCGTATAGCCTGAAATACTAACATAGCCCTCATTCGTAAATTTCACCGCATTATGCACTAAATTCAACACAATTTGCGTTACACGGTTTTCATCCGCCCATACTTGCTGAAAATCGGCTGGAATTCGATGAATAAATTGCACAGGCTTCCCTTCCACTGTATAACGCAGCATCTCTAGTACACCTGATACAACTGTATGAATCGAAACATTTCCGAGCTGTAATTTTTGTGTATTTTCCTGCAAGCTCCTAACATCCAGCAAATCATCTAATAGCAGGGACATTCGCTTGCCTACAGATAATACCGTTTCTAAATCATTCACACTGGCATTGCTCAATGCATGTGTTTCACGCTCCAATACCGCTCTTGAAATATTAATAATGCTATGAAGCGGGTTGCGTAATTCATGTGAGGTGCTTGCCAAAAATTCATCCTTTTGTTTATCAGCTTTTTGCAGTTGTAAGGCAAAGGCTTTTGTATCGGCATGCACCTTTGCAAAACCTTGAAACCAGACAATCGCTAAACAAGCAATGGTAATAATCAAGTCAAAGGGATAAAAGACCACCTTATTTCCCATAATCATCAACAGACCAGCCCAAATTATACTATTCATAAATGCGATGATGGCGAGTAAAACAAAAATATTGTTTCGAATATCCTTTATGGAGTTGCTTAGTACAACCATCATTGTCATCATAATAGCAATAGCAAAAATAAGAATATATATAATTTGTATGGTAATAAGATAATAGGTTGGCAATAGAATCGCCACCAACACAGCTATAGCACAAATAATCGCAAAGGCTTTTTTATACGGCTTGAAATGTGGTGGTAGCCACTGGTCAATACATCGAAGCATTGAGTAGCCCATGCTAATAGCCGTAAGATGAACAAGTATAAAGCTCCATTCATAATTAATGGAAAACCAAAAGGTCAACAGCTTGTCTTCATTACTCAGCAAATAATAAAACATCATACTAACCATTAATAGTGAAAAATAGAGTAAACGTTTATCCTTGCTGCCAACCAAATACAGAATGATTGCATAGCCAGCATGAATCAGTAAAACAATAGCAACGAGTAGCTGCATCACAATAGACAGCAATGTTTCACGGTAAATAACATCCTCTTGCCCAAATTTAATGGAACGCACAATACCACCCATACGAGGGTCGTGAAAGTTAGCTGCTTGGATAACGATCTCAATTTCGCTTTGTCCCTGTGCCTCAAAAGAAACGGTAAATGGTACATTTTCTGCGACTGTTTCTGCAAGATTTTTACCTATCTCACCTGATTTCTTCAGTAATCGTCCATTCACATAAATTTCAGATGCACTACGAACGCTTGCTACTCTAATACTATATGTAGTTGTTTCTGCTGGATCGACGAGTAGTGTAAGTCGATAAGAGCCGTAGCCATAAGGACTCCGCTCATGCTCTGGGAAGGCCGTATCCCAGCCACCCGGAATTTTGATATTTATAGGCTGTGCTGGCTGCTCTTTATCCATTAACCATTGAGATGGATAAAATAACCACTCACCATCCAATGTGAGCGTGCTATCTTGGAAGTCGAAATCTCGTACATCTAGTTGACCTTTTTCGGCATAGAGCTGCTCTGGCTGCTTAAATAATTCAAGCCATAATAGACGTAAAGCTGTGAGCGATACAATAAATAGCACGATAATCATAATAATCTTTTTTGTGTTCATGAAAGATCATGTAAAAGGGTTAATATGGATGTACCTTTTACTATTTTCACCTCCCTGACTAATGCATCATTAGATTCTAACACGTAGACCTCTACAAATTCTCTACAAAAAAAGATCGAGCCAGCAAGGAATACTGACTTGATCTTTTGATAATGCTTATTTAGCTACAGTTAAAGCATGGACGGTTTTAAGGCGTTTAATACTTTTTAGCATCTCCATTAACTGATGTAATTCATCTGCATTAATATGTTGAAAAGAATCCTTAATGTAGGTTTCGATACTTGCTTCTATATGAAAAACTTCCTCCGAGAACTGTTGATAAAGTTGGTTTTTATAATAAATAGGCACGATAATATTTATCTCCTTTACATAACTGTATATGCAGGCGTGTTGATTAACCTTTATTTTACAGAGAATTGCTTAGAATTCGTTGATTTCTGTTACAGGTGGACGCTTTCTGCGGGTGCGGCTTCAACTCATTTATTTCGGCAAATGCCGAAATAAATGGATTTTCAGCTCGCACTTTTTCCGCTAGAGTCGCCACCTTTCACGCCAATCAACGAGAGAATGCTTTAGACAAAGCGTTTTCCTTCTAACAACACGCAAATGAATAGCCAATATTTAGATCATCAACACGCTTGCTGTATATGTAAAATATAGCACTATATCTCTTTGAAATATCTAATATCTTATCCATTTACTGGTGGAATAATACCTGTAATAAGTTTACTATTTTACGCAGTTTCTCTATAAAAGGTTTCAACTCGTCTAACTATTGATAGTTGCTACTAGCTTATTTAATTCCTGTTGATTAATTTCGCCTTTAATCGTATACTGTAAAATTCCTTCCATATCAAAAATAAAGGTTGTTGGGTATCCGAGCACTTGAAATGCTTGCTGAAGCGTTCCTTCTTTATCTAAAAAGATAGGGAATGCTAATTGATGGTTTTCCTGAAATGTGACTGCTTGTTCATAGCTATCATACTTGGTGGCGTTGATGGCTAATAGCTCCACTTGCTGCGGTTTTTGCTGATAAAAGTCGTTTAATGCAGGGGCTTCTTGTTGACAGGGCCCACACCATGATGCCCAAAAATTGACCACTAGCACTTTTCCCTTATACGTTTCAAAGGTTGTTGCAGGTTGGTTCAATGGCGTTAACACGGTGGTAAAATCAAGCTGTGCTGTACCATCTGCTAACTCTACCATAGAAGAAGATACTTGCTCTTGCCCCCAGTTATTTTTTAGCATGACGATAAGTAAAACAACAATTATCAGTGCTGAAGCCATTAAACCTATTGTTTTTCTCTGCATTTATTGACTCCTTTAATCTATTAACATTAGATGTTTTTACCATTTTTTTATAAAAGAATTCTATCTGTTACTCCTATTTTAGCAAGTATTGTTAGAAGAATAAATAATCAAATTTTTTTAATACAAAAAGACCAGAAGGCCTTGGCATCCTGATCTTTTTGGTCCTCTTGTTATGTGATATTACCTTAATGTAAATTGTCCTACTTGCTGATTTAATTGCTCTGCCATTTTTGCCAGTTGATTAGAACTATTGGAAATTTCCTCCATCGAGCTAGACGTTTGCTGCATTGTGGCAGATGTTTGTTCAATGCCTGCAGCCGATTCCTCTGAAATGGCAGCAATTTCTTCAATCGCTTGGTCGATACGTACAGAATTTTCTACTAGCTGGTCAAGGTTTTGCGACACATTTGCAATATTATGTGCCATCGCATTGACAGCCGTCCCAATTTCAACAAAGGTTTGATTCGTTAAAGAAATTTGCTCTGAGCCTTGCTGCACTTCCTTATAGCTTGATTGTAAGGCGTTGGTCACATCATTGGTTTCCACCACAATTTCCTCTACAATATGCTCAATATCAACAACTGATACTGAAACCTGCTCTGCCAATTTGCGTACCTCTTCCGCCACAACAGCAAAGCCCTGTCCTTGCTCCCCTGCACGTGCCGCTTCAATTGCTGCATTGAGTGCCAATAAATTCGTTTGCTTAGCAATATCATTAATCACCACAACAAGCTTGGAAATATCCTGTGATTTATGGTTTAAGCCCTCCACTCGCTCAACCACCTGATGAACAATATTATCAATCTTTAACATTTGATCTGTCGATGCTTTAATTAATGTTTGACCTGAATCCGTTAATGTTAGCACCTGATTCGCATCACTTTCAACATGCTGCCCATTTTGACTAGCCTCATTCATACGCTTCACAAAATCACTCATTAAATGTGATAAATCACTTGCATTGCTTGCCTGTACTTCCGTGCCCTCTGCAATATCATTCATCGTCAGTGCTACCTGCTCTGCCCCTGCTTTTACCTCTACGGAGGACTGTAGCAATTCTTCACTTTGCGTAGCCACTTCAGTCGATACATGTTGAATTTGCTGTAGCATATCCTTTATTTTAAGATTCATCGTATTTGTTGACTCTGTAAGCTCGCCAACCTCATCGCGTGCATCATTAACAAGTGCCTCTTGGCTTAAATCACCCTCTGCAATTACTTTCACGCGCTGTGAAATTCGTTGGACAGGTTTAGAAATGGATATGGCGCTATAGAAGGCTGTAGCAATCGCCAATATTGTAACAAGTATAGATACAATAATGTTTATATTATTAACATGAGCATTATCATCTCTTAAGTTGTCACCAGCCTCGCGAATAATGTCTTCACCTTTAGCTGCTAATGACTCAAAGCCTTCCCGAATCGCTTGCACTTCTTGTTCCTGACTCACTAAATTTTGAATGGCTAATGCCGTATTCCCAGCCTCATAAGCCGGAAAGACATTTTTTTCAATATATTGACGCCAAGCCTTTGCTCTTGCTGCATAGTCCTCAAATTCCTCCGACTCAATAAGCTGGCGAACAAGCTTTTCATTTTCTAAAGATTGTTGAATATATTCATTAAATGTATCTTTATAAGATTGCTCACCTGTCAGTACATAGCCTCGTGCAGCTCCTATTCTCACAGACATCGAGCTAGCTAGATGCTGTTGAAGAATCGATAGCTCTAGGTCCCTATTCACCATTTTCTCCATTTCTTTATTCATGGTGATATTTGAATAAATGATATAGCTACTTTGCACCATTATCCCTATGAGAATGATGGAAAAACCAAATAAAATTTTACTTCGTATTGACTTAAACTTCATTACCATATAACCTCCATCTTTCAAAACAATTATTACCATTATGTATATCTAAGATGTCTTATATATTATTTTTTCGATACTTATCCAATCATATTATTATGTATCGATTACAAAAATCCGATGTATACACACTATAATCATAAATGTTTAATCACCTTTCTATAAAATTAGGTATATTCACTTAATATATTTCAAAAATAGAAAATGAATATATTGTATGATTGCCAGCACTATTCTACTCTATACTGGAAATTATGTAAATAAAGAAATATTATTACTACATGTTTAACCATTAAAAGGGTTAGCATTTGTCTATGCCCGTCCAGATATACTCATACATTATCAGCCTCATCTCTACTATTTCTCAACAATACTTTTATGAACAGACCATCATAAACTTCTCACTTCAATAGGTGTAATCCTCATATTCTCTCCAATATCTACATTTCCAAAGCTTTCACTGAGCCATAGAGCCCCCTATTTGAGAAAAAATACAATTTTTAGCATAAGGATTGACTTCTCATAGATGCAATGTTAAATTTACTAAAGCAGTAATTTAGTAAATTACTAAATTGGAAGGAGTGTTAACAATGAAAATACCAACACATTTAAAGCATAAGCCTGTCATTGTGGCAGAAAACTATGCCAATATCGATGGACGCACAGCATACGAAACAGATGCACAGGGGCTATCACTTGGCTTAGCACAATGGAATGATCGCGGAAAGGTTGATATTTCGGCAAAGGTTTGGCGACATACTGGTGGCAAATGGTCGCGTCAATCAGAGGAGCTACCCCTTCACCGTGTGCTTGACCTCGCTATTTTAGTATGTGAAACAGAGCTTTATTTCAAGGAGGCGTACCGTCACGAGCATTTATATGACGAGGAAAATCCGCTTATTAAGCGTGTCGGCTTGCAGGGAGATGCCATGACTGTAGAGGTTTGCACAGACAATGAGCAAATTAAAGAGGATATTCAGCTTTTTCAGCAGGCATTAAACAATGATGGTGAATTAATTGGCGAACGCCTGCGTACATTATCACGAATTTTAAAAGAAATGGGTTATTAATACTCAAGAGGATCAAATGATGAATGAACATTTACTACAGGATGACAAACAACTACGAAAGGCTTTTTTTAATTTTTTAATTCCCGTGATGCTCGCTAATGTCCTGCAATCCGTTGGGCAAGTATTTGCGATGTTTATCGTGGGACGCAATTTAGGTGTCGATGCACTCGCTGCTATCTCGGCATTCTTTCCATTTTTCTTCTTTTTAATGGCTTTTGCGATTGGCATTGGCTCAGGTAGCTCGATTTTAGTTGGGCAAACATTTGGTGCTGGCAACCATGAGAAAATGAAGGAGGTTGTTGGGGTAACGCTTGCCTTTACAACCATTTTATCCATTGCCGTTGCGATTTTTGGCGGCTTTTTTATTGAATGGATTTTACGCTTTATGCAAACACCCGCTAATATTTTAGAGATGAGTATTAGCTATGCACAAATTTTATTTTTCACGCTGCCAATTATGTTTTGGTACTTGGTCTATACAACATTTATGCGTGGCGTGGGCGATTCCAAAACACCTTTTTTATTTTTAGTCGTTAGTGTTATTTTAAATATCGCCTTTCTGCCGCCATTAGTATTTGGCTGGTTTGGGCTGCCTGCGTTTGGCTTAAATGGCGCTGCCTATGCATCTGTCTTATCAAACCTTGTGACGATGCTCGTATTATTTGTTTACCTGCATAAAACAAAGCATTTACTACGTTTAGACAAAACTATTTTACAGCACTTTAAGCTGAAAAAGGATATTTTAACGTCCCTACTAAAGCTCGCCATCCCTTCAAGCATTAGTATGGTCGCCATCTCTGTTGCAGAAATTGCTGTGATTGGCTTTGTCAATCTGCATGGCTCAAATGCGACGGCTGCCTATGGTGTTGTCAATCAGGTGGCAAGCTATGCCCAAGTGCCAGCTATGAGTATTGCTATTGCTACCTCTGTCTTTGTTGCACAGGCATTAGGCGCAAACTCGACCGAAATGATTAAAAAAATCCGTCTAATGGGGGTACAAATTAATTACCTTTTAGGTGGCGCAATTATTTTAGTCATGTATTTATTTGCAGAGCCAATTCTTGCGTTATTTATTGATACACAGGAAACCTTGCATATTGCTAAAAATTATTTATATATCGCCTTTTGGAGCTATTTAATTTTTGGGCATACGCAAACCGTATCAGCAACAATGCGCGCAACAGGTGTTGTGCTTTGGCCGACTGTCTTTTTAATTATCACCATTTGGGTTGTGCAAGTACCACTCGCCTACTTCCTATCCCACCACACAGCACTTGCTCTAAACGGTGTCTGGTTAGCCTACCCGATTACCTTCTGCGTCCACTTTATTATGCAGTATGCGTACTTTAAGCTAGGCTGGCAAAAACGAACATTACAGGCGATGTTAAAATAACAACAACTCCGAACGATGGAATAGCTTTATTATCGTTCGGAGTTTTAGTAGCTTTTAATGTGCCAGTTCCCGAAAAAACAAAACAACCAGGTACTCAATCTTGCTGAGCCCTGGTCATTTTGTGAAAAGTGAATGCTACTAACTTGCTTTAGTGTTTTGTATTCTACTATTAGAGTAGTCGTTTCATTACAAAAAAGGTTACACAAAAACATAAAAAGTTTTTTATTTTTCACAGCGCATCCTGCTTATCCATTAAACACCATAGACAGGCAAGCAAAACGGATACACTTATCAATAGAAAAAATGTATAAAGGTTAAAATATTGATTGTTCACATGAATCGTTAAGCCAGTTGTGATCGCGTTAATATAATGCAGATCAGCAGTGCCATTTTGCTGGAGCAATGCCTCTTTTATAACCTCTCAATAATTAGCTAAGACGATTCTTTGATAAACAATAGCCGCAATACTATAAAGAATTGTAACAACCAAGCCGATTTGGAGGGTACGCTTTGTCAGAGCATGCTGGCGAATAAGCCGAATCCATAACAGTAGCAGTCCCATCAAGAGCGGTACTAGAAAAATCACTATTGAGACTCCCACAGCTAAAGCAATGGGATTCTTGAGTGACTAAGCGTTCGCAGTCCATTTCTGTTTTAAACAGTCCTCAAGATGAGGGTATCTCATTACCCCTCATAGGGCAGAACATCTAGTTCTCTATGCTGATTGACTTTTACCATCAACCACAGGTGCATAGCGAATATTCATAGCACCAATTATATCTCTATGCTTCTCGAATCCACATTTACACTTGTATTTTCTATCTTGCGCCTTGTTCTTCTCTGAACATTTAGGGCATGTTTGACTTGTATATGCAGGTTTTACGTATTCAACTTTAATTCCTTCTAACCTTGCTTTGTATTCAATAAATTGAGATAGTCGATAGAATGACCATGTATGCAAATTCTTTTCGTTTTTACGACTGGTTCTTGTCGTCTGTCTAATATTCGCTAATTGTTCTAAACGAATGACAGAAATTTTATTCTCTTTCGCAAAATCAACAATTGCACGACTCGCTTTATGGTCCTGGTCTTGCATCCAACGTTGTTCCTTGTTGTTCAACTTACGAATAGCAGTTAACTTTTTCTTTTCCCCTAATTCTTTACGAACTGAACGGAATTTTCTTTTCTTGAATTTGTTTTGTCTGCCATTACCAAAAAATCGTACCTTCTCATCGTCTGTTACAGCAACAGCAGGTACTTTTAGTCCTAAATCAACACCCATTACTCTTACTCCTGTTTTTTGAACAGTAGGAATGGTCACAGAAATTTGTGCTATCCATTTATCCGACTTTTTTGTGATACGCAGTGTGCCTAACTTATGTTTAAGCAAATCAAGATTTCGGTGACCTTTATCAACCAATAAAGCACGAATAGGCGTTTTCTTGGTTTTGCCGTCAACCATGATAGGCAAGGAGATATGAGTGGAATCAAAAGAGTAGTTTTGATTGTTCCAGATGCACATAGGCTTCTTTAGAACTGGAACTGTTTCGAATTTTGTTTTTTTCGCCTTCCTGAAAACACTTTTTGCCTCTTTAATTACTTGGTTTTTTACTGCACTTGGCAAAGATACATGAAGGTTTTTACTTGTTTTCTTAGTGCTTTTCTTTTCTTTTACCATTTCAAATACAAGGTCATTGATTGTTGAAATGTATATTTTACTCATTTCAGTTAAAGTCAAAGCCTGTTCTTTTGTAGGCAACAATTTTATTTTGACAGTGATTGGTTGCGACATGATTTCACCCTCTTGTTTTCTGTTGCTCAACATAGCGTTTGATGGTTTGCCTCGATACATTTCCAGCGGTGGAAACAAAATAAGAACGTGTCCATAAACTCGGCAAGTGTTGTAGGTGAGGAAATTCTTCACGCAACTGTTTAGATGTCACTCCTTTGATTTTTGCCATGATGTTTGCAGGACTTAATGTAGGTAGTGCATTTAGAAATAGGTGGGCATGGTCTTTGTCACATTCTAAGGCTACCACTTTTATTTTTAAAGATTCACATATTTCGTGTACCATTTCTTTAAATCTCTGTTCTATTTTGTCATCAAGAAATATCTTTCTTCTGTATCGAGGGCAAAACACAAAATGATAATTAATCAATGAGACGGTTGTATTTGTTCTTCTGTATTCTTCCATAACAAAATTGTATCAATTAACAAAACAAACTGCAACAAATGTATAAAAATATAGGTAGTGAAAATTTCGGTCAATTGAGATAGCAAAAGCTATCCCTTGACCGACCTCACTATCATCTCATGTCTAAAGACGATGGGCTTTCCCGTTCGATAAATCTGTAAAGACGACTACAATTTATAGGTTTGTCAATATTATGATTCAATAATTGAAAATAAGCCCATTTATTGCTATTTACAACTACACTCGATGCTCCTCCAAACTAGGTATATTTATTTAGCATTCTTTATAATCGCAAATAATTAATTTTATTATTTTTCCGCTTAAGATACTCAACACTCAAAACCAGTTTTGTTATATTAGCTGTGTTCATTTTTAATAATTTTATATGTTCTTCTCACTTGTATCCTTTAAACATTGCCCAATTTAATCTCAAAGTGCAATGAGCATCAATGAATTAAGATTACTGGTGAGCTTAGGTATGTCAATAGCTGTTTATACTTACGTGCATCCAATAATCCTACATTTTGAAATATGTTACACTAAATTGAATGCACCTTTTGAAAGGATGGAGGGTTTCCATTGATGATTGGATTAATTATTTTGCTACTAGCTTTGATATTGGTTATACCTTTTATTTTCAGTATTGGTAAATCAACTAAAACAAAATGGATCATTTGGGGAATAACCATTATGCTAGTCATAGCACCTTTATTATCATGGATTATTGCTATGATATGGGGAGGTAGTGGGTTTGCTGCAGTCGCCGTAATGATAGTGCTGTTTCCTCTTCTATTTATTATTGGGCTTGTGACGCTTCTTATTGGAATTTTTATCAAAAAGAAAAGCTAAATTTTAGCTTTATCACTCCTAATAAAACTACTGTCCTCCTCTTTATTTATTAACAAAAAACAACCGACTACTTTCACGCCATTTGATAAAATGGGACGTTTAGTCGGTTGCCTTTTTAAAATTAAGTTTAAATGTGTTGAGTTATCAACTATTCTTGAATCGCTGCGTCTAAAGCTACCACGATCATGTCATTGAATGTTGTTTGACGTTCTTCTGCAGTTGTTACTTCGCCTGTTAAAATGTGGTCACTTACTGTTAGAACAGATAGTGCTTGGCGACCAAATTTAGCTGCTAATGTGTAAAGTGCTGCGGATTCCATTTCTACAGCAAGTACACCATATTGTGCTAATTTTTCATTTTGGTGCTCGTCCGAATAGAACATATCTGCTGTGAAGATATTGCCCACCTGCAAGTTTAGCCCTGCTGCTTTACCAGCATTGTAAGCTTTTAAAAGTAAATCAAAGTCAGCGATTGGTGCGAAGTCGATAGCACCGCCCCAAATAATTTGATTCATACGTGTATCCGATGTTGCGCCCTGTGCTAGAATAACATCACGCACTTTTACATCCTTTTGAATCGCACCACAAGTACCTACACGGATTAATTTTTGAACATCATATTCTTGCATTAATTCTGTTACATAAATTGAAATCGATGGCACACCCATACCTGTTCCTTGTACAGAAATACGTTTGCCCTTATATGTTCCTGTGTAGCCAAACATATTACGTACTTCGTTATAGCAAGTTACATCCTCTAAAAATGTTTCAGCAATATACTTTGCACGTAATGGGTCACCTGGAAGTAAAATTGTATCGGCAATTTCACCTTTTTTTGCATTAATATGAATACTCATACTGCAATCCCTCTTTTCTGTCAGTTATCATATCCATCATACTGTTTTTTGATTATTTTCGCAATGCTAGACGTCTAGCAACTGAAAATTTATTCATTTCTTATGCCTGCTCCTCATACAACGCCCATAGCGCATCAAATGCTTCTGTTGTTAAATTTTCTGTTGCATAGGATTCGATATAGCTAGATAGCTCATTAAAGTCTGTGCTTTGCTTTGGAAAATTATGCTCATGAAACATTTCTTCCGCAAAGCGTACTTTCGGGTCTGACCAATCGCCACCACGAAAAGCTAGTACATATAGATAAAAACTTTTTTTCATTGTACAATATCCCCTTTTACCACAACTGCTTTTTCGTTAGTGTACCAAAAAAATAAACATTCGTCATAGCCTCTATTGCTAAGGATTTTTACCTAGTCATGAATATAGCCCTATTTTCTTGCATAGCACAGACTTTTGTCGCACCAATCTTTATCAGAAAATTTCTATTTTTAGAAATTCTAATAGAAATATCTAGTAAAATAAGCTAAAATTGAAATCGATGATAAAAAAATAGGAAGGTGATGGCGATGAATAAGACTAAAAAAGACCGTAATACAGCGAAACAGCGCCCTTCTCTCTCTGCTTTTCATTTTTTAAGAAAGAAAAAAGCAACAAAAGAGAAAAACGGGACTAATTCCCCTCCTATTAAAGAAAAACAGCCACGTTTTTATCATTTGATTCGAGGCAAGGTGCTTTTAATGTTCGCACTTCTTATTGTGATTAACGGTATTATGGGGGTTTTATCGTATGTCAATATCCAAAACCTCCAGCAGCAAATGGAGGATTTTACAAAGAAAAATGTGCAGGAGCAATTAACGGTCAATCAGCTTGCTTATGAGATTGCACGCTTAACAAATTTGGAGCAGACGTATTTAATTACAGGTGATGGCAATTATTTTACTTCTTATCATATGAAGCTGGATACGATTCAAAAAAAGCTCACATCATTAAAAAAGCAATTTGAAAATCATCCAATAGAGCTTGCACATATTCAAGCCATTGAACAATATTATCGAAATTACCTAGATTATTCAGAAAAAGTAATGACGATGCGTGATGAGCTAGGGCTTGAACAGGCACGTAAATTAATGCTGAATGCCACTGGGGAAACAATGAAAAATCATATTGACGATAATATTGAAACGATTAATGCTGTAATGGATGAGTCGAATAAAGCAAAATTGAACAAGCTGAATCAGCGCGTCAATCTATCCATTGTGACATTCTTCCTTGTATCTGTTATTGGCTTTTTAGCGATTGTTATTTTTGGTTATATGCTGTTTCAATCGCTTAAGCGCAATACGCAAAAGATTAATGATTCTATCCTTGATATTGCACAGGCTGGCGGCGATTTAACAAGGCGTGTCAAAGTGCGTAATCGCGATGAATTTTCGATTATTGCTGCTTCTACTAATACATTAATCGAGTCGATTTCTAATTTAATTAGACGTGTCAGTGAGCTGGCTGATCACGTATCAAGCAGCAGTCAGGAGCTAATGTCCTTAGCTGATGAAAATGCACGTACCATTCAAGCTATTGCCGATGCAACAGCCGATATTGCCAGTGACAGTGACCAGACGATTGCCAGCATGAATAGTGCCCAGCAAAAAATGAGCGATTTAGAGCACTCCATGCATCAATTAAATGAACAAGCAAGTGCTGTACAGCGTGCCTCACTTGCAATGCAGCAGGCAGCGGATGAGGGCAGCCGTTCCGTGGAGCAATCATCGCTTGTTATGCAGTCGATTGAGGAAACGATGGCTTCTACAACAACCACTGTCGAAGCATTAGGACGTAAATCAGCCGATATTACCTCCATTATTGGCACGATTACTGCGATTGCTGAGCAAACAAATTTACTTGCCTTAAATGCGGCGATTGAAGCGGCACGAGCTGGTGAGCATGGACGAGGCTTTGCGGTGGTGGCGGATGAAGTGCGTAAATTAGCTGAGCAATCGCAAAGTGCAGCAAAGGAAGTAACGACGATTGTGACATCCATTCAAGATGAGGTGACATCCATTGTCGCGCAAAATCATGAGGGGGTTACATCGGTTATTCAAGGCGTGGAAGTGACGAATAAAACAAACCAATCACTGGCAAATATTTTAGCGCATACACAGGAAACAACCGCCATTATTGCCGAAATGGTTGATACAATTGGCACAACGATTGTCTATAGCAATGCTGTAGCAAGCGATTTTGTGCATGTCAATGCCTATGCCGAGCAATCTGCTGCCAACACCGTAACATCTGCCGCAGCGGCAACACAAGGCTCCGCATCCATGCAGGAAATCAATGCAGCCGCTACAGAGCTAGCACAGCAAGCAGATAGCCTACGCCACCTTGTCAGCGAATTTAAAGTATAGCGATACCTGCGTTCAGGCGAATACACGCGCTTGGACATGCAATACACGCGAATCTTGAGCATTTACACGCGCTCAGATATACAATACTCGCGTTCAGGTGAACACTCAGAATTTCTAAGCTTTTACATGCAATTGAATCTATAATACTTGCGAACAGCGCAATACAAAAAATCCTAGCAAGTGTGTCGTAGTTCACACCTTGCTAGGATTGTTTTATTTAAACAGTGCTAGATAGTCGCCGTAGCCTTCTTTTTCTAAGTCTTCTTTTGCGATAAAGCGCAGGGCGGCGGAGTTAATGCAATAACGCATGCCTCCTAGCTCATTTGGCCCATCTGGAAAGACATGTCCTAAATGAGAGTCTGCCTCTTTGCTGCGCACCTCTACACGGCGCATACCATGAGATGTATCGAAATGCTCTGTTACTTCTTCTTTTTCAATTGGCTTGGCAAAGGCTGGCCAGCCACAGCCTGAATTAAATTTATCCAATGAACTAAATAAAGGCTTTCCAGATACGATGTCTACATAAATGCCCTCTTCAAAATGGTCATCATATTCATTGCGAAATGGTGGCTCTGTGCCATTTTCCTGTGTTACATAATATTGCATATCTGTCAGCTCTTTTAAACGTTGCTCTTTATTCATCCTTAGCCCCCCAGTGTTGCTCCTGAAATGCCCTACGACCTGATCCAATCGAATAGCGTTCATAGTGCATTGGATTTTTCTTATAATAATGTTGATGATAGTCCTCAGCTGGATAAAACGTGCTCGCTGGTAAAATTTTCACCATAATCGGTTTATCAAACTTGCCTGATGCCGCTAAATCTGCCTTCGAGCGCTCGGCTAGCTCACGCTGCTCCTCATCATGGTAAAAAATCGCCGTTGTATAGGATTCTCCACGATCATAAAATTGACCGCCTGCATCTGTTGGATCAATTAATGTCCAAAATGTTGCGAGCAATTGCTCATAGCTATAAAGCTCATCATCAAAGGTGATTTGTACAGCCTCTACATGCCCTGTTGTTTCAGAGCATACTTGCTCATAGGTTGGATTTTCAACATGTCCACCTGTATAGCCTGATAGTACGGATTCAATGCCGGGCATTTCATCAAAGGGCTTAACCATACACCAAAAACAGCCACCTGCAAATGTTGCATATTGCCTTGCCATAACTTTCACTCCTTATTCACCAGGTACAAGTATTTCCAATAAAATTTTATCATTGGCTAAATCCAATTCCTTTGCACGAACACGTGAACCTGACGCAATATTAATACGCGATAAATCAATATAGATTTCCGCTTCATTTGGATTAATGGTAATCCATGAGGGGAATTCCACCGAATCACGCATAATTTTCATCGTTGTTTCTGGTGGAATATTCAGTAGCCCCACATTCATGCCTGTTTGCTTTAAAATAATATTACCGCTCTCATCGACAATTGGGTCAAAATTCATGGAAATCGGAATATCCGTATAGAACACTGTGAGCGTGCTTTTTAATTGAATATCATCCCCAATCGTATAATCAATCGGTAAAGGAGAGCCCTCTACAGCATCCCTTACATATTTTTTGGATATTGATTCTAACTCTTTTGCTGTTGTTTGCACAACGAGAACATTCTCTTTGCCTTCACTTGTACCTACTGCATTCTTTGCGACATCAACACCATCTACTGGTCTAGTTGCTAAAAAAACAACGAGGAGGATTGCAAAAAGCACTGTGCCCGCTAAGGCAAAAAATGCGATTTTCCATTTATTCATTTTGTCACTCCTCGAAGCCTATTGCCTTGTTAATCTTTTTTTCCATATTACACTGCTCCATTGTTGTGAGTATACGCTCTGTCATTTTGTCATAGCCCTTTGCATTGGGGTGGAAAAAGTCTGTATGATAGACAAGTTCCTCGTTTGAATCAAATAAATCTTCCACCGATATATAGCAAGCATTTGAATCCTCACTTGCTACTTCTTCAATCACCTTGTTCCATTCTGTAATAATTGTATCGAATTCATTCGCCTCATTTGTAACAATGGAGAATGGGTTGTAAAAGCCAATAAGCAATAAAGGCACTGTTGGATTCTTTGCTCGAATACCTTCGATAATTTTACTGTAGCGCTCCTTATAGGCAAGTAATTCTTTATCAAAAGCATCACGCTTTAAATTAAATAAATCCTGCTTCACGACCTTCATGACATCATTGCCACCCATTGTTAGAGAAACGAGCTGTGCCTGCTGCAGCTCTTCATCATAATGCCCCTTTTTCACTAATTTTAGTAGTTGATCGCTACGTCTTCCGCGTTTTCCACGATTATCAACCTCTACCTCTGCTACAGAGGGCCATGTTAACAATGAATCTGCCAACCTTCCTACATAACCGTCTTGACTATACTCATCACCGACACCATCTGTTAAGGAATCTCCCAGTGCCAAGTAATGCAGTTGCTTTGCGTTTTCTTCATCAATTTGCGATAAATCCTCTTCTGATGGCTCAAAAAAATGTTCAAAAATTTGCGTCAACATATTCTTAGAGGGTTTTTCCTCGTCCTCTGTTTGTTGCTCATCCTGCGTCATCTCTTGCTCCGTTTCTGCCTGCTCACCATCTGGCTCTGCTTGCGGATTCGGTTCATCGATTGATATTGCACAACCACTTAGTACAAAGACGGTCAAACATGACAATAGAAATCGCCACATGTCGATTTGACCACCTTCCATCCCTTTCTATTAGTTCTATTATAGAATAGTCATACCTCTATGAAAAGTGACTTCCCTTTTGTTCTTGATAATTTTGATGGATTGTCTAGGATTTCGCTCAATTCCTTGCTGAAAGCGCTCAATCCTCACTATACAAAAAAGCCACTACACTCACAAATGTAGTAGCTTCTGTTGATTATTCTGCGTAATAAATAAACCCAATGGCTCCCGGCCCTGTGTGGGTTGAAATAATGGGAGAAGTAAAGGCGATTTCGACATCCTGAAAGCCTGTACCCTCAACCAGCTCTTTTAATGGATTGCCCATTGTAGCAAGACCATCTGCATGTGAAATGCCTACTGCCTTCACGGTTTTGCCAGCCGTATCTGCTTGGAATTGCTTAAATAAATAATTGACGACCTGCTTATGACTACGCACCTTTGACACAGGATTATAGACGCCACCCTCTAAATTAGCAATCACTTTAATATTGAGCAATGAACCGATAAAGCCCGTTCCTTTCCCAATTCGACCGCCTTTTATAAGGTTTTCCAGCGTATCCACAATCACATACAAATGCGTGTTGGCACGTACCGTATCAAGACGAGCTACAATATCCTCCACCGTTGCGCCTGCATCACGCAGCTTAATGGCTTCTCGAAGCTGGATAGCAAGCCCAATAGCGATAAAGCGGGAGTCAATCACCGTAACATGGGCATCCGTCATTTGTGCCGCCTGACGTGCAGACTCAACCGTGCCGCTCATGCCGCCTGTCATATGGATGGAAATAATGTGGTCACCATCTTTACCAAGCTCATCGTATAATTCTTTAAATTTTCCCGGTGCAGGCTGCGAGCTTTTCGGTAAATCCTTTGCATTTTTCATAAGCCCTAAAAAAGACTGGGGCTCCAAATCTACACCATCTATATACGTCTTACCGTCAATTTGAATTGTTAAAGGCACAATATGTATATTATGCTGTGCTACCTCTTCTTTTGTTAAATCACAAGTTGAGTCCGTCACTATATGAATTCGTCCCACTTCGACACATCCTTTTACTTCATTAGCATTTATTATATAGATGAATGAATCATTATGTAAACATGACATTTGTCATTAAGCCAAAGCTTATTGTAAGCGCTCTCTTAAAATGACAATAATAAAAGCCCATCAAGGCATATGACATTTTAGATAGAAAAGATATGACAAATGTAAATGGTTGTTTAGATGTTATTGGGGTATAGTAAATATATCAACGAAAGGAGTGTTGCAAATGGTGGATTCATTTGACTATAAATCATGGAAGGAAGAGCTGTGGAATGCCATTACACACGGTATTGGCTTTATTATCAGTATTCCAGCGCTTGTTGTCTTACTGTTGACAGCGGTGCAAACAGGAAATGCCCTCCATGTGACAACTTTTAGTATTTTTGGCGCTTCGGTCATTATTTTATTTTTAATGTCGACATTGCTACATAGCATGCCAGAAAAATATAAGCGCTTCTTCGCCATTCTTGACCACTCATCTATTTATATTTTAATCGCTGGTACGTATACGCCGTTTTTATTAATCGCTGTTGGTGGCGCAACAGGCTTAGCACTACTATGTATTATTTGGTCATTAGCAATTCTTGGAGTACTTTTTAAATGCTTCTTTATTAATCGTTTTGAGCTGCTGTCATTAATTTTTTATATCGGGATGGGCTGGCTCATTATTTTTGCCATTAAGCCTGTTTATATATACTTAGGCTTTCACGGCTTTGCATTGCTTCTAGCGGGTGGGCTATTTTATACAATTGGTGCAATTTTTTATGCATGGCGCACCCTGCCCTACAATCATGCAATTTGGCATCTCTTTGTACTAGCTGGCTGTGGCTCCATGTACGCCTGTGTCTATTTTTACTTATAATAAAACATCTAAATCCTCTCACCATTGTGCAGCGAGAGGATTTTTACTTTTTACATAGAGATGTTTGCTCCTGCTTTGCGAGTATTCGCTCTGGTTTCACGGGTATTTATCTCTTATCCGCGGGTTTTCGTTCAAAAATTTGGTATTGGAATGTGTAGCCTTCTGGCGCTGTTTCAGGTGCTTCTGATGAAACTTGTACAAAATCCTGCTCGTAGCTCGGGAAATACGTATCTCCCTGAAACGAATGATTGATTTTGGTAATGTATAAGCGGTCAGCAAGCGCCATGGATAAGCTAAAAATTTGCTCGCCGCCAATAATCATAATTTCAGGCACATCTCCTGCAAGCGCAAGTGCTGCCTCTAAGCTTGTCGCGATTTCAATGCCCTCTGCCGAGTAGTTCGAGTCGCGTGTAATGACAATATTGCGGCGACCGGGCAGTGGACGTCCAATGGATTCAAATGTTTTGCGCCCCATAATCATTGGCTTGCCCATCGTTTTCTGTTTAAAATATTGCAAATCACCGGGTAAATGCCATGGCATATCATTGTTATAGCCAATAACATAATGTTGGTCGTGCGCTACAATTAAAGAAATCATGCTATCCCTCCAGTCAAACTCTATTATAACCATATTTTTGCGTGATACTAAAATTTTTTTAATTTAAATCCTAGTAATTTTATAAGATTAGTTTATAATAGAAACAAACAATGGAAATAAAGGATGGATGACCATGACAAAATTAAGAGATGAAGCAGTCCAATTCATTCAAGCAAATAATACGAATACACCTTATTATCAGTGCACCCCACAGCAAGCAAGAGCGATGCGCACCGTTGCACCGTGGCAATCCGCACAGAAGCCACAGCTTGCAGCTATTGAGGATAAAACGATTACCGTGCGTGATGGCGCACAAATTTCTGCACGCATTTATACGCCTGTTGTTGGCAAAAAGCTCCCTGTGATTGTGTTTTACCACGGAGGCGGCTGGGTTTATGGCAATTTGGATTCTGTCGATGCAGGCTGTCAATTATTAGCCGAGAAAGCACAGGCACTTGTTGTATCCGTCGATTATCGTCTAGCACCTGAGTATCCTTTCCCAATCCCACTTTATGATGCCTATGATAGCTTATTATGGGTGCAGGAGCAGCTGGAGGCACTGGGTGGTGATGCGACGAAAATTACGATTGCTGGTGATAGTGCTGGGGGGAATCTGGCAACGGTTGTTACTTATTTAGCTGCTGTATTAAATGGACCAGCTATCCATGCACAGGCACTGATTTATCCTGTTGTTCATCTGGATTTTTCCACAGCCTCTTATGCTGCCTATGGTGAAAACTATGGCTTGGATAAGCAAGGGATGGAATGGTTTGCCCACCATTATACAGATGTGCAAAACTTTACAGACCCGCTAATTTCGCCTTTATTAATTGAGGATGCAAGCATTTTTCCTAAAACACTGATTATTGCGGCGGATGCGGATGTACTCTACGATGAAGGGCATGCCTATGCACAAAAGCTGGCACAGGCAGGTGTTGCCGTTGAGCATATCACGATGCACGGCTTAATCCATAGCTATTTTAGTAAAATGACCTATTTTGAGGAAGCGACAATTGATACGGTTGAAAAAATTGCCCAGTTTCTGAAATAACTTTAGCCATCCTGCTCAAACAATGCGATAATAAGGCAAAATGCTTTTTAAAGGATGACATGATGACACAAACAATCACTTTACAAATTAAACAGCCCTTTGCTAATCCATTAAAAAAGGGCTACCCACTTCTTACAAAGGATGCCGTGGATGTACGCCAGCTCCCAGCGCAGCAGGGTGCATTGCTAAGGCTCGTTGACCAGCATCAGCGCTTTATTGGGACAGGGTACTACGGTATCCAAAATAAAGGCATTGGCTGGGTACTGACAACAGATGCCAATGAAGCGATTGATCAAGCTTTTTTTAGCCAAAAATTGAAAAAGGCAATTGAGAATCGTGCAGCATTTTTCAACAATGACGACACAACAGCCTTTCGTGTGTTTAATGGTGAGGGAGATAGCATTGGCGGCTTGACCATTGACTTTTTTAATGGCTACTATATGGTAAGCTGGTATAGCGAGGGAATTTATTGCTTTAAGGACATGATTTATGCGGCGCTGGCTGAAACGGTTCAGTACGAGGCGATTTATGAGAAAAAGCGCTTTGATGGCAAGGGACAGTATATGGAGCAGGATGATTTTGTTATGGGCATACCGGGTGAATTCCCTATTATGGTGAAGGAAAATGGTATGACCTATGCTGTGCATTTAAACGATGGCGCAATGACAGGAATTTTTCTTGATCAGCGTGATGTACGATTGGCGATTCGTGAGCGCTATGCGAAGCAGACAAATATGCTCAATACCTTCTCCTATACAGGCGCATTTTCAGTAGCGGCGGCACTAGGAGGCGCGCTTCAAACAACGAGTGTCGATGTAGCGAAGCGCAGTTTAGCGAAAACGATTGAGCAATTTAGTGTCAATAATATCGATTATGAGGCGCAGGATATAAAGGTAATGGATGTTTTTCATTATTTTAAATATGCACAGCGCCACGAGCTACAATTTGACCTTGTCGTGCTAGACCCACCAAGCTTTGCTCGTACAAAGCAAATGACGTTTTCCACTGCAAAGGACTATCCTAAATTACTCAAGGATGCCATTGCCATTACAGCGAAAAATGGCATTATTGTTGCCTCAACGAATAATGCCAGCTTTGGTATGAAAAAGTTTAAAGGCTTTATTGACCAAGCCTTTCAAGCGACCAATACGCGCTATAAAATCATGGAAGAGCATAGTTTGCCAAAGGATTTCCGCGTCCCGCGTGAATACCCTGAATTTAATTACTTAAAGGTTGTTTTTATTCAAAAGCTTAGCTAACTAGAAAAGGACGTGTTTCAAAAGCCATTTGAAACACGTCCTTTTTGTTTATAAATAATCCACAAACCAATCACGGATATACGTGAGGCGCTGGATTCTTAGTGATGGTTTACCACTTCTCGATAGCTCATGATTAGCTGCTGGGAAGCGAATAAATTTGGTTTCTTTTTTGCGCTGCTTTAAGGCAATAAATAATTGCTCTGCCTGCTCAATTGGACAGCGATAGTCGTTTTCCCCATGTAAAATCAATAACGGTGTTTCTATCGCATTTACATACTTCAATGGTGAATGATGCCATAGCTTATCAATATCCTCTAGCCCCGCAAAAATTTGCCAGTCTGTAAAATAATAGCCGATATCACTCACACCATAAAAGCTAATCCAGTTTGCAATTGAGCGTTGGGTAACAGCAGCTTTAAAGCGCTTCGTATGTCCAACAATCCAGTTCGTCATAAAGCCACCATAGCTACCACCTGTCACGCCAAGACGAGCTGGATCAATAAAATCAAAGTGTGCCAGTGCATAATCCACCGCTGCCATTAAGTCCTGATAATCATTGCCGCCATAATCACCACGCACAGCATCAACAAATGCTTGCCCATAGCCATGACTACCACGCGGGTTTGTATATAGCACAGCAAAGCCCTGTGCAGCTAAAATCTGAAATTCATTGAAATAACTGTTGCCATACATCGCATGTGGGCCGCCATGAATTTCTAGAATAAGTGGATATTTATTGCCCTCTTGATAGCCAATCGGCTTCATCAGCCAGCCATGAACGCTCCAGCCCTCTGCCCCTTCAAATTCAATTGCTTCAGGCACAGCTAAGGCTCTTGCTTGTAAAAACTCCTGATTTACCGCCGTAAGCTGCTCCTTTTCGCCCGTTTGTAAATTAATATAAAATAAATCGCCGGGATTTGTTGGCGTGCTAATGGCGACAACGGCTTTATCGCGCTTAGCATCCAGTGAAAAGCCATAAACATATTGGTCATCCAAAATAGCTGGATATAATTCGCCTGCAAGATTACCAAAATAAATCGCTGTGCTGCCTTGGTCTGTCACTTGGAAATAAAAGCTGTGATTATCTTCCAGCCATTGCACACGAGGGGCTACAACGCCCTGTAGAAAATCGCCAATCATTAAGTCACCAATCGGCGCATCAAAGTCACTTGTTATACATGTCAGTTGCTGCTGTGCTACATCATATAGCCATAGCTTTGCTTGTGTAGCATTTTGAAATTCGCGTTTGCTACCAAGAAACGTAAGATAGCGACTGTTCGGTGACCATGAAGTTTGATAAAATGTGCCTATTTCTGCTGTTAGCTGCTGAGTCTGCTTTGTCGCTACATCCAATAAGAAAATATCATTGTTAAATGAAAAATCTTGATCCTCTGATAAATCAGCGATATATGTCAAGTATTGCCCATTTGGCGACCATGTATCAAGGTGGAAATGATGGTTTCCTGCTGTTAGCTGCTCCAGCTCACCTGTTTCAAGATGAGCAACAGCAATATGCGTAAATTGCTCCATATCTAACAAGCCTGCCGCATCTGATTTATATTTCATAGCACTCACTTCCAGCGGCTTTAGCTCCTGCTGCTGTTTATCTGTTTCAGGCTGATCGTGAATGCTATCCTCTTGACCAAGCTTAACCGAGAACGCAATTTTTTTGCTGCATGGCGACCAGACAGGTGAGGTAGCTCCATGCTTACAATGGGTTATTTGCCTTGCCTCCCCGCCTGTCTTTGCCAATACAAAAATTTGTGGCTTGCCTGTTCTTGTAGATACAAATGCAATATGACTGCCATCTGGTGACCATGCTGGAGCGCTTGTTTTCGCCTCGCCAAATGTCCATTGCTGTGGCTGTTTAGCTTGTAAATTAAGATAATATAAATGAGATATATAGTCGTTGCTCTTTTCATCCATCACTGTTTCTATATAGATAACCTCTGTACCATCAGGCGATAGCTGTGGAGCAGATACCGATTTTAAGTGATATAGGTCTTGTGGTTGAATGCCTTGTTTTGCTGTCATCTTTTTGCCCCTTTATCATAAGTATTCACTTATAATATTTCGACAGGCTAATTATTATTCCTGCTTAGGCTCTGCCAAAAATCGTCCGACTTTGTTCGGCGGTAAAATTTATAAAAGGGCTCATTTGGGCGTGCATGCTTCTGATAAAGCTGAATAATCTGCTGTAAAAACGCTTCAATCCTTGTCACTGCTACCCTTTTGGCAAATAATGTGCCTGCCTGTGCCTTTGCGCCCATTGGCACTGCGCCTAAATAGACATCAAAGCTTTCCTGCTGGTAAACAAGTCCAATATCATCATAGACCGCATTATAGCAGGCAGATGCACAGCCGTTGATATTGACACGCACTCTTGCAGGCACTGTCATGCCCTCCAATGTATGATAGAGCTGCTCTGTAATTGGCGCTGCCTCCATTTTGTCGCCATCGCAAAAATCACAGGCCTTCATCGCTACAATTGCTCCCGCAGGCATACTATACAGCCCTGCCTGCTGTAACGTATGAATCGCTTCCTCTACATCGCTTGTTGGAATGGCTAATAATAGGCTATAGGATGTCGAATACTTAATCGCACCCTGCTCCCCAACAACCTCTGCAATCGTTTGAAATTGTGCAGGTGTATAATGCTTATTAATAATACCTGGGCTAATAACTAAACGTGTAAAGTCACCTTGACGGTTCAATGTTTCAAAGGTTTGGTCAGGTATATTTTTCTGAAATGCATTCATTTGTCTGGCGGCTCCTTCTTAAAAATTATCAGGGTAGAAGCCCTTTGCTAAAATTTCAATCGCCTCTGCTGCACGTACCCCCTCAGATGCTGCTGATAGTGGTAGGATAACGAAACGATCATTTTGAACAGCCTCCATTTCCTTTAATGCTGGATCATTTTTTAAGAAGTCTATTTTTTGTTGGGCTGTTGTTTCACCATAATCAATAACAACAACCACCTCCGGATTTCGGTCTACTGCATCCTCCTTCGATACAGTTGTCCAGCCTGATTCCACATCGCCAAAAACATTTTGACCGCCAGCAATGGTTACAAGCTCATTCATAAAGTTTTGACCAGCCGTGAACACATCCTTTTCACCACTATCAAATACTAAAACACGTAAATTTTCGCCCTCCTGCGGTAATTTCGCACGAACAGCATCTACATCCTTCGTCATTTGCTCAATCAATGCCTCTCCGCGCTCCTCCACACGGAAAATCTTCGCCACATTGCGAATATCTGTGAAAATATCCTCCAATGTTGGCTTTGTCATATTCGAAGATGTATGTAAATACGTATGAATGCCTAGCTCCTCCAGCTCCTCAGGTGTGCCAACTCCCTTTTCGCCAAAGGCACTTTTCCAGCCGCCATATAAAAAGTCTGCCTCTGCATCAATGACCTGCTCCTTTGTTGGATATTGGTCTGATAGAACAGGCACTTTCTCGTATGCCTCCTGCAATGGCTCATAAATTTTATCATCTAAGTAAGCCGTACCTACCATAGCATCCTCTAAGCCTAGCGCTAGCATAATTTCTGTCACATGCTGATTTAAGCTAATCGCTTTTGTTGGTGCTTCCTTATAGGTTTGCGTTGTATCATTATTGTCAATCGTTACTTCCGTTGCCGCTGCTTCTGCTGGCTCTGTTTGTTCTTCCTGCTCTGCTGACTCCGTATTACATGCTGCTAACATCGCTACAAGGGCAATGACTAACACAAGCCAACTACTTTTCCATTTTGTCATGTTCCTGTTCTCCTTTGCTATAAAAATGGCAAGAAGGCATAAAAAAACCCCTCTTGTCACCAAGAGAGTAGCATAGTGAAAAAATGGTTCGTCAACCTTTATCACTATCCCCATCCTCGTGGTTCGTAGTTCATCCATCCATATTGGCAGGTATCCTGGCTTAGGTTCATCATCTATACGCCTTCCCATAGCTCAATGCTACAGTGGCATATTGTATAGACTCCCCATTTACAGTTGCGGGACAGCATCGGAATTGCACCGATTTCCCTTTTAAGCAAATAACAAATGCTATTTGCACCAATATGTTTTATGATTATTCATACTATTGATAGACTAGCAGAAGAATATTTTTATGGCAATGCATAAATAAATAATCATACTTATCTTAGCACTATTTCGACATAAGGGCAGAATATTATATGATAGTATTTGATTACAAAACGAAAAAAGCAATGGAAACGAGGATTTATCATGTATAAAACAATTGGCGTGCTTGCACATGTAGATGCAGGGAAAACTACCTTTTCTGAGCTAGGGCACTGAAAAACTTACATTTTTTACGATGAATTAGTTTTTCAAACAAAAATAAGGCACTTTCCATTCGTTTTTGAATGGAAGGTGCCTTATTTCTTTCTTTTTTCCTACTCTTTTTCACTCAGTAGTTTGAGTATCCGTTTCAGATTGACCGCAAAGATCGTCGTGGCTCCTTGAATTTCCATGCCAAATAAACCCGCCGATTTTGCTGTTTTAAAGCCGTGTGGGTTCTTTAATTCACTATTTTTCGCTTCGATTTTATAGCGTTTGCTGGCAAGTGCTTTGAATTCGGCTGTTTCCTGGAATGCTGCTTGTTCTTGATGTGTATCGGATTGAATCGTTACACTATACGTTTTACTTTTCGCCCCTTCCTTATAACAGCCCTCTCGCATCGGGCAAACTTTACATTTTTCAATATCAAAATGAAACGTTAAACTTTGATTCAGGGTTTTCCTGCCCGTACGTCTTTTGTGAGTTGCCATGTGCCCCGCTGGACAAACAAACATACCCGCATCCTTGTTATAATCAAATTCAATTTTCCGTTGTCCGCTGCCATTTGTGATTACTGGATTTAACTTTGAAATTAACTGAAACTGCTCCGATTTTGCATACACTAAATTCTCTTTCCAGGAATAGGCGGCATCACCAATCACCGTGTCAATTTCCATGCCGGCAGTTCTACTTTTCTCTACCAACTCTTGTAAATAGTGCCCATCACTTTTTTCACCCGTCGTCACAACCGCTGCTGTAATAATACGTTCATCACTCATCGCAATATGCGTTTTAAAACCAAAGAAAGAAGAATCTGCTGACTTATGGCCAACACGTGCATCCGGATCATTTGAATAGCTTAAATGATTCTCATAATCATCTATCACTTCTTTTAAAACATTTAATTTTTCTTTCACAGCCGGGATTTGTGCAACCTTTGATTGTGTTTCGACTGCTTCAACTACTTGACGACAGTAATCTAATTCTTCTGTGACTTCATTTGACGCAGGCTTCTCAGGGAATTTTCCGACCATGTTTTCGTCTAGTTGATACACGGCTTTACGTACATTTTTGGATTTTTCCTGTAAAAATTCTTTGGGCGTTTTCTGGTTATATCGCGCTTTTGTATGGGTAGCGTCGACAATCACCATTTTACTAAGGAGTAGTCCTTTCTCTAAAGCAATTTCAACAGTTTTCTGAATCAGTAAATCTAATAAATTCATATCTTGAAGACGGAGTCGACGGAATTTTGTCAGGGAACTGGGGTCGATCACTTCCTCTTCTGGTGCCATATCTAAAAAATATTTAAAGGACATATCGAATTTTGAACGTTCGATAAGGTCGGCATCCGACAGGTCATGAATCGCTTTTAACAGTAAATATTTAAACATGCGAATCGGTGGAATCGCGTTACGGCCATTAACTAAACAGTATTTCGATTTTAGTTCGTCTAGAATAAATGAGAAATCCACAAGTTCATTGATTTGGCGAAGCATATTGTCCTTTGGAATAATTAAATCGTACAACGCCATGTACGGGCTTAAATTGAATGTTTCCTGTTTAGAAATCATGGTCGCACCACCTTTTATTAGTCCTTTAATTATACAGGAAATTTGTGAGATTATACGAGAGGAAAACCCTTCTAGTGATGAAAGTGGTCCCAGTTGATTGGAATGGAGGCGGCGACTTCTGCGGGAACAGCACGAGCGGAAGCACCCGGACTGAGCAAAGCGAGGGAGAAGGCTGGAGCCGTGCCCGCGAAACGCGTCCGCCGCAATGGAAATCAACGGCATCGAAGAAAAAGAGAGTACAGGAACGAATATTCGTTCCTGTACTCTCTCACTTGTGCCTGAGGGACTTTTTCAGTGCCCTCTTTCTGAGCAAGTGCTTTTTCATACAAATAGTATTCAAGCACGAGGGCGTGTCGATCATCAGGACACCTTTTTAGATAATCACGAGCTGGAGCGACAGCGCGGTATTACCATATTTGCTGAGCAAGGTCGCTTCACGCTAGGCGAGGATACATATACGCTCATTGATACACCAGGGCATGTCGATTTTTCCCCTGAAATGGAGCGTGCCATTCGTGTGATGGACTATGCCATTATTATTGTCAGCGCTGTGGAGGGCGTACAGGGACATACCGAAACCGTCTGGCAGCTTCTGCGCAAGTACCATGTGCCAACCTTCTTTTTTATCAATAAAATTGACCGTGAAGGCGCAGATGTAGCGGCAGTAATGGCACAGCTTCGTAAGGATTGCTCTGAGCATGTCCTCTTGGTGGATGAACCGCTGCAAGCCAATTATGTATCAAGCAGCATAATGGAGTGGCTTGCTGAGCGTGATGAGCAATTGCTGGATGCCTTTTTACAGGACACGCTGGATTGTGAGCAATGCCTTGTACAGCTACAGGCGATGATTCAAGACGAGTGTGCCTTTCCGTGCTTTATAGGCTCTGCCTTAAAGGATAGAGGCATTCAGGAATTATTGGCACAGCTTCCGCTATTAACGGCTACTCACTTTAAGCAGGATGCACCGTTTCAAGGAGAGGTTTTTAAAATTCGTCATGACGGGCATCAGCGTTTAACCTTTCTAAAAGCTTTACAGGGATCACTACATATTCGTGATGAATTGACAGTTGGAGAGGTTACCGAAAAAATTACGGAGATTCGTCTTTATAACGGCAGTCGCTTTGATACGGTTCAGCAGGTCGAGGCTGGCGAAATTTTCGCTGTCAAAGGGCTGAGTGCCGCTACAATTGGTGAGCAAATCGGCAGTACGGCATATACACAGCCTTATGAGCTTATGCCTACTTTACAGGCGAAGGTTCAGTATAAGGGCGATCAGCATATAAAGGAGGTACTAAAGATTTTTCGTCTGCTGGAAGCTGAGGAGCCATCTTTACGTGTTGTGTGGCAGGAAAAATTTCAAGAAATTCATGTCCATATTATGGGCATTATTCAGTTGGAGGTGCTTGTTGATGTATTGATAAGGCGCTTCTCGCTGGAGGTGTCCTTTGGCGCTCCGCAAATTTTATATATGGAAACCATTGCAAATACAGTAACAGGCTATGGGCATTTTGAGCCATTAAAGCATTATGCAGAGGTGCATGTATTGATGGAGCCCAATGCGCGTGGCACAGGCAATACCTTTAGCAATGCCTGCCATGCGGATGCTTTATCGGTAGGCAACCAGCGCCTTGTAGAAAAGCATTTATTTGAGCGTGACCATCACGGCTTATTAACGGGCTTTCCTGTTACAGATATTCATTTCACGCTGTTAACAGGTCGCGGGCACAATGAACATACATCTGGTGGCGATTTTCGCGAGGCAACCTTCCGGGCATTGCGTCAAGGGCTAGAGCAAGCACACAATATTTTGCTGGAGCCTTACTATCGCTTTAAAATGAAGGCTTCCAAGGATTTCATCGGTCGTATGATGACAGATATCCAACAAATGGCTGGTACATTTCATGACCCTATTTTAACAGAAACAGATGCTATTTTAACAGGACGTGCACCCGTTGCCACCTTGATGGGCTATAGCACTACTTTTGCTGCCTATACAAATGGCAAAGGAGCCTTGTCGCTTCAGTTTGATGGCTATGATGTTTGCCATAATGCAGAGGAAGTTATCGCTCAAATAGGCTACGATAAAAACGCTGACCCTGACTATACATCCTCAAGCATTTTTTGTGCCAAGGGCAAGGGCTATTCCGTGCCATGGGACCAAGCCCAAGCAGCCATGCATTGCCAGTAGTACAGGCGACTGTTCTGGATTCGCAAGTATTTTAGCTGTTGGCGCAGGTATTTGCTCTGATTTCGCGGGTATTCATCTGGTCGCGAGTATTTTAACTCCTTACACGGGTATTCGCTCCTGCTCTGCGGGTATTTGCTCTGATTTCGCGGATATTCATCTGGTCGCGAGTATTTTAACTCCTTACACGGGTATTCGCTCCTGCTCCGCGGGTATTTTATAGTCTTGCTCGGGTATTTCGCCTCTGCGCTCCCTAATAGGAAAACAAGCCCTCCGCTTTTTGGAGGGCTTGGGCTTATAGCGCTTGCTGTGCTGGCTTTGCTGGCAAATAAGCAGGCTTGACGACAACATAGTCATGCGTATTAGCAAAATCAATTAAGAGCTTGCCCGGATGACTTTTAATCATTTGTAGGTCTGCAATTAATTGCAACAGCTTGTTATGGCCGTTGCCACGAGGATGCCAATTAAAATGAACATCATTCAACGCTTGAACGGCTTGTAAAAATCCTCTATACTCCTGCTGCACAAATGCAACTAATTGATCGGTATAAGGAATTGTCGCTAAATCATGAATATAGGTTTCATAAAAGCGCATGACAATCGTGCATAATAAATCATTAACACGCGCGGCACTTAGCACTGGCTTTGGCTCCTGCGAAAGGCGCGCAAGATTCGGCTTGGCGCGCGTTGAATCAATGCGTGTCAGTAAATGGTACGGCTCTCCATTCACCTTATAAACAATTGGATTTGTTGGCATATACATCATAAAGCCGTTTGTCTTTGTTTTTAGCTGGTCTGCTAGCGCTGCCTTTGCAAAAAGATGTCCATCCACATCGCCATTCTGCAGCCATATAATTTCTTTATTATATAAAATTTGCTCAAAAAATCGGTCATTGCGAATAAGCTTTGTTGCTAATAATTGATCAATCAGCGACTCTACAGCCATTCGTGTTTTCACCTTTTTAGTTGTTTCTGTCCGTGGCTGCTTACAAATTTCTATATCCATATAATACTTTATCCCCTTTGCGTACATATTTGCAAAACAAAAAGGATTCCCTACATATCGAGGAAATCCTTTGCTTTATCGTCCTTGTTCACACAACGCCAAAAAATCCCGTTTAAAAATGAATAATCTCTCATTTTCTTTGGGCGTTTGACGTACTGTGACGAACAGAGCATTCTGTTTTGTCAACATGCCACCTCCTATTCTTCTTTAGAAAATGGAGCTAGGGAGGCAACAGATAGAATAATTTCTGATATTTGTCGAGAATTCGATGTTAATGAACAATGGTTGCGTACAGGCGAAATGTTCGTGGAAAGCGATGATAGCCTATTAGAACAACTTACTATCGAATACAAACTAATCGACTTTGATAAAACCTTCATTGAGAAATTTATCAAGCTCCCACCAGAAAATCGCCTTACCCTTCAATCCTTTATCCAATCACTCATACCATCATCGGATTAAAGATGATGGTTTTTCTTACCTCCAACTTCTCACTCCTTCCGCTTCAATAAGTTTCTTATGAATATACAACAGTATATATACATAACTTAGTCAATCATTTTCTAACGAAAAAGTTTTCATACACAACTTAGATGTGCTATATTAAGTACGAGAGGAGGGAAATAGATGAATAGCAACGAACGAATTAAGGAATTACGAAAGATATTATCCTTAAATCAAGAAGATTTCGGAGAACGTATTGGTCTAACGAAATCTAGTGTTTCAAACATTGAAAAGGGGCTTCGTAATGTCACGGAACAACATATTAGACTTCTTGTTAATGCCTTTAATGTCAATGAAAACTGGCTACGCACTGGTGAAGGTGAAATGTTTATTAAGCCTGCTACTTTTTCACTTGATGAATACGCACAAAAAAACCAGCTCACCGAATTGGAGCTGGACATCATTAAAAGCTATATGGATTTGAATAAGGATGTACGTCAAGCTATCCTCGAAACAGCACAGCAGCTTTTTGCAAAGCACGCTGAAACGGCTGTTACAGTGGAGGAATCTATTGAAGCAGAAGTAGACAAAGAACTGGCTCTTATACGGCAGGAATTAATAGACGAGAAAAAAGCAAGAATGTTATCAGCCTCACAAAAGCACGAAACAGGCTAAAAAAATCTATCAGAAATAGGAAGGGGTTGAATAGAAAATAATGCATTCAATAGATAACAAATATAATCTAAATGAACGTGAGTCAAGGTTTCTATTAAAGAAATCGTTAGTTGAACTGATACATGCAAATTCACGATTAGAAAAAGTAAATACAACGTTCCCCCAAACAAAGACCATTGTGGAAGGTATGAGTGTTAGCGGTGTAAGCATAGACGACATTCAAGTCATTTTAAATCTCAAAAACGCCTATCAATACATCTTAAAAGAAACAGCTCCCTTTACATTAGAGGTGGCAAAAAAGATTAATTCTTTTGTTTCTTACAATGAATCTCTCGCGTGGGGAGTTGTACGAAACGGGAACGTAGGTATCCATGGTGTGAATTATCAGCCTAGTATCCCTGTAGAGGATGAAGTGGCAGCACATATTCAAACTATTTTAGCGGATGATAGCGTTTCGACTACTACTTATCGTGCATTAAAGTATATGTATTATGCTATGCGTACACAAATTTTCTGGGATGGCAACAAACGCACAGCACTTATTTCCGCAAACTATATTATGCTACTAAATGGCAACGGTGTATTGCACATCGAAGAAAGCAAACTAGAAAAATGGAATGAACTTTTATCACAATTCTATGAAACGAACAATGATGAAAAAATCATCCGTTGGACATATGACAACTGTATTTTTGGTATTGATTATTAATGCTTAACGTTAAGCATTAAAACGGGAAAAGAGCAGGCTCATGTCTAGCTCTTTTTCTACATAGGCTACCGGTGTGTACTCGTAATAGGCAGGTCTCCCGACTTATGGTCATCGCTCCCTTTCTCCTTCCCGTCCAAGGACAGTGGTTGCTGAAAGGTTGCTCACATTTACAGTTGCGGGACAGTGTCGGACTCACACCGACTTCCCTTTTAAGCAAATTGCACACAATTTACACCTATTACTACACGCTATTTAGTTGTGAAGGAATTCTCGTCCTATTAGCATTTATTGTAGAGGAGTGGAATTTAGAAGTCAATTTTTCCATAACGCCCTCTTCTAAACTTATGAGAAGGCTATCCTAGCACATACTCTGCTAAAACGCTTTGGACTTTGTAAATATTTGTGGACTTATTAAAGCTACGCTGTAGCGGCTGTGGGCTGCCTGAAATCCAAATTTTTAGCTCTGCATCTACATCGAATGTGCCTGCTGTTTCCACAGAAAAATGCAGAATGTTTTTATAGGGAATCGAATGGTATTCAATTTTTTTGCCTGTTACGCCCTGCTTATCAATTAAAATCAAGCGCTTATTTGTAAAAATAAAAATATCTCGAATAATTTTATAGGCATTTTGAATTGTTTCGTTGGTGATTAATAGCTCCCCCACCTCTCCCTGTAATTTCTCCAGGTTTACCTCACTGGCATTGCCGATTAATCTATCAAATAACCCCATCTGTCCCCTCCTTTTTTCTACTATATTACAAAGGAACGAAGCCTACGACAGCATCAGCTGGTTTATTGTATAATAAGGTGAGGTGATGACTACAATGGGGCGTATCCTTTTATTATTACTGCTTCTAGTGATCGTTACGGGCTGCGGTCAGGGACAGCTTACTAAAGTGAGCATTTCAAAAAGCCAAGGATTTGGCGAAATGAATGATGATTTTTTTGCAATCTATACAGACAAAGCAGCATTGGATGTCTTCCAACATGCCATCACAACTGCGGTGCAGCAGGAGGGAGTTGTGGATGTTGCGGAACCTGAATTTGATTTACAGCTTGTCAAGGCAAAGGGGCAGAAATCCCATTATTATCTATGGTTAGGGCAAGAGGGGCAAAAAGGTAGCTTAATGGCGGCAGCAGATACACATACGCTCTATACCCTTACAGAAGAAGCCGCAGTATCACTACGTACACTGCTTTCTCAGGAAACAAAAGAAACTACTGGACAAAATTTATAGGCTAGAAAAAAGACTGTAGATTGTCTAAAAGACCTATCTACAGTCTAGCTAAATTATTTAAGTTGCATCATGCTAGAACCCGCAATGCCTGGGTGTGTCATTTCATATGGGTCTAAAATTAAGTCCAGTTGCTCGCTCGTTAACACATTTGCTTCAATACAAAGCTCACGAATAGAGCGACCTGTTAAAATTGCCTCACGTGCAAGACGAGCAGCCACCTCATAGCCGATATGTGGGTTAACGGCTGTGAGCACCCCTACACTTTTCTCAACATATTCCTTCATGCGCTCTTCATTTGCCTCAATATCCTTTAAGCAATTTTCTGTAAACGCATGGAACACATTGTTCATAATGCTAATGGATTGAATAAGATTAAAGACTAAGACAGGCTCCATCACATTTAGCTCTAGTTGACCAGCCTCAGAGGCTAGGGAAATTGTATGGTCATTGCCAATCACTTGGAATGCTACTTGGTTCAGCACCTCTGGCATTACAGGGTTAACCTTCCCTGGCATAATGGATGAGCCTGGCTGACGTGCTGGTAAAATAATTTCTGCCAAGCCTGCGCGTGGACCTGAAGCCATTAAGCGTAAGTCATTAGCGATTTTAGACATATTAATCATACAAATTTTTAATGCCCCTGATACCTCTGTATAGGCATCGGTATTTTGTGTGGCATCCACTAAATGTGTCGCCCCTTTTAATGGTAAATCAGAAATTTCCGCAAGGTGCTCATCCACTGTTTTAATATAATCTGGGAAGGCATTTAAGCCTGTACCAACAGCCGTTGCTCCCATATTCACATCATATAAGTTTGGACGTGTTTGACGAATACGTACAATATCGCGGTTAATCACACGGCAATATGCTTCAAACTCTTGCCCTAGGCGAATAGGCACAGCATCCTGTAAATGGGTACGTCCCATTTTAATGACATGGGCAAATTGCTCTGCTTTTTGATGGAACACCGCTTGCATTGTTTCCATCGTTACTAGTAATTCATCTATTAAATGTAAGACAGCGATATGAATAGCTGTTGGAAATGCATCGTTTGTCGATTGGGACATATTGACATGACTATTTGGGCTAATTGCCTGATAGTCGCCCTTTTCTTTCCCTAAAATTTCTAGCGCGCGATTTGCAATCACTTCATTAGCATTCATATTAATGGACGTGCCTGCCCCACCTTGGATTGGGTCTACAATAAATTGGGCATTCCATTTGCCATCAATTACTTCTTGTGCTGCTTCGACAATTGCCTCACCAATATCCTTTGATAATAGATGAACCTCCATATTACTCAGCGCAGCCGCCTTCTTTACAATACCCATTGCTTTAATTAATGCTGGATGGATTGTGTAGCCTGTAATTGGGAAGTTTTCTGTTGCACGTAATGTTTGAATCCCATAATACGCCTCTGCTGGTAATACGCGTTCACCTAAAAAATCTTTTTCTATACGTTGTGTTGACATTATGTCGTCTCCTTTTATGTAATACTCACCCTTGATAGTAGCTAATTAATGAGGTATTGTAAACAGTCATTTTATATTCTTTCTTGAAAAGGTGAGAAATCTGCTAAAAAATGAGGATATTTCAGAAAATTGGGACAACACGCTTTATTTATTTTTAAAGAAAGTATGATAGATTTCGGCACACGCAACGAATATAACTATGAACGGAATTTTCGTGAAAACGTTTAGAGAGGTGGAGCATGGACAAACAAATACTTCAAGCAATTCAGCAAAAGCAAGAGCAAGGTGTGACATTGTTGCTGGAGCAATATGGTGGCTTATTAAATGCCATTGTACGCAAATATATTGGCGGCAGACCACAGGAAATTGAGGAATGTTTGGCTGATATTGTTGTTGCCATTTGGTATCATATTGACGATTTTGATGCAACGAAAAATTCCTTTAAAAACTGGATTGCGGTCATTGCTAAATTTAAAGCGATTGATGCCTTACGAAAAATTGAACGACAGCAGCCAACCGTTGAATTACCTGAGCAGCTTGCAACAACGCAAAACATGGAGCTAGATTGGCAAGCTATCCTTCAGCAATTGCCACAAAAGGAGCAGGAAATTTTTCACAAATACTATTTTGAAGGATTAGCAGCGAAGGAAATTGCCCAGCATTATCAGACTAAAGCATCATGGGTGCATAATAAATTATCACGTAGTCGTCATAAATTACGCACATTATTTTTAAGGGACGAGGTGTAGCAATGAGTATGTATAAGGATTTTAATGATATAACAATAGATGTCACTGAATTTGAGGAGCAGTCCCTGACAAAGCTAGAGCACAAAAGACTAAAGCGCCGTATTATTAAGCAATTGCCTAAAAAGCGCCGCCGTCTTGGCTATCGCATTGGCACTGTCGCTATTTTAGCGCTTAGTATTGTTATCTTTCAGCATCAAACCATTGCCAATATGCCATTTGTCGCTAGTTTATTGGAGGAATGGAAACAGGACAAAGCCGTCGATTGGGGTGACTATAAAAATGTTGTAGGTCAAACCGTCACAACACAATTTGGTGCTTTAACGGTCAATGAGGTACTGCTTGACTACGATAAAATCCTTGTCAGCGCAACATTACAGCCAGCTGATAAGCAAGCATTTTCCTATCGCCATCAGCTTTTGCCAACGATTTCTATCGATGGACAGCCAATTGACGATGTAGGCTATAGCGCACAGTCCATTGAGCAAAATGATGCGATGTTTACCATCTATAGTGAAATCAAGCTGCCGCAGCCAGTAGACGCCGCACAAGTATCTATACAATTAAGCTATAACCGTATGCTGTTGCCAAATGGTACACAGCCGTTTGGACAGCTATTGGAGGAGCCTTGGACATTCAATGTTGTGGCAACACAGGCAGCCGTTCAACAGCAAACAAAAGAATACCCAATTCAGCAGCCTATAACACTAGCTGATGGACAAAGCTTGACAGTTGAACGCATCGTTACAACCCCTATTTCAACAACCATCTACTATAGCAACGCTTCGCAAAAGCCTGATTTCGCGCTATTTGACAAAAATGGTGAGCGCTACACTTGGGATTCCGCCACACATGAGGATGATGGCTCAGGTATACTGCATTTCCCAAGCGCATCCTTTAGCAAGCAAGCTCTTTATATCGGCACAGAAAAAAGCGAGCAACTACTCGTTCAGCCATAATAAAGTGAACAGGATGGTCGCCTTACAGTGCGACCATCCTGTTATATTTGCTTCACATAAATGACTAACTCTTGGCAGATTTGCCCTTCCTCCTCATAAAAATCTACATTATGAAATTCATATTTAAAATGACCTACAGGGAAGGTTATACTTTCCCCTTGAACTGCCGCTAAAATGCCTGCTACATCTTGTGATACCATTTGCAGCAGCTCCTGTCCAGAAAGAGAATCCACAAAAACAACGTTCACCAAAAACACCTCCTCAGCTATTATAGCTTAGAAGGCGCTTTCATTTATAGTGTTTCTTTAAAGCCTTTTAATCGAATTTCCTCAATCACTTGCATCATTTCGTGAATTTGCTGTTGCGACAATTTGAATGTATTGGCAGAAAGCGTTTGCCGTTGGTCAATCATTTGCTGACAAGGCTGTTTTGTATGCTGATCTACCTGAGATACGATTGTTTTTTTCACAGCTCTCACCTCTATTATTATTCCAAATAACCCCACTATCCATCTAAGCATTTATTACTTTTTATGTCAATTACTGATGGCTTGGCATTTTTGAAAAAACAGCAACCGCTTTGGCTGCTGCTTCTGTTAAACGGCGATGGGTGCTTTAATCGCAGGATGCGGATCATAGCCCTCAATCGATAAATCCTCCAGCTCCATTTCAAAAATAGATGTTTTTGCTGGATTAATATGCAATGTTGGGAAATCTTTCGGCGTGCGTGAAAGCTGCTCCTTCACTTGCTCTAGATGATTGGCATAAATATGTGCATCCCCAATGCTATGAATAAACTCGCCCACCTCTAAGCCACATTCGTGGGCAATAAGATGTGTTAATAAGGCATAAGAGGCAATATTAAACGGACAACCTAAAAGTGTATCTAAGCTACGTTGCATTAATTGACAGCTTAGCTTACCATCTGCCACATAAAATTGGAACATCACATGACATGGTGGTAGCGCTGCTTTGCTGCCCTTTGCACCTGCATTGATAACATCCTCAGGATTCCATGCATTTACAATTAATCTACGAGAGTCGGGATTTGTTTTGATTTGGTTAATCACATCTTGTAATTGGTCAATTTCCTGCCCCTCTGAATCTGTCCAACGACGCCATTGCTTGCCATAGACATTGCCAAGATCACCATATTTTTCGGCAAAAGCATCGTCTGTTAAAATGCGCTCACAAAATGCTGCAAGCTCTTGCTGATATAAGGCATTAAAGGACTCGTCCACTAAACAGCGACGACCAAAATCCGTCATATCAGGCCCTGAATATTCGTCAGATTCCACCCATTTTTTAAACGCCCATTCGTCCCATATATGATTATTATGCTGCAATAAATAACGAATATTTGTATCGCCTTTAATAAACCATAATAATTCACTGGCAACAAGCTTAAAGGGCACGCGCTTTGTTGTTAAGAGTGGAAAGCCCTTGCTTAAATCAAAGCGCATTTGATAGCCGAAGATGCTGTACGTGCCTGTGCCTGTACGATCCTCTTTTTTTGTACCATGCTCCAATATATGTTGTAGTAAATGTAAGTACGCCATTTCTGGATGTGTCATTGTTTGTCAACAGCTCCCTCAAGTTTGCTGTTGACCATTATACCATTTCATTGCGTTTTTTCGTACGTCATTGTTAAAGATTATTCAGCTCTCGTGAAATCTCACTCTCTGCTGTGACGAAAAAGGTTGGCAGTAAAATAATATTCAGTAAGATCGGCCCAACCATCATTAGTAAATCAACGCCTGCGCTAAAATAAAGGCTAAAGGCGGTAATCAAGCCTGAAAAGACAAGAAAAATCACCTGTCCTACAATAATAATGATAGGCACAATTTGATACATATAATTCAGCCTGCGGAAATGATGCATTGTTTCTGGATTATGAATCACCTTGTGCTTTAATTTTCTCGATAAGAAAAAGCAGGCTAATAGCTGTAGCCCTATAAAGCTAAAGTATAGAAAACTATATGTGAGAAATTGCTGTTTTTGAATTTTCCCATCAAAATGACCGACACGTTGATGTAGCAGCTCATGCACAGCTCCCTCATAAATATATTCACGTTCACTAAAAGATGTGAGCGGCTCCGTAAAGCCAAGCGTTGCCCAATCCTTCGTATTGACCGTCCAATCGGATAGCTTGCTCGCTAAAATTCGCAATTGAATCGGGTCCTGCTCGCCAAACATTCCTACTAAAATGCGATAGGGAATCGCAACCTTTAACTGACCATCCTGCTTTTTTTGAAATAAATCCTGAATATAAAACGTATAGGCAACATCTGACTGCTCTGCTTTATAATGTGCATCCTTAATATGCCACTGGCTGGCTAAGGTTGCCTGAATACTGTTGCTCATTTCGTGATAGGGCACATCTTTATGTAACTGCTTTGGGATTTTATAGACAAAATAATTATCACTACCAATCATACAAATTTCGACTTTTACCTTCTCCTGATCTGTAGTGCTAGCGATTGCGGTCAATGGACTGGCAATAATGGCGATGAAGCATAACAAAATAAGTGTTAAACTGCCATTTTTCACGCAATACTCCTCCTTTTCGTCACAGCTCTTTGTTTTACACTATCATAGCCTTGTCCGAAAAAACTATTTCGTTATTCCGAAAAAGCAATAGTGGTTTTCCGAAACTCGCCATTTCGGTATTCCAAAATTAGCAAGAATTAGCGATAATAGAAATAAGTTAGGCAATGAAATGGGGATTTAGCAATGAAAACATTGAAATATAGTATTTTTACGCTCTATTTAGTGCTGGGCATCTATGTATTAGGCATTACGATTCACACACCTTTTGTTAGTATTCTGCTTGATACCACAAGTGGACAGCCTGTTATTGAGAACACCTACTATTCACAATGGGCACAGCAGCAGCGTATTGAACAAGGCGATATTGTGGTGATGATTGATGGTAAGCCAGCCTTAGAAAATCAATCTGTGCAGCTTTCTAGCGTTATTCGAGGGGCACGTACCTTAACCATTCAAAAGGCTGATGGCACAACACATACTGTGACAGCAAGGCATCGCGATATTCCAGAAGAATTGTATTTACAAATTTTATTCCCCATCTTTTATTTTCTTTTAGCTTTTGCTGTAGCTGTGTATTTAGATGCGCGCAATAAAAATAATGTGCCAATGTTTTTATTGACCTTGTTTTTATTAACATGCTCGTTAGCCTATATTAGTACAGGTGCTTCAGCCAGAGGCAATTTAGTTGGGGGCTTTGTTATTGGCATTTGCATTGTGTTATGTATGGTGCTTTTTATCCACTTTTTACAGCATTTTTTCCGTTATCAAAACATCCAATGGCGGGCTATCCATAGTAAATGGCTCTATTTCCTAACACCTATTATTCCTTGCTGTTACTTGATAGAAGCATTTATACCTGCATTGCGAGAAGTCATACCACTGTTAAACTTAAGTTTATTTGCCGTGCTTGTGCTCTACGCTACTTATATTTTAGTGACAAGCTATTTACGCACTAAATTGGCAAAGCTGCGTTTAATTGCCATTGCCTTTATTGTTCCTTTTTTACCATTTCTATTATTCTTTGTGACACCTGAAATTTTAGGGCATAAGCCATGGCTACATGCAGAGGTGGCAGCATTGTTTTTATTGTTTATTCCTTTCTCCTTTTTGTTTATTCAGGTGAATGAGCGACTGTTTGATATTGAATACCAATTATCTCGCTTGCGCTATTATTCGACATTGGCATTTTTTAGTGCATTGTTGCTTACAGCGGGCATTGCGCTCTTATTTATGGGGCAGCTATCCATTGTCCATCTCACAAGTATTTTTTTGCTAGTGTTTATGGTGATATTGGCAAGCTTTTATATGAAGGAACGCATTGATTTTAAATATCGGAAAATTATTTTCTCCTCTACTGGCAATTATGTACATAATTTATATGCAGCCGTGCAGCGGATGGGCAAGGCAAAAACGCAGCAAGAGCTACTGGAATGCTTTCAATATGAAATCACCGAAAAGCTTGGCACAACCGCCTTTCATATTTTAACCGTTACAGAGGGCAATGCCTCTTTCCAGCAGCTAGACAACTATACACAGATACTGCTACATGATGCAGGCGACGAAAAAATTGTGCTTGAAATTCGGCACACATTACAAAGAGAAGAGCTGCTATGGTTAGAGCTGCTGGCACTGTATGTATCTATGTTTATTAATAATTTACAGTTAATTGAAGATTTAGTGCGTGAAATTCAGCATATGAAAAATACCAATGACACTACACTGCCTTGGCTTGATAAATTGCTATGGAATATTATTGAGAAGGAAAAAAGCATTTTGGCACAGGAATTACACGATACCATTTTGCAGGAGCAGCTTCATTTGGCAAGAGAGCTAGATATGCTGGCAGAATCCGCTACCATTAAAAAGGAACGCGTGCTGGCAATTCGGGAGCAGCTATTAAATGCCTCGAAGGACTTGCGGGAGTATTGTGAAAACTTAAGCCCCCCTCTTTTGGATACATTTGGGCTACAAATGGCATTAAAAAAATTAATTCAAAAAGTAAAAATACGTGCTGATTTTTTATTAACTACGCAAATAGAGCGTGTACACTTTCAGGATGCCACATTGCATTTAGTTGTTTACCGACTTGTGCAGGAGCTACTTAATAATGCGATTAAGCATGCCGAAGCAACAGAGGTGTCCTTGCAATTACAAGCAATCCCACATGGCTTTACATTGCAGTATGATGATAATGGTGTTGGCTGCGATATTGAGCATTTAATGCAATCCTCTGCCTCAATGGGCATTAACGGTATTCGGGAGCGTGTTCGTGCTTTTAACGGGACGATCACGATTGAATCCAATCGCAATGAAGGAATGCATATTTTTATTCAAATACAGGAGGACGAGGATTTATATGATGAATATACTGATTATCGATGACCATCCTGTCGTGTTAGATGGTACAAAAACATTGTTACAGGATTTAACAAATGTCCATATTAAGACGGAGCAGGATAGCGGTGCGGTGCTAACAAGAATGGAATCAGAAGCCTTTCAGCTATTTTTAATTGATATTAATATGAAGCCAATCAATGGCATCCAGCTATCCGAAATGATTAAGAAAAAGCAGCCAGAGGCATTAATTATCCTTTATACAGGCTATGAGCTATCGGATTATTATGAGCTATTAATTGAGAAAAAAATTGATGGCTTATTGTCCAAGCTTGCCACAAAGGAGCAGGTTATTCAAACGATTCAGGCAGCCTTTCGTGGTGAAATTTTACTATCAGCCGATTTTTTAGATTTTATCCAGCGGCGCACGCATTTACCAAATGTGCAGCAGGAGGTGCTATTAAGCGATAAGGAGCAGGAAATTTTACAGCTTGTTGCGCAAGGCTGTACAAATAAAGCCATTGCCTCAGCACTAGGCGTTACACAGCGCACGGTGGAAAACTATTTATCGAAGCTCTTTATTAAGCTGAATGTGGAATCACGTGCAGAGGCTGTTATTGTCGCGAAGGAAAAGGCTTGGATTCACTAGTCAGCATGTAGCAGTATATATTTTTCTTACTAAAAGCGGAATTTACTGGATATATTAGTGAAGATGTATTATAATAGAGGAAATGATTATATTCCTTCAAGTGCTACGATGAAGAAACACAGATTCAAATTGCTATTGAAGTAATTGATTGTTGAATTTTTTTGGGAGGGTGTTTACAAATGACACAAGGAACAGTAAAATGGTTTAACGCAGAAAAAGGCTTCGGCTTCATCGCAGTGGAAGGTGGCAACGATGTATTCGTACATTTCTCAGCAATCCAAGCAGATGGCTTCAAAACATTAGAAGAAGGCCAAAAGGTTGAATTCGGTGTAGAAGAAGGTAGCCGTGGACCTCAAGCAACGAATGTAGTGAAACTATAATCTTTACCTAACATAGACGTGCAACATTAAAAGACATTCTCATTGCAGAATGTCTTTTTTGCATAGATGTGGATTGTGATTGTTGCATAAAGTGCATTTTGACATGCCTCTACCTACATCCTACTAAAAATTTCAATAAAAGTCTATTTCTTTTTGCGCTACCATGGGACAATCATAGTGCGCACAAATAACATACCGTTATGCCCCAACAAGCTGGAGGTTATAGAACATGAGCAGCATGGTCATTCGAATTCCTCCTCGTAAATAGCTGCAAATTCATAATCCTCTGCCATTAGCTGCTGTAAGTATTCTTCAAAGGACGAAGCAATGACCTCAAAGCTATCAGGGTCATGGACATAGCGTATGACTTGCCCCATTTGCCCACCTTTATTCGGCGAAAAATCAATATACAGGCTCGACGTGCCACCATTATTCATGCAGTCCGCAAAGCATAAGCGCTTATTCAATGGCACATCCATAGCGATTTTATCATCTACTTCCACATATTCTAAATAATCTTGATAGCGCTCAGCAATGCTTTCATGCTCATTATGATAATCTGCCACGATTTGCTCAACTGACTTTAAATAATACGGATAGTCCCCTAAGTCAGAGCCTAGCACAAGGACACAAAGCGTTTCGTCGCCATGCTTGCAATAGTATGTACCGTTCACATCCTGTAACAGCTCCAGCAAGGATTGTGGGCAATTTGGAAAAATAGCAAGCAAGCTTTGAAGTTGTTGAGCTGTTGCCCCAAGCGCTCGCTGTAATTGTAGCTGCTCCTCTTCTGGTAAGTGCTGTTGTAATTGCTGAAAATAGGTTGTACGCATTAGCCTCTCCCCTTCTCGTAAACTTTCGATTTCTTATACTTTAGCAAATAAAATCCTCTATTTCTAAACATAATCGAAGCTAATTTGATAAAATATGACAAAACACTAGCGCGATTCATAATTCTAATCATTCCTAACTATTTTCTTCATAGTAAAAAAGATACAATTTTTTTGACTATTCTACATACTCAAAATAGTCAAAATATGGCTGTATCTTGCGCTATTATTCACTTTCCTCCTTATGCCTAATAAGGGTCTATATTCTTATCTAAGACTATATGACGAAATTCACCTGCCGTACACAATGTGACATTTTTTTCACGAACATTGAGATACAATGAAAAAGTTGAATCGAGGTCAAGGGAATTTCGTGCAAGAGTATCGGGAAAATATAGGAGGAAAATATTGTGGTAAACTTATTACTAAAAAAATTCTTGAAGGCAGAAATCGAAATCAAACGAAGAATTATGTATAAAAAAGCAAAAGACCTTGGTTTCACCCACCCTACTGTGGTAGATTATAGCCAGGAACTGGATGTCCTATTAAATAAATATTCAAAGGCATCTTAATTTACTGTATGTGTATGTCATTCATTTTAGTAGCTGTATTTTTAATAACTTAAAAAGCTTGCCTTGACAATTAATTGTTCAAAGCAAGCTTTCTTTTTTTACGATTGATTTTTCACTTCTAATGTTTCACGATTGGATTGCCACTCGATCTCAATCGTTGGCTTGGCATCATGTTTAAACAGCTTAGCACTTTCCTTTTTCGTAAAAGCATAATAGCCCTCTTGATTTACTTGAACATCCGCCACATTGATCGCTTCCTTCGTTCCTTCCACCGTAATCACTAAAGGACCTAAATTATGGTGATCGCCAAGATAAAATAAGCGTAAGCCTTCCTCTGTATTACTATGGTATACCGCCTTCCAATGTTTGCTTTTAGCGATATAATGCACTTCCTGCTGAGGGCTTTGGCAAGCTGCTAGCATCAGCAGCAGCACAATTGGAAAAATCCATTTTTTCATTGGATAGTCCCTCCTAATCTTGTATCATTACTTTCAATCCTGCTGGGCAGGTTGAAGCTCGGCTGTTAATGTAAATGGTATATGTAAATACTCATATTGAATAGTGATTTTCTTCATATGCGAAGCTGTGACTTGAATCGCATAATGCTGTGGCTGTTGACCAAGAGCTTTGGGGTCTATGTATTGTCGCGGCAATAGCGCAACTTGCGTTAATTTCCGAAAGGAGATATGTTGATTCCCCTCCAGCTTTGTTTCGACCTCAAATGGCTCAGCCTTACTAATCACAAGCTCCACGCGTTCAGGTGGCTTATCATTAACAAGCACCTGCTTCAGTTGAATATCACGCAAGCCTTTATTATCTAGCGCAATAATCGTGACTGCCTCATTGTCCTGCCTTGTCATATAGCTTTCCAGCTTCAGCGGTGGATTACTTTTTAAATAAAATAAAAATAACACCCCAGCGATAAGCACACTTAATAATAATGCAAATACTATTTTTTTCATAGCAACCTCCTCTTGTTCAGTATAACAAAAAAACAGCCCAACTTATCGCAAGTCAAGCTGTTTTTGTAAACGTAGTTCATCTCGTATCGGAATACCATCATTGCCAATAAGCGGGATGGAGGGCTTATTGGCTCTTGCCCGCTCGACTGCATTCGGCAAAATTTCGACAAGATAATAGCCACGCTTTTGATAAAATTTTAGCGCATGTAAATTATCATTCGTTGTAATAAGTGATACGCTTGTACAGCCCTGCTTTAACGCCTGTCGCTCAACAGCCTGCACAAGCATAGCACCAATTCCCTTACCCGCTTCTACACTATCCAGCGAAATAATCTCACAATCCTTTTCGCAAATGCTATACGTGACTAAGCCAATAATCTCTTGCTGTTCATTACTATAAATAAAGCCCTCAAGCTGACTACAGTCATAGATGCCCGTAGAAATAACCATTTCACTACTTCCCCAATGGGTTGTAAAAAACTGTAGCACCTTTTGCTGAGGAACTTGTTGAATTGTTTGTATTGTCATCCGTTAGCTCCTTACATTGAAATATGAAAAACCCCTGCAATCACTTTTTGAATGCCTAAAAACACTGCCCACGATAAAATACCTAAGCCAATGGCGAACACAAGATGCATGGAGGACTTCATTGCCATATAGATTACAAACAGCATAAACATCGTAGCTGGTAAACCAACAATAACGCCTACTGTAAAGCGTTGAATATGCTCGCTCGACTCACTTTGCACCGTCAGCCAAATAATACTTAAAATACTCACTAATGGCAATGCAGCAATAATGCCTCCGTAGGTCGGAAATCTACGCGCAATCTCTGTTACAACCCCAATAATGGCTGCCGAGCTGATAATTTTCACTAGCATATACATTATTTTGCCACCTCGCTTAGACGCTGAAATGCCTGCAAAATTGCCTGTTGCTCCTGCTCCGTTAAACGATCAAGAGCAGCCTGTAGCTTCGTATCATCCAATTCAGTATTTTTCTTCAGCACCCGCTGCCCCTCTGCTGTTAAATAAAGCAGCACCTTGCGTTGGTCCTCGGCGGCGCGCTCCTTCTGCACCCAGCCATGACGCTCTAGCTTTTTGACATGCTCAGACGCTGTATTGTGTGAAATATTTAATAACCCCGCAATCGCACGCACCGTCACCTCATCTTCCTTTTGAATCATCTGTAAAATACGCACACTTTGGTGGGAAATCACATCCTCATGTGTTGTATGGAGATGATAAAATATCGTCGTAAAATAACTATTAATCTCATTAATCATCGCTTTAGCTCCTTTAATATATCGCTCCAAGCGATTATATCGTAAATAACGATATATTTAAAGCCTTTATTTTTAGGTAACTAAAAGAACCTACTCGTTAAAGCTTCTTTAAGAGTAGGTTCGTTAAATTTTTTCAAGCTGCTAGTTCGCAATAACATTGCATATTTTGCTTGCTAAAACCTGTTTCTATTGTATTTAAAGGTCACTGTTACGGTTTTTATGCAAATACAGTTTCCTCAATATCTTCATTAATATTTTGTAACGGTGCACGTTTAAAGGTAAATTCAAATGTATCACCGCTGTCGATTACATGATTTATTTCATCATACATATCATAATGACTAATACCCGATAATTTAGCCCAACCTTTTGAGCGTGTCAAGCCAACAAACAGTTGATTGCGTAATTGTATATTTCCTTCATTACTAGCCACTAAATCAGCACCTACTACATAAACCATATGTGCTTCATTTCCTTTAGCACGTGGGACAAGTGAAATCGTTACAGCCCCTTCTTCCCAAAATTGATCTGGCTTTTTATTCTTCCAATTCAAAGTGTCCAAAATATTTTTACCACTTTCAGCAGGTATATAAATATCAATTTGATGTTGCATTAATACTTTTGCTACCTCTTTTTGGAGATCAGATGCTTCCCAAGCTTCGCCTAATACAATGACTAAAATATTTTTTGAAGCCTTTAAATAATCTTTTTGTAAATTATTTTTAATTTCTGTCGCAAGAGCTTGAAGTTCTTCATTTCTTGAGATATACGTTTTAAATTCCAATACCGGATTATTCCAAACCTTTGGAACAAGATTAGGAGAGTTTTTACTAGGGCGTTGTAACACTATTTTTTCTCCTTGACGGAAGTTCCCTTCTAATACTTCATAACCAATATTTTTCCAATCATCTTTATTTGTAATACCTCGCAGCATACCATCTGGACGTAATAGACCCATACCAATAGCATGTGCAGCTGTTAGAATAGGTCCCGGTGTACGATAGCAGCGATGCATAATTTCACTTTTTCTAATACCACCTTTATGTATACCAGAAACAAACTGCTTAAACTCAGGAGCATTTCCAAAGAGCTCACGAGCTGTTGGAACAACTAGATTATCAAGACTTTGACTTTCGTCATATGCCCAAATAAGTCTACGATTGGTAGGATCAGTTTTATCAACTGGACGTAATACTTGATATGCAAGCCAATAGAATGGTTGTTTATCTTCAAACTTATAGGCATCGCTCACCATAAAATCTTGACCTTCGTCAATTAAAACTGCATCAAATAAAGGTGTAACTTCTGGCACACTTTTTAAAAATTGTGTACATATATAGCCTAAGGAATCTCCCGTTCCTCTGATTCCCTGATCCTTAGCATCGTTTACAGTTAATTTTCTTTCACCGTGCACGTCGCAAATATAACTATAGAACCCCTGTTTACTTTTTCCTCCCCACGAATGAAGAATTTTCAATTTTTTTCCTACTTCTTTGTTATAACATACATCACCATTACTAAAGTGTCTTAACCACTTATCCACTTGACTCACAACTTCTTCGTATAAACTTCTTGAATAGAATACAAGTGCAATATCCCAATCTGGATGCTTTAAATGCATATGCGCTGCTTTTTGACAAAGTAGAACGGATTTACCAGACCCTGCAATTCCACGGATACGTTGTGGTCCAGACGGAATAGTTTTCCCAATATTTTCTTGTTGAATATCCATTTCAGAAAGTTTTTCACTAAGTGAATTCACAACACCCAAACGAGTTGTAATATCACTTTGTGCTACAGTAATTTCTTTTCTATAAATTGGTGAGCCACTTAAAATGGATAGTATCATTTTCCAGTGCTCATCATTAATTTCTTCACCTTTTTGAATATTAATAGTATTTTCTATTTTTGCTAGAAGTGTAGCACGCCCTAAGTCATTATTAAAAATAATAGGAGGCACACTAGGCAGACGGTCAAAACCATGAGAAATCCATTCCTCTTCAGAAATATTAGGCAGTGCAATCAAAACTTTACCACTAATTTTCCTACGAATCGCTGCTTCACGATCAAAGATACCAAGAAGGGAAAATAATTGATTTTCTGCTTGCTGATAAGGATTTCCTGTATGTTCATAAAAATCTTTATATTCCCATAAATGACCGTTAACTGCCACAAGTTGATGAATAGTTATTGATTTTACCTCAATAATTATAATTCCATTATCTTTATCTGCAATCAAGATATCAGGCTCTTTACGTGTTTGACCAACATTTGTGAATAAAGGATAGCGCCAGTAAGCTAGACATTTATCAACCTTTTCTTTCTCACGATAAGCTTGTTTAATTGAATCCCAAACTTTTTTTTCACCAGATTCTCCTGGTTTTCCTAAATACTCCGTTTCAACAAATGGCAATATTATCAAACCTTTCACATAAAATTCAAAAAATAAACCAGTATTATAATACTATATAATTACTTTTATTACAAATTAACTAAAATAATAAGACCTATTTATTAGAATAAGCCTTCATATTTGTTATTTTCAGTTATTAAAATTCATAAAAAAATAAGCAAGCTAGAATTTACTTTGCTTAGATATATTTTTTTATGTCTTTTTCCGCACAGCATCGTTTTTTTCATGTTAATATATCTATAGGTATCTATACCAATCGTTTTCTTTTAAGGAGGAATCAATTTGAACGCATTCACTTGTAATGCCTGCTCTAGAACTACCTCTTCTGGTCAAAGAGGTCTATAAAATATACATTGAAGGATCTCTTTAGGCCAAATGCACAAAAAAGCCTACATTACAGGAGAGATTTCAAATGGACAACCAAACAATTCAGCCGTTCTTAACGGTTGCTAACTATCATTTACTTGAGCAGCAATTAAATAAAATTTTACATGCATTAACAACGACAAAGGATCAAAACGTAATTTTAGCTGTACGTGGTCTTGTGGACCATGAAATTACGACAAAATTAGCCCTTTCCACAGAGGAAACAAAGCTTATTGAACAGCTATTTACCGTGACAGATCGCGCACAAGGTGAGGCATTTTTAGCGCAGATTAAGCCCTACGTTATGCCGTTCACGCCTCTTACAGTCAGCACGCTAAAAAGCTTATTTAAAAAAGAGAAAAAGCTCAAGCTACCAAAGCTGGAGGAGCTTGACTTCTCTCAAATTTGCTATTTAGCTTGGGATGACCCTGGCACACATCGTAAATATGTGGTGCTTGAGCAGGATGGACAGTTTAAAGCCATTAAAGGCACATTCTCCAACAATACAATTCGTGGGATTTGTGCTGTCTGTAATCGCCATTCAGATGTAGGGCTCTTTACCACTTCCGTTAAAGGGCAAGCTGTAGGGACCTATACCAACCACAGCAATTACATTTGTGCAGATAGCCAAACGTGCAATGCTCATGTAACAGACATAGATAAAACCATCGCATTTTTCGAGCGCATTACACAAAAATAATCAATCAAAAAGGCAGAGATGTTGTGTAAAAACAACACCTCTGCCTTTTCTGTTTAACTGGGAGCCTTTATTACAAGCTATCCTGCAAATTTTGGCTTCTATCCGTCATAGTTGCATTTCTATCCACCACATTTGGACTTCTATCCGTCACTCTTCCAAGTAATGTTTATCAAAATAAAAACACTCGCATGTTCAACGAGTGTTTTTGGTCGTTTATGATAACCATTTCGGTGGTGTGTTTTTGTTCCAATAGATATCGCCTAGGTTGTGATGTGCCATAAAGTTGTCCTCGGCACTGTGGTAATGGAAGTTGTAGTAGTAGCCTTCCAACGGTCTTTTTTCCGTACGTACATGGAAGCGAATGACATCTGTGCCTGTTGCATGATTGATCACATTAAAAATTTTTTCACCATAATGACCGCTTGGCTTTTCAGAGATTGTTAAGGATGCTAGTGATTGCTCGTCCAAGCTAGCTACGGTCATTGCAATAGCTTCTTCGATTTTTGGGAAGATAATATTATCGAATTCATGGCTAATTTTCGGACCGATTTTTGTACCAAACTTTATGTACGATTGCTCCCTTGCTGCATCGAGAAGCAGGGCGTTATAATCAACCGCTTCCTCCTGTATTTGGCTCTCTTCTTCCCAGCTAGTCGCTGTTTCTGCTGCAACCGCCGTGCCTGTCCCCGATGCAGAACCGATAGATGCGCGGTTAGAAGAGCCTTGATCAAATGCATCCCAAATTTCATGTGTCGGCGTAATTAAACCAAATGTTAAAAACGCCACCATGATAACAATACTTTTTTTCACCCACGTTTTCATTTACTCACACCTACTCTTTATGTACAAATTGGTAATTCTCCTTATTATTATATACGTTCTCGCCATTAAAAGGTTTCATATTTCTATAATTCATTGTACAATATTTATGAATAATGTGTCGGTTTTTTAAAGGAGGTACAAGCATGGATATCGCAATCGGTATTGGTCTTTTATTAATGTTAGGTTACTTATCATCTTTATGCTTCACGGACTAATTTTATTATTTTGCAATAAACACTCTTTTATGCCCCAGTTACCTTGATCTGAAAGGTTTTCTGGGGTTTTTCCATTTTTCTTTACATTGCATTTTAGTGCAAAACAATGCACGGAGTTGGGGCTAAAAAAATTGCTTGGCAGCGTGTAAGTTATAGAATTAAAACTGAACAGATGGTATTAACAAACTTAGTACCAGCGATTGAGTTTTAAAAAATTTTGAAAAGCTAACTTAAAATTACCTGCATCATTAATCATGAGTATTAACTCCATTAAAAAGGAGGCATAACATGGCTGATATAGAACAAGCTTTACATCTACTTAAACAACGACAATATCAATTAGAGTTGGACATACAACAATTAGAATATAAGATTAAGAGAGCCTTTCACCATAAGAAAGACATAAACCCGATTGAGTATCTATACCGATCAGAACTAAAAGTAGCTTTACGAGAAAAACTGAATAAAGAACGGCTTTACACAAACTAGAACAGCGCCAACGACAATTATCAGAAAAGATAGAGGGTGTTAAAAACAGAATGAAAAAAACTGATGAAGAAATTAACCAACGAGATTATATATATGTATGAGAACTTAGTGCAACAATGCACGAAGTCTTTGAATGTACATTAATAGTTAGACATTTCATAAAATAGTTTTCGACTTATCTTTTCCACCTATACACATTGCTGTATTATTGAAAATGCAGAATAGTATTTATAATATAAAATAAAAAGGATTCGCCAGCTTTGGCTTTGGCGAATCTTTTCACTATAAAAATCCATATATATTGCATATGTGAACTACGGTGTTAATTGCAAAATACTTTATATAACATTTGTAGCTTTGGAATAAAGTTTAATCGAAAACTAAACTATCTATCAATGTTTTTTCACATAGCCACCTACCCATTAATGGCTGTCTAAAGTAATGCTCTTGAATGGCTTACCTTTAGAAGGATACTTCTGTTATTAAAGGTGATGGAGATAACATTGTATTGCCATATATAAATACACCTGTTCCAACAATTTCATTTGTTAGACAAACTCCATTACTATCAAGGTACTCTTCTTCTATTGTACTCAATAAAGCTTGAGCTTTTAAAGATAAAGGAATATCCGACCACCTGCTTTTCACATACCTAATCAAAAAATAGAGAGGGTATCCAAATTTTTGGTACCCTCTCCTATTTATTAACTATCCCTTTACAATTTAAGGACGATTCGTTAAATAAGAATGTAATTTCTTTAGAAATGCTAAATTAATGTCAAATTTATAATCATCAACAAGTAAACAAGCCAATCCCTCAACTACATGCAGTGCATTTGAATAAGCATGATATAATTCTTCTTTATCCAACTTTGACGTAATTGAAGTATATTCACTGTATGCCTTTTCTGAAAGATCATCTTCCAAATTTTTTGTAGCATTTAGCCAACGTTCTACGCTTTTTTCACGAATTCTAATCAATTGTAAAACGTATTTTTGAACATATGTTAGACATTCCAACGAACGTGCAATTTCCCCTCTTTTCAAAACATTTATACCCATTATCCATGCGTTAACAAAGTTATTAAAGGCAGAATTGACATTATCATTTGTCATTCTTTCTGGTCCTTCACCCTTTAGATAATCTAAACATACTTTTAATTTACCTGTTATATCATAAATAAACATGGATTCTGTGTCAGGGAAAACACCTGTTTCTTTAAATGTCTTAATAACTTCAATCTCAGATTCAGACAGAAAATGAAACTCTCCTCTAATTAAATTGGAAAACACGACAACTTCTGACCCATATTCGTTAATGAAGTGTAGATCATATGGAGCAATATCTCTAATCCAGTCAGAAGACTCAAATTGTTCAATTTCTGTAGTCTTTAAAAAGATGTAGAACTCAACATCCGAATATTGATCCCCTTCACCTTTTGTAAACGATCCATACATCATACACGCAGAAATACGAGGATCCTTTTCACACTTCTCTTTAATTATATTAATTAATTTTTCCTGTAATAGCATATACAAAATAACCTCCTATATTTTTTAAAATTATAGAAACTTTTGCATATCTACCACTGGACAACATGAGCAACACATATCTAATGCTCCTTTCATTTACAACGAAATAATCATATCAAATTTATTAACATACGACAATTATACTTATCTTAGGTTACGTTCCTTGCTTAAATAAGGAGAATTATATTTACTTATTGAAACATATTTTGGTGAATCCTCAAAACAATTTATTCGGAAAAATCAAAAGTCACTTTTCCATCCAAAATTTTCAATCTTGCATCAAACGATTTACCCGCTTTGGATTTAAAACCGTTAATGACAGCTGTAACCCCTTGCTTTAGGATGTTTTTCTCAGTGAGCTTTTTAAATGCAACTGTTTTATTAATAGAAAACTTACAGCCATTTTTGTACTCACTACAGCCAATGAACGTTTTACGATCAATCATTTGACCTTTTTTGCAACAAGGACAGTTACCTTTGAATTCGCTATGTCAACTTATTTTTCAGCAATTTCTCCTACTTATACTTATTTAATAGTTCTTCTGGAATATGACAGTAATCATTTGGACATCTAGTTAGTCTGTCTTGATGCTCCTCTGCGCTTCTTATGTAGTTTGTCAGTGGTAATACTTCAACAACGATAAGGTTGGCATCATTTCGCTTATCAATAAATGCCCTCGCCTCCTGTAAGTGCTTAGGGTTTTCACTATAGACGCCTGTTCTGTATTTCTCCCCAACATCCTGTCCTTGTTTGTTCAAGCTGTATGGATCAATGATTTCAAAGAAATAGCCCATTAATTCCTTGATTGTGACAACGGTTGGGTCAAATTCTGTTTTTACACATTCGGCGTACCCATCATAATCCCCCTCCAGTGTCTGGCTTGTGCCATTCGCTCTTCCTGCTTCTGTAAGCTGAACGCCAGGTAAGGTTTTTATAAAGGCTTGTACGCCCCATAAACATCCACCTGCAAAATATACTACCTCCATCTTGACATTCCCCCCCTTCATTCCAAGTAAATAGAGCTTTATGATTCCATATTATGAGCTAACTGCTGAACACAAGTCAAACTTCAACGAACTAGGATGTGTATTGAGAATTCCGTGTCAGTAATAAGCTTTTCGATTACACAACCATTTCAACAAGACCAGCAGGGTTTTTCCTCACTGGTCTAGTATTGCCCTATAATAATTATTCGCGTTTATCGCCCGCTATTTTTTTCCTTCACAGGCATCCAAATTTCGCTATAGACATTTTCCGAAGTACCATTGTGCTCTGTAAAGGAAATCCCAGGCATATCCACTACCTCATAATCGGACGAAGGTAGCCATTCAGCATAGATTTTAGCATGAGTTTCTTGCAGTGTAGCAGGAAATGGCCCTCGATTAGGGAAAATTGCCCATAAGCTTTCTTCAATCGAAAGCTGCTCTAAATCATCGAATCGGTTTTCTTTTGTCGTTGCAAAACCAATCATATGCGTTAAATATCCTTTTTCTTCTAAGAAACCATCATCAAAATCATAGGATACATTCAAGACTTGATGTGGATATACATCAGCTAATTGATGCATTTCATGTCTTTGCTGTTCGGTAATGGACTGGGCTAGCTCTATGATAGCCTTATTTTCACCCTCGAATTGAATGGGTACTCTTTTCGATACACCTACGATATGAAACTTCTCTTTCCTCTCAATTTTAAATTCCATTGATATCCCTCCTCTTATATCGATAAAAAATGAAAATTTGGGAAATGATTTTTGAATTTTATTTTTCGCTACTTCTGACGGTAAAAAACCGCTCCATTCACGAAAGGCTCTTGAAAACCCTTCGATCGATTGATAGCCATATTTATAGGCAATATCGGTTACTTTTGCACCGTTAATTAATTCAACATTGGCAACTGATAATCTTCTGTTTTTGATATAGTCATTCAATGACATGCCCGCCATATACGAAAACATTCTTTTAAAATGATAATCAGATAACCCTACAATTTTTGATATTTCTTTGCCAGAGATTTCTTCCGTTAAATGGTTTTCAATGTAGTCCATTAAATGATTAAATTGTTGTAGCATTCATTTCCCTCCTTTACAACTACATCTTAGCGATAAAAATGATGGTTTACTCGATATTTACGATACGGAATATATCGGAACCTTTTACTAGCTACTGCACAATAACAATGGCTACGCTACTTCTTTATAAATACTCTCGATTAAATAGACATAGTACCAATCACCCTCCCATTTTAATTCATAGACTATTAGTAACAGTAAGATAGATTCTTTAAACATCTTTTTCTGTAACAAATGCCTATCACTTTCGGGGGCAAAAACATATTGAAAAGAGAGGTGAGAAAAATCATGAAGAAATTGGACCTCCAAAAGTTGGCTTGTGACAGTTGCTGTGACAATAATCGCGTTTTTTGGTCCCGTATAAAGGCTATTGACATAGGTGCTATTCAACCTCCTCCAGCCGTTATCCCTGCAGGAACGATTATGCCCATTATCAATCGATATTTCTATATTGTGACAGAGGCTATTAATTTAACAAATGGAGCAACCCTTCTAGCTCATTTATTTACAGATGATCATGGCGCTCCTATCACCGAATTTACGCTTTTTCACCCTAACGGCTACGTCAATCTTTATATTAATGCCGTTATGCAAGAGGGCGGCGCCTATAATGTAACCCCAGATGCATTAACCCTTAACCCATTTAATGCCACTATTTTTGCTGGAACGCCAATTATTATCGAATCCTTAGGCTTCCAATAAATATTGCTGTTCTTGAAAGGAGGTGAAGAAAATGGCGCTTTCGATTATCAATATTCATGTAAATGTTACAGGCTCTTCGACTAGATTCTTTAATATTTTAGCAGCCAATTTAGCTGTCACAGACGGGACTACCATTGCTGCAACTGCCTTTTTAGATGACAGTGGCAATGCCGCAACCGCTTTTCCTGTAGTAGCAAATGGTTATTATAATTTCTATATTAATGGCGTCTTACAGGAAGGGGGGTCCTATACAATCTCTGCAACGGAGTTAACATTTAACGATGTGACTGGTACAATCACAGCAGGAACACCATTAGTAGTAGAGGCTGTAGAATTAGTAACACAAGTTTAATGCTGGTCAACAAATAGCTGATTCCTACTATTGTGGGGCTTAGGGTCACTGTGCCAGAGTGACCCTTTATGATTTCTGACTACATCACTAGCAATATCAAATATTTTTTCGCAGGCTAGAATCATACGTTTTCGAGTTCTAGGCAACTGTTCGATACTTTAGTTTAAATATTTGCCTTGCTTTGGTAAAGCGATCTGTTCAAAATGATCGACAAGCTTCCTCAGTTCCCTTGTAAGCTCTTCACCTTGCATTGGTAATCCGTGCCCCGTGATAGCAGCGGACGGTTTTAATGCAGCTAATTTTTCAATAGATGCTTGAGCAGCTTGCCAATTCGTTGTTAAATATTGAGGGGGACCACTGATTTCCTTTGTTTGGGTAAAAACTTTATAAAGAGATTCCTGTTTAACCGTCACAAATGCATCTCCTGCAATCAGTGCCCGATCCTGCTCACGAAACAAAGATATATGTCCTGGGGTATGTCCTGGGGTGTGAATCCAGCGAAAGTCTGGCATATATGGGATGCTCCCATCCGAAGGAATTGCTGTAATACGCTCACCTAAATTGATCGCCTCATTTGGAAAAATAGGTGACATTTTTGCCACCATGCCAGCACTTACAGTAGGATCAGGTTGTGGATAGCTTTCTTTTCCTGTTAAATACGGCATTTCCAAAGGATGGGCATAGGCAGGAACATTCCAATGCTCCAGTAATTCAATAATGCCTCCAACATGATCAAAATGACCATGAGTTAAAATAATTGCTTTCGGTCGAGAATCACGTCCAAAGCGGTCTTCAACTACTGAAATAATGGCCTCTGCACTTTTTGGCATCCCTGCATCAATAAGCACAAATTCCTTCGTGCTTGGGTCGCCATAAAGCACAATGTTTACAATTTGAATCGTATATTGATATAAATCAGGCAACACTTCTATGCCTACACCACTCCGAACAGAAGTAGCAGGAATAAATTTATAATCTTCACCATAATGCAAATTCTTGTCCATCCTCTACCTTCTTTCATCCATAATCTTTAACGCTATCGCGCAAGCTATAACGCCTAAAGTTACTGCTATCTCTAAATATTAAATTATCCATTTCGATTTTATTTATACTTCAAAGCGTAACTCAGGTGATAATGATGGAGGACATGATTTTGGGGCAAAAGGGCATATGCAGTTCGTAGTTTTTCGATTATTTTAAAGAGATTATCCAATGCTCTAGACAAAAAATAAGATTACCTCAATCGAGATAATCTTATTAAAGCAGCTTACTGTTAGTTCACTCTATTGCCAAGCCTGATTATTAGCGTACCACTGCTGGAAATATTCATTTTCTGTTAAGATGGCTGCCAAAAATGGCTGTAGTTGCCGATGAACGGTAAGTGATTGGCAGGCTTCCATTGTCAGTCGTTGCTGATCAAGCAGCTCCTCAACATAGCCCTGCAATGCACGCCCCTCGATAGGATGAGCTGCCATAAGCTGAACAATGGCTCTATCATCCTGTGCTACGATTTTTTGTGCTAGCACAAATTCTACTGGATATGTATACAGCATAGCAGGTTCCATGTCAAGTAAGGCTGGCACACTGCTAAGCTTTGGTGTGATGCGAGTGCGTTCCTGACAATAAATCATTACTTCTATGTATATGGTTTTGTCAGCGATTTTGGCTGGAATCTTCAGCCGTATACAGTTAGCCGTAACACTACTTGCTAATTCGCTTCCTAAAAATATAAGTTCATCCTCTAAGCCTTCCATTGCACATATTTCCTGAAAAGCATGCTTGGCAATCGTAGCTTGCTGGGCATTTGCGGTTGTTAATAATGCAATCTCTTGTAAGGCTATGTTCTCTAAATAAAATTGGTCATTGTAGGAGGATACTGATAAACGATATAGCAGCCTCTCCTGACAATAGGCTGTCAGCAATTGTGTTAAGCTTTTTTGCTGTGCCTCCGCCATTGCCGTTAATTGTGTCAAAATAGTTGTTGCCATAAAAATCCCTCGCCTTTTCATTGTTTGTCTTTATTATTACGTATTTAACGAGTGGCGTAAACGGCAATGCATACCAACTAAATATTGGAAGCCCTCATATTAGACAAGGGGTAGCCTCGCTATTGCGAAGCCACCCCTTTAGTATTTAATAGGTAACATTTTCGTAAATTATTAACGTCTCAACCCAATCGTCTGGGGAATATTATCTTGAAACAACCTTGTTTCATCACCGCGGTAAAATTCCACTGTATGCCTTCTAACTTAAGCAACGCAAACCCTACCTTCTTTTGCGTCCTTGCAGCCCCAAAGCATGCGCCAGTGTGAATAAGTATCTACAAAAACAAAAAGCAGAATGCCAGATTACGGAAATATGCTACCTAAAATAGCACGTTTGTTATTATAGCATTATTTTTTATAAAGGTAAAGACATTTCCACAGCACCAAGAAAATCAATTTGATAGGCTTCATGTCGAACAGATGCAATATGCCCATCATAGTGACAATCGTATAAGATAATCACCGCATTATATGACTCAGGTAGCTTATTGCCCATTTTAGCGATGAAATTAGCTGTAAAGTGCTCGACATAGGAAAAATCAGGATGAATTAATTGTGAAAGCTCATTGGAGGGCGCTTTATAATAGAGTGCCTCACAAAAATCTTCATCAAATACTATGCCAAAATCATAGGTAAATTGATGATAATAGTCATCAAAAAGAGCTTTCAAGTCGCTCTCGTAAGCCCGACATTGATGTTCAGGCAAAAAAAGCTGCCCAAGCTTTTCAGCAAAAGCCTGATCTGTTTCCTCCCTGCCCTGATAAACAGTTGTTAAATATGTATAAAGCTGTACTTCACTATGAACCTTGCCCGCCCATATGGACACATAGCCATCCTTGTTATAATACATCGCCTCATTCCTTTCTCGAATAAATCAAGGCTCCTCCTGAACCCATCAGCATAAGGTGATTGCCTGATGGCGAAAAGCCACATTTAATGGCTCCATCCAAGCGCTGAAGGTCAATCGCTGTTGCCTGCTGTAAATATTGATAATGCGTTGTAAAAAGATAATCAAGCACAACTGTTGCACGCGGCCACCAAGGGTAAATCACCTCAACCTGCCAGCCATCTGCCGTTAGATGAATGCCATCTCCTGCCTCAAAGCCAAAAATTGAAATTCGTTGCTGTGATGATGGTAGCTGAAAAAATAAATAATCGTTACTAATGCAGCTATTGGTGAAATCTGCATCCCGCTCCCGATCAAGACGTTTACCTGTTATTGGCGCTGTCACACTATAGCCTGACCCACTAATTAACACTACATTTTCATCCTGATCCCATCCACAGGCAAATACCCCAGCGGCTGGAATAATCGTTTCATACACCCAAGGACTAGGGGGCTTCGTACAGTTTAATGACTGTGCTTTCGCAAGTAAGCCCAGCTCAAAAGAGGTTCTTATCTCATGCTTTGCCATCTAATTCCCCCTCGAAAGTTCTAAAACACCGTAATGAAATTTCGCCGTTGCTCGTTTATATTGCCGAAAATGATAGTTCGCAAACCATTCCGAGCGAAAATGTGCCTTTAATACTACACGCTTTCTCGCTACACGCCTCGCTTCCGCAACCCATTTATCCGTCAATGTAACATGCTCCCCAGCCTGTCGTAATGCCTGAAAATTATTCGCCTCTTCAATCGTTTCCTCAAACATCGGATCCATATAAACAACGTCAAACGATTGATCAGGCAATGCTTGTAAATAATGCACTGCCTCTTTTTGCACAACTTCAATCCGTCGCATACAGGCAGTTAATGGCAACTCCGAAATATCATAGCTTTGCATCCCCTGCTTGACGATAAACGCCACATTTGCATTTGCCTCTAGCCCGACAACACGCCCCGCTGCACCAACCGCATAAGCTGCCAGCATGGCATCCGCTGCTAGTCCCAGCGTGCAATCCAGCACCGTATCACCCTGCTGAAGCTGTGCCGCCGCTAAAAATGGCTCACGCTCCCCACGCGCTACTCGCTTTAAGCGAAACGCAGCCGAATTAGGATGAAAGAAAAACGGCTCCTGTGCACCATAGGCATAGTAATCATAGCGATTTTTTCCCGCAACGATTACATGTGCCTGTAATTCCTGCGACATCTTACGAATGGAGCGCTTTTTGCGTGGCTCAAACGCAGCACCTAATTCTTTGCATGCAAAAGCAGCGAGCGCCATTGATTCCTCGTCTGGTCTGCCCGCTGTCGTCACAATCGTTATTATTTCGCGCATGTTTGCTCTAGCACACCTGTTAAATGCGCCACAATTTGCTCCACAGGGAATCCTTCAATTTGCTCGCGTGGAATAAAGTACGCTAACTCCCCATCCTTTAAAATCGCCATCGATGGTGAGCTTGGTGGCACATCCTCAAAATAACCACGCATTGCCGCCGTTGCCTCAGGGTCCTGCCCCGCAAACACTGTCACAAGATGATCTGGCTTTACCGCCGCAATCGCCTCACGCGCTGCTGGACGCGCAAGCCCTGCCGCACAGCCACACACCGAGTTAATCACCACTAACGCCGTACCCTTTGCCTCCGCCATAAAGTCATTCACCGCATCAGCCGTTGTTAGCTCCGTAAATCCAGCCTCCACCAGCTCCTCACGCATCGGCTTCACGACCTGCTTCATATATTCATCATAAGCGTTCATCTCTTCGCCCTCTTTCATATGTATTCGCAACGCCTATTATAGCAAGGTTTTGTATGAAAGTATAATGTTTCGATTTTCAGTAGTTTCAGGATTTTGAAAAAGTAGTTGTGTGCGAAAATGCTCTTATGTATATGTCTAGAAGCCTACAACAATTATTTCGTGTAGCCCATAGCGACCGCTGTTTTTATTGCTGGGAGAATTTTTTGATAAGCCTTCTAGTATTCATTTTTCAATATTGAAAAGATGGCGAGGTCTACATATTTCCCTTTTTCAAATTCATGCTGTCTTAAAACACCCTCTTTAGCAAACCTTAACTTTTCCAATAATTTTATCGATGCTATATTTTCTGGCTCTATTTTTGCTTCGATTTTATTTATTTCCATTGCTGTAAAGGCAAAATGTATAATATTGCTTAAAGCCTCTTGCATTAGCCCTTTCCCCCAGTATTCAGGGTTTAAATCATAGCCGATTTCTATACGGTTATGCACTTTTTCATAATTCAAATAGCCACATGTCCCAATAACCTTTTTGGTCTTAGCCTCTTCAATGACCCACCTTAAACCAGTCTGCTCCCGAAAAATTTTATCATACCAGTTTAACTCAGCTATTGCATCTTCCGTTGCAGTAAATAATGTTAATGGAAGATACTTTACTACATTTTCATCAGCATAAAGCGCCAAAATATCTTGGCAATCATCAACTATTCCTTTTCGTAGGATAAGACGTTCTGTTGCTAATGTAGGAAAATCCTTAAATTCGAACTTTACATTCATCGTAACTCCTCTTTCATCGCAAATTCATATTTCATACTTGCAGCATAGCACTTAAAAGAGGCTGTCTGAATAGACAGACAGCCCTTACTTCTATAGCCATCCTTGTAGCTCCTGCCGTGGTTCCATTAAAATGCCACCAAACTATTGCTATACGTAGAGTGAGCCGCGGAAGCCTCGTGCAGCATAGTAGGAATCTGCGCCATTGTGATAAACAAAAACCGTATCATAGCGGCGATCACAAAAGATAGCTCCTCCGTGCTTTCGAATCGAATCAGGTGTTTGCACCCAGCTTGATGTTTTTAAATCGAACTCACCAAGCTGCTGTAATGCTCGGTATTGCTCCTCTGTTAATAGCTCGATGCCCATATCGGCTGCCATGCTAACTGCGCTGTTTTCAGGCTTATGCTTTTTGCGTGCCTCCAATGCTTTATGGTCATAACAAACACTGCGGCGACCTTTAGGGCTTTCTGCTGCACAATCATAAAAAATATAAGCATCCGCTCCCTCATCATAGCCGATAACATCAGGCTCGCCGCCCGTTTCCTCCATTTGATAAAGCGACCTTAGCTTGTCCTCATTCGCCTCAAGCTTTGCCTGCACCTTTGCCCACTCAAGCCCCTCATGACGGCTTGTATGTTTCTCAAAGCGTGCCTGTAAGGTTTGCAGTAATTGCTCGTGCTGCTGTGCTGATAGCTCTTTGCTGTTTGTCATCTTGTTTTTCCTCCTTGCAGTAGCTGGTTGAAATGATAATCCTTCTGCTTCTAGTGACGCCCTCATCACGGGTAAGGAAGCTGGACCAATCCCATGCAATTGTAAAATAGCCTTTTCTGTATACGTGGATAGCTTTTCCAAGGTAGCAATCCCCTCATGGAGCAGTGCATTTCTTGCAGGTGCACTAAGCTTTGATAGAAAGCCATCTTTTGGTTTATTTTCTTTGTCGCAAACAGGACAGCTTGGACAGTCCGTGCTTTTATAATACTGATGACCTTTGTCACAAGTTCTTAAGCTTTTTTCGGTTACCAAAACCATTCCTCCCTATTTATACTATAGCCTATTTTAACATATTTTACGGTCACAAGAGCTTTCGGCTTAGCTTAGAGTGCTTTAAATGTCAACATACATATTTCCAGAATAATGCTATTGCTTAACGTTTCTTTCATATAGCTCCCTAATGCTCTACCCTATCTAGTCTTTTCATTGTATAAGAGTTATGCGACCAACCCTAAGACGCATTTCCAGCAATACGAGCTGATACATGAAGAGCTATTCGGTAATTTTACAAAGGCAGTGACTGTCCTCTTTTGTTGTTCTACAGTTAGCTGTTCTAGTAATTGCTCATGGTGAAGCTTGACCATTAGCAGCACTATGCCTTCATTCGAAATAAATAGCTGCCTCTTCAATTGAGTTGAACAACACCTCCAAGAATTTCTGTAGCTGGTTGAAGATGAAATCTTTTATCTAATTGTCCCAAGAAGCAGCACGAATAGTAGTGAAAATTTATACCTTTCACAAGCATCACCCCTATTTTGTTATTTATTGCAATAGTAATGTTATTTCCATAATAAAAGTAACAAGTGTAGGGTGAATAACCATTTCCTCTTTCTATGCCTATACATACTATAGATGATAGGAAGGAGGGTTGACATATGTCATTTACCCGTAAAAATGAATGTTGCTGTGACGGTGCGAAAAATTATTATGCAAAAATTATTGCGACGTCCAATCCTGAGATGCCTCCTGCTGCTGATGTTCTTGGCTTTGGTTCATTAAGAGGTGAAACGGCTGAAATTGTTTTTCCTACAGCAACACCTGTACCATTTTCAGTCGCTGGACCTTTGCGTAATGTGAGCGTTAGCGGTACAGGTAATGAATTAGTCGTGATGGAAAGCGGTGTCTATCAAATTACAGTATCACTGAATGCCGTCGCTACATCCGAGCCTGACCCAACGCAATCTTTTTTTACAGCTAGTATTACCGTGAATGGCGCACCTATTTTTCTCCAAGGCTTAGCGCTTTTTAACGTTCTCAATAGAAGTAGTTCCACATTTGTTGTACAGGCAGAATTGGCTGCGGGTGATCAAGTGGGCGTTAGTGTATCCTCAAACTCACCACTTGCTGGCTATACCAATCGTTCATTGACGATTGTGCAACTGGGCCACTAATAAACAAATTTACCAATTAGCTATAAATAAAAGAAAGGGCTACGCAAAAAGATTTTCGCCTTTTGCATAGCCCCATTACATTTATTACTCTTTATATTCATCTGGATAAACGATTTTTTTAATGACTTCATCTGTTGCTTCGTCTGTAAAGCTCACTGTTACTTGATAATCCTCGACAGCAACACCATTAAATAATTGGTAGTACATGCCTGCTATCCCAAGCCCAAAGGATGCAATGGAATCAAGACCCTTGTCAAACTCTTCTTTATTTACCGCTAGCGTAAACTCTGAGAAGGTATCATTATAGGTTACATCTTTAATAGATTGAAAATCCTCACCCGTTTTCATATCCTCAATCGTTGCTTTAATGCCTTCCTTAATACCATTGAGCATTTCCTCATGTTCAGCTGTCGTCATTTTATATGTGACAGAACCATCATCGTTCTTGCTAACCTCTTTTATGCCGCTTTGTTTGGCACTTGCAATCGCCGCATCAATATCCTGTCCTTCAAAGAATGTTGCAGGAATCGTAACCTCTGCCAGCTCATCAGATTTTTTATCTTCACTACATGCAGCAAGTATAACCCCTAGCATAACTGTTAGTAATACTAGTAAAATTTTTTTCATCGATAAATCTCCCTTCTCCTTAACTATACATGGCGCATAGCGGAAATTCTATCATTACTTTTTCAAAGAATGCCCTCTACATACTGTTTCATGTTAGGGCAAGACTTTGAATGGCAACAAATATTGAAAATAAACATACAATTTACGTTGTTGTTGAAATTCTCTAATTGCTAAAACAAGCAGTGCCAGTCCCATAAAGAGAAGCATTAAAAAATTCAACTGGAAGTCCTTCATCACCAAGCAATAGCCTGCTGATGATCACAAATATCATATATCCATTACACTCCAGCGTAATTGTCCCTGACGCTAATGCGTTCGGATTTTTCGAGCTCCCTCGAAAAGCTCCTCAACATCTGCCGAGGCTTTTATTTTGATTCAGTGAGCGTTTGAACTCTACTAAACCAAAATAAAATTTTTAACAATACACACTCTCCTTCTCCTGTTTTTTCTCGATGATTTTACTAAAGACAGATGCTAATACTTGCTGGAAGAGCATCCCGAACACAACAGGCATCGCTACTTTCGATGGGAAATACGTGGTAGCAATAATTACGCCTACCGCAATATTGCGCATGCCCCCAATAAAAACAAATGTCGTCGTGATGCTTTGGTCTTTCCAAATCAGCCGCCCTAATAGCATCGTAAACATATAGCCTGAAACAGCAATGAAAAAGACAAGCGCAATGACGCCGACTAATTCCCATGTGATATTTCGTAAATATGGTGCAATGGCACTACTATTAATCATCACAATGCCAAAAAGGCTAAGCTTGGAAAAAGGTGCAAGCTTCTTACCATACTTTTGATGAATCGCACCCTTCGACAGTTCATTGCAGATGATTCCTACAATTGATGGCAATACAATCATCCATACTAAATCTAAAATCAGTGCGGTGCTATCAATCGTGATGGATTCACCGACAATGACATGTAGCAATGCAGGCATAACAATGGGCGCAATGAATGTATCAATTAAAATAATGGATAAACCAAGCGGTAAATTCCCCTTTGAAATGGTAATCCAAATGACGCTCGTCACCCCTGTTGGCACAGCAACAGCGAGAATAAAACCAATCGTTAAGAGATGATCATGAAAAATAATCGTGGATAAAAAATAAACCCAAACAGGCATAATAATATGTAAAAAAGCAATGCTAAAAAGGATGGTTTTTGGGTATTTCACAAATACTTTGACGTCTTTTAGATTCATGCTTAAGCTACTCACCAATGTCATAAAGGCAAATAGCCAGGATACCATAAATAATAAATGCTCGCCTATCTGTTCAAGAAGCACACCTATGACTAAGCTTAATGGCGTTAATACAGGCATCCATTTTTGGAAAAAGCGATTCAGTTTTTCTAACAATCTAAGGACCTTCTTTCTAATTTGCACATTTGCTAACGTTTCATTATACAACTAAATATCTCATGTTGCTAATTTACAAAGGAATATGCCCCTAATATGTATGGACAATCTTGATTTTTTAAGAGGCCCTACGCTTGTGGCTATCTAATTTATTTTACCATGGTGAAAATGCTGAAAGTATAAATAAGATGTTAAATTTTGCTATCTCTAATGTTAATACCACACTGATAGCAATACGATTAAAATTACCAAATAATTTGACAATATCTGTTTTTTATTTTATTTTTATATTGACTGATTAGTCAACCGAAAAGGAGTTGAGCTTATGCCAAGGACAGATATTCAAAACTTAGCTTTACGAGAACAACGACGGGAAGAAATATTACAGGCTGCTCTAAAAGTATTTGCTAGACGAGGAATGGTGGCGACAAAGATTAGTGATATCGCAAAGGAAGCAAATTTAAGTCATGGCTTAGTGTATCACTATTTTCAATCAAAAGAAGAAATTTTTACCCTCTTAGTGCAACGTGCTGCGGATAGCTCTGTACAAATTATCGAACAAGCCTATCTTCAAGCAGGTACACCTTTTGAAAAAATTACATGGATGACAGAGCAAATCCTCCATAGCTTAGCAGAGGGACAGCAAATTTTATTATTTTTAATTATGATTCAAGCAAGCACATCGGATGCTGTACCTGAAGAAGTAAAGCAGTTGTTCACTTCTAAGGAATTTAAATCACCTGTCCATTGCTTAATACCCTTAATTATGGAAGGTCAGCAACACCATGACATTATTTCAGAAAATCCATTGCAGCTAGCGGTTAGTTACTATGCCTTTATTCAAGGCTTTGCGATTAATAAGCTACAGTGGGCGCAATGTCCCCTTCCAGAAGCTGCATCTATTATGAAAATTTTTAAATAATGCCGAGGAAAAGAGGTCTATTATGACAAGCCATCATCCAAACGTGAAATTTTGGTGTTTATTCGCCTCCCCATTTCTTATTATACTACTAGGTTTTTTAACCGCTACAGTTTGTCATTCTTTTATTGGTGGATGGGCTTGGATTCCATTAGCCATTGTTTATTGGAGTTTATTAGGATTCGCTATTTATTTTTTCAAGGATACAAGAAATCTAGGCGATTGGTTTCAAAAATCAAGGAAATCTCCATTTTGGATAACCATTACTATGCTTATTGGTATGTTTCCCTTAACGATTCTTATGATGAATTATCATTTGTTTGAGTCGGCTTGGTTAATTTTTTATTGGCTCGTATTTGCCCTTATTAATCCTTGGTTTGAGGAATACTATTGGCGCGGGGTTTTGTTTGATCGCTTATTAACGAAATATCCAAAATGGTTTGTTATTTTCTATACAACCGCACTTTTTGTTATCAGCCATCCATTGATGTGGGGCGTATTTTCGTATGCAAGTCGATCCTATCATTTATATATTTATTTATCAGTAGCAGGTATTGTCTGGGCAATAACTTATCTCAAAACGCAAAGCTTACGGGCTATTATTTTATCTCACTTTATTGTAGATATCGGGAATCTAACGGTCTTAACCTTCTTAAATCTCTACATACCACCTACGATGTAATAGCTTTTACATTTAATTGTTTTTATTAATAAATCACTAAATATCATAGTAATTTAATGCCATCAATAAAAAAGCTCTTTTTAATTATGAAAAATTTCCCTATCATGTATGGACAATCCTCTATTTCCATCCTACTATAAGAAAGAGCCTATTTTATATTTTCATTGTTAAAATATTTTTAATAGGTAAATTTTTTTACCTCACTTGTAGTTATATTGACGCAGGACAATGTAAATAGGTCATCTTTATAAAAAGGAGAAATGTAAAATGGTTGTCTTAGATGTATTAGGAAGCCTTGCACTGCTTTTTGCGATAGGCTATCTTATTTATTTTATGATGATGAGGGTGCTTAAAAAGCATCGTACTTTTTCAAAAAAGCTCTTTTTCTCAACATTTGTTGGTAGTTTAGTATTAATAGCAATTTCCATGCAGTTTGATACTGTTTCTGGTGCACAATATCAGGAGCAAGTAGGTTTAAAGGGTAATCGGAAAATAGTGTGGAAAGAGGGTTAAAAAGAACCCTCATCTATAGCCTTGATCAGTGTGGAAAAGTCAGCACCATAGATTTCTTCATACACCCATTCATATTCTGGTTTTAACCAATTTGGCATTTGATCAGGCAACATTTTTCCGAAAGTAACTTCAACTTCTTTGAATTTCTTTTTCCTTTTGACTTTACGATAACCCTGTGTAAACAAAATCTTGGCTCTGAGGGCTTCAAAAGAGTAACCACGACCAATATGATTTATGGTCTTAATTAAGCGATTTAAGGATTCTGTATAGGCATTTGTGATAGGTGAAGTAAAATAGTTGAATATCTCTTCTTCCCAATTGGTCATAGCCTTAATGAGATCCTCGAAGTAGGTCATTAACTCTTTAGGTACATTTGAAAGCCATTCTTGATAAAGTTTATATGCTTCATCGACTGTTTTAGCTTCATAAATGTCAAAGAACTGTTCTTTGAGTTCATAGGCTTGACCAAGCAATGGGAACATATCAGTCCATACTTGCAGTTTTATTTGGTCATCAAAGTCGTTAAGGTCTTTACGCCTTGTCAGAAGCACATAACGGTCTCTCATAAGTTGCCTACGTTCTTTGGCTGATACATTTTGACGATTAGCCTTTCGTATCTTCTCTAAGGCTTCATTTGCCAATTTAACAACGTGAAACTTGTCGATAATTATTTTGGCGTGTGGAGCTACTATGTTAACTGCATCTTTGTAAGGCCTCCACATATCCATTGCTACAAGTTCAATTTTATCAATATCTTGAAGTTTTGATAGGTAACTGATAACCATATCCTTATTACGTTTTCGTAAAATATCAATTACTGACTTGTTTTCAACATCTGTGATGACACAACGATAGCTTTTAAGCAAGTGGACTTCATCAATTCCAAGCCATTTAGGAGTTCTAAAATCAGTTTGAACCTCAAGTTTAGCAACGTAGTCATTAAAGATGTTTCGTACAGTCTTTTCATCAACGCCAATCTCCTCCGCAACACTGGTAAACGTTTTTTCGAGACTTGCTTCTTGAATCCAATTTATTAGTCTATTAGTAACAGAACGATTGACATCCATATCTGGTAAATTTTCAAAAAACGTTTCATTACATTCCCTACATTTATATCGTTGGCGATTGACATAAATTCCGACACGTTTTGCATGCATTGGCAAGTCGAAAAATAGCTGTTGTTTCTTACCATGTTTATATAAATTTGCAACGGTACCACATTTTGGACAATGAGAAGGAGATAGAGTAGTAGACTCAACTAAGAATCTATAATCATGTTCACTTTCTTTCATATCCAGAATCTTAATGTTTGGCAGATTGAGCATATTAGTTGTCATGATTTCCGCTTTCTTTTACTCCGCTATTCCACTTTCCTGATATGGCGGAAAGTATAAGCCATGGTTCAATAAATAAATTAATTAATATATGAGCCACAATTGGTGCAAGTATATTACGATCAGCTATAATGTACAAAACGGCAAGTAACCCACCAAGAACTGTAGTTGACAATATCACTGGAAGACCAATTTTAAACTCCCCTCTAAGAAGAACCCATGCACCATGTGCTAAACCGAAGATAATGGCTGAGGCTAACACTTGTATGGTTATTGAATAGTCTAAACTCATTAGCCAATCCATTAGTATTTGCCTGAATAAAACCTCTTCTAAAGTACTAAAAATTAATGCAGCCCATATACCAATCACTTTAAGCCACGAAAATGTAAACAAGTGCTTACGAACAAAGGGAATAACTTTAGCAGTGTACATAATATAGCCAATTGCAATTACAAAAGTAAATATCCAAACTATAGGGTTATTAAACGCATCGGAATTAATTCCTAATCTATGCTCGATAAATTGTTGAGGGTTCCCTAAATACCAAAAGAAAACATGCACGGTTAAAGCAATGGATGGAATCCCTAAAAACAAACCTGTAATTCTTTCATCTTTTCGGTTATACATATATAACAACTCCCATGCTACTTATCTATATATAAAATTGATTCCAGTGATTTAATATATTCTCTATAAGCGTCTGTACCTATGTCTGTAACGGTTACAATTGTTTTAGGTTTTTTCTTTACGAATGTTTTTTTGATTTCTATATAATTTGCGTCTTCTAACTTTTGTAAATGAGAACCTAAATTGCCATCAGTGATTTCTAATGTTTTCTTTAGAAAAGTAAAATTGCACTCTCCATATGTCATCAGAAGACTCATAATTCCAAGCCTTACTTTTGCATGAATTAAATCATTCAAATGTTTTGGCTTACTCATTTTTAATCCCTTTTCTATTCAGCAAAATTCCAGTTAATAGTAGGCATCCTCCACCTAATATTGCAAAGATTATATACATATAATCTGATAAAAATGAGTAAGTAGCTGTTCCAAGGACAATCAACCATAAGCCCATAAAGAAGATTGTCCTTGTTAAAACAATACCCAATAATATATACAAAATAGAAATTAATAAAAAACTGTACAATGCAAGATGATGAAATGAAAGTGGCAATAATTTAGAGCCAATAAGAAAGACAAATATATAAAAGATAAACAAGAATCCAATCCATAACATTTTGAATTGATTGTTCAGGAATTTGGGCATAGGATAGTTCCTTTTTTGTCTTAAAAAGGTTATGCCAGAGAACAACCAACCAACTATTGCAAGTAAAATCCAAGTCATATTAATTACCGATATTGATCCAGTAGAACTAATTAAAAAGCCAATAATCCATACACAGCCCCAAACAATAAAGTATGGTGCTGCTTGTTTTCCATAATCTTGTTTGTGATTTATTAAAGTTTTTATATGGGATAAATTTTCTATAATTTCTTCTTTATCATTTTGATTTTTTCCCAATATAATTCCCTCCTCCAGAGTACTCTGCATAACAGAGTATAATACAATAGTATTTTAAAGTAAATAAGTTTTACTAAAAAGGACTACTTGGTTTTATGCCATACAATATAATTATGATAGTTTTTAAATTCCACACTATTATCCGTTTTATAATATGATAAAAATTATCTAACCATTATGGTATTCCACACGATAATCCGAATACCCGGTTTAAATAAAGATTTACAAGCACAGGTGGATACATTAACGAGTGAACTGAAGGGTGTTAAAGAGGAGCTAGCGCAGGCTTCCACAGCTAGTCAAAAAATAAAGGAAGCGGAAGACATGCAGCTTCAAGCATTCGAGGAAGAGAAAAAAATGTTGCAGGAGAAGCAACAGCAACTCCAAGAGCAGGTGACAGCATTACAAAAAGATAACGAAGCACTTACTACACAGCTTGCAAGTGCTCAAGCAGCCAATACAAATAGCAGCACATCAACAACAAGCCAAACAGAGGAAGTATCCTCAAGCTCTTCCCAACATGTCTTCTATAAAAACTGTAGCCAAGTGCGTGCAGCAGGAGCCGCTCCTATTTACAGCGGTGAACCGGGCTATGCTCGTCATCTTGACCGAGATGGTGATGGGGTTGGTTGTGAGTAAGTATTTTTATAAACATTTCTATGCATAAACAAAACAAGAAAAAACCGAACTATCATGGACTCTTCATTAGAGAATTTTTTCAGATGGTTCGGCTTTCCTTTTAATAAAACTATTTTTTCATTCTCTTTATACACATGCCTTTAGAATGATGCTGAAAATAGGATTGCATCTATATTTTTAGCTGGATTATTTGGATTAGGAATTTGTATACCTTCCATTGTTAAAATATTTTTCGATAAATATGGTTCTAAATTAGGTTTATCATGTATTTCTCTATATGTTTCTTTGTTCATCAATACATAGATATTTGTTTTTTCTGTATCTGTTTTGATATACGGACGGTACACAGCAGATGGATGTTCTATGCCCCACATACCTCTTATACGTAAATAAGTAATGCCTAATGGATCTACACGATTAACTCTACCAAGTTCTTTTGTTATCCCAAACTCGACACCTGGAATACTAGATACGCCTTCTTTAATTGTATTAGTGATTCGCTCATAAGTATCTTTGCTAGCTGCATAACAATCTCCATAGATTAACCACAAGCTATGTAAATGATTTTTGCTAACATTACCAATAGCATAAATCATATCCTTCTTTTTCCAGCCGCCAAATTCATCCTCACAACTCACACATTCTTTTTTTATTCTAATATCATTCGCATATAAATAATCTTTAGGAAAAGAACTGTTTAAGGCAATCCCATTTGTTCCTTTACCTTCAAATTTTTTTACCTCTATAGCTGGTCCATACCTTACCACAAAGTCAGGAGGATTGTTTGAATTTCCAAGATAACTAAATGTATTTTGATAAGCTTTTAACTTTTCATTCGTTAATTCTGTTTCTGCAGCTTCATTACAAAACGCATCTTTTACATAATATTCAAGCAGATCTCCTGTACTGTTAATTCGATTTTGATTAACGTGGTCAAGAACAATCGGCATTGTATTTTGTTGTCTTTTTAAAATATTAGCTAATGCAATTAAAACATTTGTAGTTGGTCTGAATGACATTTGTTCTCTCCTTTATCTTGTTGGTAAAACCACTCCGCTATTGGAGTTGCAATTGCTCTTGCCAATACAACAGGTACAGCATTCCCTATTTGTTTATAGATTTTATCCAATCTACCATTTTCAGACATTTTCAGGTTATCCCCATCACTAAAAGTAAACCAGTCAGGGAATGTTTGGATTCGAGAAATTTCTTTAATTGATAACCGACGATTATTTTCTTCTCCATCTGAAAAAATCCATTTATCTTTTTTTACTTTCTCCATTGGTAAGCCTGCTGGATGAATAGGTGCTTGTCGACCACTAGCTTGAATAGTAAAGCTTTGTTCATGCCACTTCTTTTTACGGTTACGACTTAGAAAAATAGTGGAATAAGAACCTGTAAAGTAAGGTCCTGGGTTAGATTCTAAGTCACCAATGGCTTCTTTTAAGGTCACGAACGGCTTTAATCCCTCTCCATGAGTCGCTTCAGGAAATTCATATTCATAGTTAATATCATTACGCACCCCAACTAAAAAAACTCTCTCACGTATTTGTGGTGCCCCATAATCTCTTGCATTAACTAATTTATGATACACACGATATCCTGCTGCCTCAAAGTCTTGTTTGATTTGTCTAAACACTTCACCTTTTCCAAGTGTCAGCATGCCTTTTACATTCTCCATAATGAAGAATTTAGGCTGTACTTGCATTAAACAACGAATATAGTGAATGTATAAAAAATTCCTTGGGTCATCTACTAATCTTGGTCCTGCCTCACTAAATCCAGGGCAAGGTGGTCCCCCTAATACAACATCAGCAGTTGGAAAATCTTTTACCTTGCGAATATCTTGTAAATGTATTAATACACCATTAGGAAAGTTATGTCTGTATGTTTCTAACGCTTCCTTAAAAATATCGTTAACATAAAGATGATGGAAAATACTTTTTTCTCTTACTCTGTTAAAATCAGCATAATTTGATAGAACAGAGTCTGTTTTATTTTTGCCTATAACTACATCTAATCCAGCTAGCTCCACACCTAAATCTAATCCCCCAGCACCAGCAAATAAACCAATAACGTTAACTTTATCTGTTTTGTAAACTAATTCACCTGCATCATAATCATTTATCGTAGACTGGTTTCGCACTTCTTCTTCTATTTTTTCCAAGAGTATTTTTTTTACATCATCAATATTATAATTTGGGGCTGGTTTAAATCTACCTCTACCACGTTCTTCAATTTTTAACATCAGTATAACTCCTTCTGTACATTTACTATGCACCATAATTATAACACTGATTTAATGAGAACTGATTATCTATTTATTTATTGAAAATTTCTAAAATATATTATAAACAATCACTCTGCAGTATAAATTAAATATCTTCAATTAAAATTCCGTATTAATCATTGTTACTAAAGCCTTTTTTAGCACCTCCTGCTCATGGCTTGATAAATGCTGGAAAGCTGTTGCATTCAATGCCTCTGTTGCCTTGTCGATTTTTTCCTTTAGCTCGTTTGCCTTTGGTGTGGCAACGACTAATACCGTTCGGCGGTTTTCAGGGTCAACCGAGCGCTCAATGAAGCCCGCCTTTTGCATTTTATCTAAAATACCAGAAACCGTTGGCGCTTCTAAATACAGCATTTCCCCAATTTGCTTAGGAAGCAGCTGCCCCTCATGCCATAAGCAATTTAATACACCGTACTGGGCTGGTGTTACCTCATACGCCTCTAATAGCTTGCTAAAATGTTTAAACACCTTATTTTGACTTGTGCTTAATAAAAAGTTTATACATTCCTGTAATTCCATGTAATCTCCTCCATCTTGACAATACCTATCTTATCATGATAACTTTTGATTGGAAATATTTCTGCATCAAAACTATTTTGCACTAAAATTAAAGGAGACGATTACTATGGATTCTTTTCAAGCACTAGTTGTCAAAGAGCAGGACGAGCAAATTATATATGAGGTAGATACTGTTACTTTGGACGATTTATCAGCAGGTGATGTGCTAATTCAAGTGGCATACTCCTCCATTAACTACAAGGATATGCTGGCGGTTCAGAAAAATGGCGGTGTGATTCGCAACTACCCAATGATTCCCGGTATTGATTTAAGTGGGACAGTCGTTCAATCGGCAGATGGGCGCTTTACAGCAGGTCAGCAAGTAATTGTTACAGGCTTTGCGATGGGTATGACGCATACAGGTGGATTTGCCAAATATGCGCGTGTGCCTGCTGAGTGGATTGTGCCGTTACCAGCGAATTTAGATTTACGAGAGGCGATGGTTTTTGGCACAGCAGGCTATACGGCGGCATTGTCGATTATCGCCCTAGAGCAGCATGGCATGAAGGTAGAGGATAATCCACGCATCCTTGTAACAGGCTCAACAGGCGGTGTTGGTAGCCTTGCTGTGCAGATGCTGACAACAATCGGCTATAGCAATATTGCGGCATTGGTGAGAAAAGAGCATCAAGTGGCTGTGGCACAGTCTTTAGGCGCAACGGATATTATTTTTGCTAGTGAGCTTGGTGATCTGAAAAAGCCATTACAACAGCAAAAATATGATTATGTATTGGATACAGTAGGCGGAGATGTTGCTGCTACAGTTATTCCACAAATTGCTTATGGCGGTAGCATTAGCATGTGTGGCAATGCTGGTGGGATTCAGTTATCAACGAATGTCTTACCATTTATTTTACGAGGCATTCAGCTTCTAGGCATTGATTCGGTTAATGTACCAATTGAACAACGAGCAGATGTGTGGGCAAAAATGGCAAACGATTGGAATATTGCTCACAATGCCTTAACAGAGGAAATTACACTGGAAGAAGTACCTCAAACAATTGATGCTATCAAAAATGGGCAGCACCTTGGTAGAACCATTGTTAATATGTTATAATGCATTTGAGAACCTCAAAGGGCATCAACCAATTCTGAAGCTGTAGTGTCTATGTTGACGCTACAGCTTTTTTCTATATGAACTAGTGGCTATCGTTACCCGCGATTGTTGAACTGTTACCCGCGTTTGAATAGTAAATACCCGCACTTTGATGTCAAATACCCGCGCTTCACTTGCTACTTAAATGCCATCAGCCATCGCCGCCAGCTTTGTGATTGTCTTCCAATTACGAACAGTTGCTGGAAGCTCTAGCTGATGGAGCTTTTGACTGAGTTTGGCATTGCGGACGCTTTCATAAAATAATAAATAAATATTTCTTCCCGCTATCACGCAGCGTTCCTTATCATTGGCATAGGCTAAAAAGGTTTCAGCACTTACCGCTGTTGGCGGCGCTGGCAGGAATGCAACATGAAGGCACTCTCCTATAGCGGTAGCACCTGCCGCTGCTATTTCCTCCGCTGAAAAAGGACATTCCTTCACAATTGCTTGAAATTCCTCAGCCGTTCTAATAATGACGGTGCTTGTAATAGCAAACACCTCCTGAATCGTAGCGTGAATTTGCTGTTGCAGCACAGCTTCACTTTCGCTTGATTCAAACAGTATATTGCCGCTTTGTATATAGGTTTGAATATTATGGAGTGCCAATGTTTGCAATGCCTCTCGTAATGCAGCCATTTTTATTTTATTATGCCCACCTACATTAATGCCTCTTAACAGTGCGATATATGTAGTCATAGCTGCTCAATCTCCGCGATAAGCTGATCCACATGCTCCTGCTTTGTTGCCCAGCTTGTACAAAAGCGCACAACAGTATGTGTATCACTATACGGCTCCCATATTGCGAAGGAGTATGCTTCACTTAATTTTTCTAAAATCGGCTTTGGCAAAATCGGAAATTGCTGATTTGTCTTGGAATCATAGCGCAATGTAAAGCCTTTAGCAACAAATGCCTGACGTATTTGCATGGCCATTGCTACAGCATGATGAGCAATATCCAAATATAGCGTATCTTCAAATAATGCTTCAAATTGAATGCCTAGCAGGCGACCTTTGGCAAGCAGCCCGCCTCGTTGCTTCATCATATAGCGAAAATGTGCTTGATAGGTAGGATTCATAATCACAACAGCCTCACCAAACATTGCGCCCAGCTTTGTGCCTCCAATATAAAAAACATCACAAAGCCGAGCAATATCCGCTAAAGATAAATCATTTCCCTGCGCAACAAGCCCGTAGCCCAAGCGTGCGCCATCTAAAAATAATGGCAAGCCGCAAGCACGACACATTTCGCTAAGGGCTGTTAGCTCTGCCTTGCTATAGGTTGTGCCATTTTCTGTAGGATGCGATATATAGACTAAGCCTGGCTGTACCATATGCTCATGTGTGCTGTCCTGCCAATGCCCATCATAAAGGGCTTTTACCTGTGCAGCGGTAATTTTGCCATCATCGCTAGCAATGGTTAAAACCTTATGACCTGCTGCTTCAATAGCCCCTGTTTCATGCACGGCAATATGACCTGTATTAGCAGCGATCACCCCCTGATAAGGTCGCAAAATTGAGGCAATCACAGTCGTATTAGTTTGTGTGCCTCCAACTAAAAAATGAACAGCCGCATGCTCTGCCCCAATTGCTTGCTGAATATAGGCTCTCGCTTTTTCGCTATGCTCATCCATACCATAGCCTGGTGATTGCTCCTCATTTGTGGCAACTAAACGCTGTAAAATTTGTGGGTGTGCGCCCTCTGCATAATCATTATCAAATCGTATCATCGTTATTCCCTCCAGCATTTCTCTCTATTTTTTCATCTTACGCTATCTGTCAGCAAATATCGATTCTTTTTGCTATGATAGGCTTTGTGTATGTATGGATTGCTGGCATCAGAATCGCTAGCCACATGATGAGGAAAATGTCATGATAGCTGATTTTTGGCTACTCGCTCAATAAAATTAGGCTATCGAGAAGGTTGCGACGTTCTCCATAGCCTTTTACGTTATATTTATTTTTTACGTGCTGAGGATTTTTTCGAATCGTTATGGTTATCTGCATTGTTCTTTTGCTCCTGTGTTAACGCATTATCTTCACGCACATCTAGATCATCTGGACTTAAATCCATCGCCAATTCTGCCAGCTCCGACTCACGCTTATATTGCTTTCCCTTTGTCACATCATCACCTCCAAGTAGTATTACCTTGCCCGATTTGCGCTCATCTATTCCCAATTTTCGTTGTTACATTGGGTTGCTTTGCGAATTTCGTTTGTCAACGCTCTGTCAGCCTGCTTACTGCGATAAACTATCCATTTCAAGTAAAATTTAACATTACAGTAAAATGCTATAATGGATTGCTGTTGCAACTATTTTAGTGTAGTGTTTGTCTGTGGGCTTTTTTCTTTATAAAAGGAGAAAAAATGCTAAAAGGAATTGAGAACTTCTCAATTCCTTTTAGCTACCATCAGCAAAGATGTTTGTCATTATATTATTGTTGTCGTTCCTTTGCATACTCCGCAGCCGCTGTAAAGACAATGTCTGATGATGAGTTCAACGCTGTTTCACAGGAATCCTGTACAACGCCGATAATAAAGCCAATTGCTACAACCTGCATCGCAATATCATCCGAAATGCCTAATAAGCTACAAGCAAGCGGAATTAATAATAAGGAGCCGCCCGGCACACCTGATGCACCAGCCGCTGATACCGCTGCTAGTACCATTAAAATTACCGCTGTTAAAATATCTACTTCAATGCCGAGCGTATGTGCTGTTGCCATTGTTAACATCGAAATCGTCACAGCCGCTCCCGCCATATTAATTGTTGCGCCTAATGGAATGGATACTGCATATGTATCTTTATTGAGCTTTAGCTTTTCAGCTAACGCCATATTGACTGGAATATTGGCAGCCGAGCTACGTGTAAAGAATGCCATTGTGCCGCTTTCCTTTAAGCATGTTAATACAAGTGGATATGGGTTGCGACGTGCCACCACAAAAACCATCAATGGATTGACCACTAAAGCGATAAAGAACATTGTTGCCACTAAAATAATAATTAATCGTCCATACTCTGCCAATGCCGATAAGCCTGTTGATGAAATAATATCAAAAACAATTCCCATAACCCCAATAGGTGCTAAGCTAATAATCCATTGCACAATTTTTGTTACAGCATCTGATACATTGCTAAGCATTGTTTTGGTTGTGTCACTAGCTGCCTTTAATGCAATCCCAAATAACACTGCCCATGCTAAAATACCAAGATAATTCGCATCCATAATGGCACTAACAGGGTTGGATACAATATTAAATAAAAGTGACTCTAATACTTCTGTAATCCCACTTGGTGGAGCAACTTCCTCCGCACCTGTTTTTAATGTGAGCGTTGTTGGGAATAAAAAGCTGACAATAACCGCTACTAATCCTGCTAAAAATGTACTTGCTAAATAGAGCGCAATCACCATCTTCATATTTGTTGCCTTGCCACTCACATGGGATGCCAGTGCATTAATCACTAAAATAAATACAAGGACAGGCGCAACAGCCTTTAATGCCCCTACAAATAGCGTTCCTAAAATGGACACGCCACTTACTGCCTCTGGAACCGTTACTGCTAAAAGTATACCGACAATAATCCCCACCACAATGCGACTAACGAGATTGATACGGTTCCATGTTTGAAATAATGCCTTCATTTCCTTCCTCCACAATCCTTAGATGTATAATTATTTTATTGTAAAATAATCATACAATGTATATCACAATAATACAACTGTATTTTCTAAAAAAACAAAAGTGTTGATATATAATATTTAAAATATATTTTATTTTCTGAATATATTATTATATAGATAATATTAAGTAAGCAGCCTCCCCACTCAAAGCTATTGAGTGAGAAGGCTGTTTTTAAAACTCCTCGTATTCGGCAGGGTCTTGATTGTTAATGCGACCTGCTGCGCTTGTCAGGGAGGAGATTACTTGCATCTCCTGTTCATTTAATGCAAAATCAAAAACTTGGAGATTTTCAAGCTGGCGTTTTGGTGAAGCTGATTTTGGTAATGGCACAGTGCCTAGTTGAATATGCCAGCGTAAAATAATTTGACCAGGTGTTTTGCCGTGTTGATGGGCAAGCTGGAGTAGTTTTTCGTCTTGTAGCACAGTGCCTGAGCGCTCCAGCGGGCTCCATGCCTCTGTCACAATGCCGTGTGATTGGTTATAGGCAAGCTGCTCGACCTGCGAAAAGCGCGGATGTAATTCAATTTGATTGATGCTTGGGGCGACACCTGTTTCCTGTACTAAACGATCAATATGCTCCGCATTAAAATTACAGACGCCGATGGAGCGCACTAAGCCCCATTTTTTGGCGTCAATCAATGCTTGCCAAGCCTCGACATACAAATCCTGCTTTGGATTTGGCCAATGAATTAAATACATATCTACATAATCGACATGTAAGCGATACAATGATTCCTGAATGGTTTTTAATGCCCGATCATAGCGATGATGTCTGCCAGGCAGCTTAGATGTTACAATAATTTCCTCTCTAGCAACAGAGCTTCTGCGAATCGCCTCACCAACTGCTCCTTCATTTTCATAATTAAAGGCCGTATCAAGCAGGCGATAGCCATTGTCTAAGGCACTTTGGATAGCCGCTACACCTTGTGCGCCATTTAATGCATATGTGCCGAGTCCTATACTCGGAATTTGTAGCCCATCATTTAATGTAATTGATGGAATTGTCATACTATCACTCCTTCTGCTTTTTCTCTAACACTACCATAAGCTTACTATTCAAATAAAGCGCAAGCCATGACAAATAGGTACTTCTTATAGGATAATTAGTAGTAATAATAAAAAGGATGTGTGAATCAATGGACGCAGCAACAGTGATGCAGGAGCTAGAGGCTCTGGGCAAGGAGCGCACGAAAAAAATGTATCTATCAAATGGGCGCAGGAGCCATTATTTGGTGTAGCAACAGGTGCAATGAAGCCTCTCGCAAAGCAAATAAAGATTAATCAAGCTTTAGCAGAGGAGCTTTATGCAACAGGCAATTATGATGCTATGTACTTTGCAGGGGTAATTGCAGACCCGAAGGCAATGACAGCGGCAGATTTTGACCGTTGGATGGACGGGGCTTATTTTTATATGCTGTCGGACTATGTGGTAGCCGTTACATTGGCGGAAGCACCTATTGCACAGGAGGTTGCGGATGCATGGATTGCAAGCGGTGATGAGCTGCGCATGTCAGCGGGCTGGAGCTGCTACTGCTGGCTAATTGGCAATCGCAAAGACCATGAATTTTCCGAAAGCAAGCTTGCCGCTATGCTGGAAACGGTGAAAAATACGATTACTGAGGCGCCTCCACGTACACAGTCAGCCATGAATACGTTCCTCTATACGGTTGCTATTTCCTATGTGCCGCTTCATAAGCAGGCTGTCGCAACAGCACAAGCAATCGGACCAGTGGAAATGAAGCGTGACAATAAAAAAAATGCCACTCTCCATGCCTATGAAACGATTCAAAAGGATATAGAACGAGGCAGAGTTGGCTTTAAACGCAAATATGTAAGATGTTAAACGACAGGCATTGATCCGTAATGGATTGATGCCTTTTTGTTTTGCAATATTTTTTTATTGATAAACGATAAATTTTGTTTTAAAATCAATCTATCACAAAATAAACGAGGTGTTATGATGAAACGTCAACAAGGAGCGCTTCTGTTCTTAAAGGGTGTTGTGATCATGCTAGGTGTGGCTGCTTTGGCTGTAGCGCTATTTGGATTACCAGAAATAGCAAGGAAAGATGCCGCAGCACATCCTGATACAACCTATATATCCTATCTTTTTTTACTGTATGCATATATGCTCTGTGTGCCATTTTTGATAGCACTGTATCAAGTCTATCTGCTATTCACAAATATTAGTCGCAATCAAACATTTTCTGCCTCCTCTATAAAGGCTTTAGTCAAAATTAAACATTGTGCACTCAGCATCGTGCTACTTCTTGTAGCAGGCATTGTGACATCGCTCATTGTCTTTTATGGCAAAGAAGATATGACAGCTATTGTGATGCTGGCGCTTATCAGCATTTTGGCAACAAGCATTGTCGCAGCCTTTGCCACGGTGCTTCAGCGGCTATTCCAACAAACCATTGACAATCAATTTATTGTCTAGATAGCTGCATATTCATTTATTTACAATAAAAATATATCAAATTCCATTTTTTAATAGTATAATGCTTACATATTTTAAAAATTGGAGGATAACTATGAAAAAATTGGTTTTATTGATGGCAATGCTTACAGTATTTTTGACAACAGCCTCTATTGCTGAGGCGCATCCAGGACGTTTAGACAGCAATGGCGGTCACAACTGCTCCGACAAATCCAAGGCAAAGGGGCTTTGCTCTGGCTACCATTACCATAACGGTGATGCTGGAAATAGTCATAGCCACAATCCGCAGCCACCAAAGGCGACGCCAGCTCCAGCACTTACAAAGGTTGCCGTTTACCTAAATAACACAAAGCAAAACTATGCACCTGGCGCTTATATGAAAAATGGCACAACATTAGTACCAATGAAAGCTATTTTTCAATCACTTGGCGCAACAGTTTCTTATGAAAATGCAACAAAAAAAGTAACTGCCATCAAGGACAATAAAAAAATTGTCATTGGCGTTGGCAATAAAGTCGCATATGTTGATACAAATGGCGCAACATCTACCATTACACTTAATCATCCTGCTGAAATTTATCAAGGAACAACAATGGTGCCACTACGCTTTGTCAGCCAAGCACTCGGTGCAAATGTCACATTTGATGAAGCAACATTAACAGTTCATATTGCAACAAAATAGCCTTACCCGCGATCAAAAAAAGCAGCGTCCTTTTATGGATGCTGCTTTAAGTCAAATTGGTATTGCTTATTAATTTTTTGCGCGATTGTTTCTAAAAATAGGGCGACTGTCATATTTTCAACTTCATTGGTATACCATGCTAGCTTAGCTCCGTAGTTTTTGCGATTATAATTCACCTTTAGCGGCCAGAAATTTTTTGTTGCATACGTGTAATCAAACTTTACATAAAGCTGTTTGCCATTGGGACACTCCATCACAACTTGATATAATGGTTTTTTTCTTGCTTGTTCCAACTTTACCTTTTTAATTTTGGTTAACATCGAAACATCTCCTCTCTTATACCTTATTCGACAAAAATTTTCAAAGACCTTTATTTATTAAAAAAAGGATAAAGCTTACGATTCTAACAAGCTTTATCCTTCTTCGATTAATCGGCAATAAATTTATCGTAATAACGTTTAAGAATCGTTGCCATTTGTTCGCGCGTTAACACGCCTGCTGGATTCATATTTTTACTACCATCTCCTCGAATCAATCCTTCCTTCACTGCCCATTCCCATGCCTCTTTATGCGATGCACCTACATTTTGATTTGACTGGATGCTCGCTTTTTCTACAAGTAAGCTTTTTAAGGCTGCGATTTCCTGCTTTAGCTCATTGTACTGTGACAATGTTAATCCCCCCTCAAGTCCATATTGAATATCTTGTCGGAACTGCGCCTCAGAAATCCCCATGCTCCCTAAGTAACTAAATGGATCACGGTGCGTTGTACCACCTAAATTGTCAGTAATCCAGCGATGTGATTTAATGCCATTCCCATTGCCATCTAATATCGTCGGAACGCCTGCCTCTATCGCCAGCTTGCGTAAGAGCCAAATATATGCCGCATAATCCTTTTGAAACTGCTCCTTGTCAGATGTTCGTGCCAGTTCCACCTGTGCATAGCTATAAGGATTTCCCTTTGGACCACAGCCATATTGCACGCGATTAACAGGTGCGACTTGGACAATCCGCCCACCATCGCCAACCCAGTGGGACACAAAGGCATTCGCTTTATTGCGCCTCATATACGCAATCTCATTTTCTAATGCATTTGGCCCTGTATTACTAGGATTGCCTGATTCATGGGCGACAATATATTTAATCGCGGTGAGCGGTAGATTCGGCAAGCCAGACATCAACTGCTTTTCAATAATATAGCTCAATCTCCGTCCCTCCTTTCCTTTATTTTTCGTGAATACAAAGCTATTCACTTACTTTTAATAAATGCACGTAAATCTATATTTTCTAGTTAATTGTGCTTTCGCTCCTTTCTTTTACATCCTCTAGCATCGCCAATATTTTTTGACGCTCTGCTGCAAAATCAATGGTGGATGGCTGTTCCTCCTGCTGCTGATGACGCTGGTAAAACCACTCTGGCACCACCTCACGCCTTTGCCCTCTCCTAGATGCTTGAAATTGCTGTCTATCTGCTTGAATGTCCGCCATATTTTTTAGCTTTTTCGCATGCCAGTTTTGCAAAATTTTTTCGACATAGCGCCAGCGTAGCACATTATTTTCCACAGCAAGCTGCATCGCATAGATCATGATCTCCTCTGAAAAAATCGTTAGCCAGTGATGCATTTGGGTTGTAATATGGGCTGAACGAAAGCCAAAGCCCTGCTGCTCATAAAATTGATAAACAGCAGTAGGTGCTTGCTGATTATCTATCTTTTTTAGTAACTGGTTAGTTAGTAATTGATTATTTAGTAGTGGCGGCTTTTCCATTGGTGGTAATGCCGTGGATGGTTTTCCCGTTAACGGAATGGCAGCATGAGGCGGTGCTTCAAACACAAAAAGCTCCACCCTGCTAAACTTTCCCTTCGCCGTCCTTGACTGCTCCTTTTGCAAATAGCCTGCCTGCATAAGCTCTTTCACAATATTGGTGGTTGCCTCCCGTCCGCATTTACTGCGCGTTGCTAAATCTGCCATGCAAAATGACCAATCATCGGGCAATGACAGCATATACGCAAGCAGCCCCTTTGCCTTCCAGCTTAAGCGTGGATCATTTAAAAAGCCCTTATCTAACACAACAAAATTGCCCTTTTTCGGCACTCGATAAATAGCCATCGCCATTCCCTCTTTCCGCTTTATTTGTTATATACAAAAAAATGCAGGAAAAAGGACATTTTAAGGGCATAAAAAAAGACATACCTTGGCAGTATGTCCTTACTCATAAAGTTCCTTATAGACAATCACTTTTAACGCAGCGATTTCTTCTGCTGATAATTTTCCTTGTACTTGCTGCAGCGCTTCCTCTTTGGTCATCGAGCCATCCTGCAATTTCACACGAATATCATTTAGCTCTGTAATGCCTACCTTTTGAATTAAGACCTTCGTTGCCTCTTCCTTTGTCGTAAATGGCAATGTGCTGCTATCGACCGTTTGAGCCTCCTCCATAAATGCCTTTAGCTCTGGATCATTTTCAATCGTTTGCTTAATCTCTTCCATTTGCCCGCTATTCTCTAATTCTGTTGAGAGCGTATCCACGATTTTTTCAGAGGCAAATTTTGTACCGAAATGAAGTACGCCATAGCCAGCAATACCAAGAAAAATCACCAAAACAACTAGAAATTTTAGTATTCTCAACGGCTCACACTCCTTTATCCACATCTATCATACTATAAGCGTGGGTCGTTGAAAAATAATCACCTTTATTTCACGTACTTTAAATATTTGCGTACAAATTCCACAATATATAAAACTTCTTCCTCCGTCATCGTTAATAGCCTACAAACACGCTGTAATCTAGCGGGTGAGGCTAATTGCTGGCGTACTTGATGGATAAACATATATTTGCATTTCCGCGGATTGACCTTATCTCGAATTTGCTTATAGCGCGTATAGGCATAGCGTGCAAACGCATTAAGCATTTCCCGCTCCTGCTCATCACGCTGTACTTTTTTCGCTGCTTCATCAATCGCCTCTGTATCAAATAGCCATGTGCCATCTGTTAGTTGCATTGTACCACCTCTCTATTGCAAATGTACTTATTGTTAGTAAATGCAACTAAAAAGGACACACCTAGTTAGATGTGACCCTTTTACATGATTTTCATGGATAGAGCGTATACGCAATTATAGCAACGATAAGATTCGGCATAGCAAGCAGTAATGCACTTGTCATCACGCCATGACGTGTATATCGGCTTGCTGTTGTTTCTGTGGCAAAGTTCGCACGCATTCGATCTCCGCTTACTAGCGTACCAGACAAGAGCATCGATACGGCAAGGAATATAAAGCCTAGTATACCTGGCAGAAAATAAGCTCTTTCTGCACCCAATAGCATCATCGAAACGACAACACTTAACACCGCCACAATCGTGCCAATCACTGCATATTTCATAGCCATCTCCTCCCGTTATACCCTTATTCTACCACAAAATTCTTTCTTTAAGTGGATAGAACGCTTGAACTGGCGGATAGGATGCTCGAATTGACGGATAGAACATTATTCGGTTGGTTCATGTGCTTGCTGTTCTTCGATTTCATTTTCTTGAATATCAAAGAGCTGGCTAAATTCCTGAATAACCATATCAATGGCTTTTAATTCACCGACTAGAAGCTGCTGAATGGCTTGAAACTCTGGTTGCTCTAATTGCTGTTTAATTGTGGCACGCTTGACATGCAGCATTTCTAAAAAAGTAATTGCTTTGCCACGACGGAATGTTTTAGCACCGCGTTGTGGAGCGCCGCCCTCCATGCCTCGATGACGACCTCTGCGATGATGCCCTTCTCTAAATCCTTCGCCTCTCATTATAAAACTCCTCCTTTTGTATACATACGCATACATTAATTAAGATAATTGTATACAAAGGTATACATTTTGTCAATCAAACATATTGCTTTTATAGTGAAACATAGAATAGGAGTGTAAGGATTTTAAGGATAAGGGAGGTAAGGTGATTGAAGCGGGGCATCGCAATCGGTGCTTTATTGATACTGTCTGGCATGTTTTTAATTGGGATGCAATCGTACTACAATCAAAAGGAAATACAAATTGCTAGCAAGCTATGTCTGGAACATGGAGGACAGCCAACCATTATTAGAGATTACTTGGCACTGAATTACTCCTTTTCATGTCAAAGGGACTAGTAGCTGTACATAAAAGCTTAATAGAATCAATAAGAAATTTTTATCTAGCCTGTAGACAAATGGCTAGCGTAATAAACTATATTGTCATATATATAGTAATGTAAAGTGAATCTAGCTTTACTGAAACACTCCTGTTTTGAGGTCACTTTCCAATAGAGAAAGTGGCCTTTTTTCCAGAAAAAAAAGACGTCACGTTGACGCCTTTAATGTTTGATCAATATCCTCAATTAACCGATCCACATGCTCCTTTGTAATTTTTATCGTATATAACTCTGTTGTGTCATTTTCATGGTGACTTGTTAGGTGGTGAGGATATTGGCAATTATTTATGATCTCTTTGTCCATACAATCACCTCTACATACTATATTCAACGTAAAGTATAGCAAACCTTCTATAAAAAGGAAAATTTCTATATATTTTTCACTCTTATGAATATAGTGTTTAAATTAGGTAATTAAGTTCACATAATTGCCATATCCCCTTCTTTTTAATACGCAATACCTACACGCGTATTAAGGAATTTCTTACTAAAAATTTGCTCGTAGGCAAAGTCGGCTGTGTCGGCGACTGAAATATGTGTGCCGCCCTCTGGCAAAAAGTTGCGTTCAACGCGGTAGCTACCTGTGAGGTCGCCATCAGGTAAATAAGTGGGGCAAACAATTGTCCAATTCATTGTTGATTGCTGTAATTGCTCAAACACATATTGATGCTCCTGCGCGGCAAAGGTAGATTTGCGCTTTGATTCACTGGATTGATAGCGCAGCAGCGTTGGTGTTACACGGCTTTGCAATATGCCTGCTGTACCAATTGTAATAATGCGTGTCACATTATGCTCAGTCATTGCCTCTAGAATAAGTGGGATGCTGGCGGATAGTGTTGTGCTGCCATCGGTATTAAGTGCGCTTACCACTACATCTATGTGCAGCATCGCCTGCTCAAGTGCCTGTTTATCTAATACATTGCCTTGAACAATGCGTAACTGTGGATGATGGACTGGCATCTGGCTTGGGTTACGCACAAGGGCTGTGACATGGTGCTGCTCCTTTAAGGCTCGTGTGACAAGCTGCCTGCCAACACGTCCTGTAGCCCCTACTATTAAAATATTCATGATTGCCACCTCTTGGAAAGAGGCTGTGCAAAAAGATGATCCCTTTTTACACAGCCCCGTTGTTTAATTGATTTCTAGTAATTCTATATTCACAATAAATGGATGCATGTGATGTGTAGCTGTTAGTTTATTAATAATGGATTGAATTTTGCCTTCCGTGCTTTTATCAATTTCTGCGCCATCGTGCAGTTGAATTGTAATAATTTGATAGTTTGGTGAATCAATTAAATAGCCAATCGTACTGTCAGGAGAATAGCCCGCTTCTCGCAATGCCTCTATCACTTGCTGGGTAAAATTGGTTGCCTGTAATTTTTTACTTAGCTCCTCGGCATAGAGAGCAGATGTGTGTGTATTTTTCGGTGCGGCTGTTGGCTGTTGCTGTCCCGTCCACACAAAGATAACCATCAATAAGCATAACAGCAGGAAGAAGCCTTGCATCATCTTCTTCATCCATACGCTCCATTTCCTTTTTAAGATTCATTGACAATTACTTTTACAGTCGGCTCTAGCTTTCCTCTATACATGTCACCCAAATAAGCAACCTCCACCACAATGGCTCTTGGCTCAAAGCGCTGAATACATTCAATGAGGCGTTTAGTATTAATTTTTCTCATGCTATAACAAGGTAGGGCAAATGTCGATAAAATAAATGCTACATTTTGCAAAATACCATCCACGCCTGTAGCATTGCCATTTACATAATTTAAAGCAGTTACTTGATGTGTCATTCTATCAACCTTTCTTCTACGTTCATACTTCTTGTGAAAAGAGCACTTTGTTATTTATGCTAATCGCTCTAAAATTATGAACGCTACTGCTCTATACCCTGTTCCTTGTCGCTCCAAACAGCGCTAGTTCTAGTAAAAATCGCAATGCACACGCCACAGCCGCTTGTTTGGATTGTAGAAAAAATAAAAATTGCCATGATCAACAATATTGAAATTTGCCTTAGCATCTGAGGCAACCTGCAGCACAAACGGATAATCCTCACCAAAATCATAGCCACTTTGGCAGAAGGTTGGATAGCCACCGATTTTATGCAGTGGATAGAGCGACTCGACAATATCATCAAAATAATCGAGCTTGCCCTCCTGCTCCAGTTGTAAAATCTTATCCTCCAGCTGTGATGGTATACCGCCTCCACCCCATACTGGATAATCATTTGTCACTTTTTGCGGTACAAGTGGAAAGGCACGGATAGCGGGGTGCTGCCATTCACGCCTCACTAAGCCATCCAATGCTGGATATGCACGAATCACAAAATAAGCGCTTAAATCATCCTCCACTAAATAATCAACAATATCCTTATGCACAAATAGCGTTATTAATTCCAGTGACTGTAACGCTTGAGGGCGATAGGGTAAATCCTTTAAAAAGAAGGTGGCAAGCGGCTGAAACGCTGCTGGCTGCTGCTCCTCTGGTAAGGACCAACCGACATAGCCAAGCCAGCTTTCCAAGAGCTGGTGTGTTGGTCGTATACCACCTGTTTGAAAAATCGTCGCCTGCTTAGCAAGCTGTGTCTGGATGCTCTTAATGGTCATCTGTAGCCTCCGTGCGACGGCAGCAGCAATCCATTGTATGATCGTTTACCATCCCTACAGCCTGCATAAATGAATAGCAAATAGTGCTCCCCACAAATTTAAAGCCATCCTTCTTTAGCTGCTTACTCATACGCTCGCTAAGTGCTGTGGTAGCAGGCACTTCCACAATGGATGACCATTCATTAATTATCGGCTGATGCTCAACAAATGCCCAAATATAATCGGAGAAAGAGCCATGCTTTTCTTGTATATGTAAAAAGGCTTTAGCATTTGACACCACGCTCGCAATTTTTAATTTATTGCGGACAATGCGTGTATCCTGCTGTAATGCTGCGAGCTTATCCTCTGTATAGTTAACAACCTTTTCAGCATCAAATTGGTCAAAGGCCTCTCGGTAGCCCTCACGCTTTTGTAAAATTGTCCACCAGCTTAAGCCAGCCTGTGCCCCCTCTAAGCAAAGCATTTCAAATAGCTGCTGGTCATCATAAACAGGCACACCCCATTCCTTATCGTGGTATTCGACATATAATGGCTCATCCAGCTTTACCCATGCACATCTTGTCATTGTGATTCCTCCCATTATTTAATGGCTGTAATACATAGCCATCCTTTACTAGCTTTTTCAGTAATATATACGGTTCGAAAGCCTAGTTGCTCCAATAATTGCTTGACAGCATCAGGTGTTTGATAGACTTCCATATGCGTTTGCATTTTATAATGCTCTGCCATTACAATCAATTTCCCGCCATTTTTCAGCACGCGCTTAATTTCTTTCATTGCTTGCTCGAGTGACGGCCAAAAATAATGTGTTTGAATCGCTGTAATTGTATCGAAAAAGTGATCCTGATATGGGATATGGGACGCACATGCCTTTGTCACGATAATACGTTCATTCCCCCTGTTCAGCCTTAGCGATTCCTTGACAGCCTGCTCGGAAATATCAATCCCATAAATTATACCATTTGGGTTTAGGTTCGATAAAATTTGCAGCATCCTCCCTCCACCACAGCCAATATCTAATACACAATCACCATTATTGATTGCCCCCTGCCTCATAAACCAAGCATACATACCTTGATGTGCCCGATTCATGATACGCAGCATCCATGCACCTACCTTGCCAGTGGGGGTTTTTGCCTGCTCAATAAATGTTTGTAATAATGACATGATAAAATTCCCTCGCTTTAAAAAGTAATGTGAGATATGCATTTTTTTGCCAATCAGCCCTTACTAGTTTGTACGTTTTTACAGGAATTTTGTTTCGTTATACAGCAAAAAATCACAAATGTTTACATGGACACATTTGTGATTTTTCATTATGTCTAGATTTAATTTAAATATGTATTATTAGAAATATTTTGTTCGCGTTCTTCCATAATTACATGCACGATAAATGCAAGCTGCTGTTCGATGCGCATATTATTAAGATGAAAAATATCAGCAATGATACTTTTTTGCTTTTCTGCTAAATCACTTTCCTCCAATAGCAGCATAATTTCTTCTTTTGTCAGCCCAAACATATTTTGTCACCGCATCCTCTCTTGTTGTTTATTATTGTAAAATCATGACATATACTTTTTAACGAACGAAACAACACCTTAATTATGAACCATTTTTACTAATTATAGGCTAAAACATGGAAAATAATCAATCGATGGTGGAGGTTTATTTAATAAAATTTTTACATTCATTAAAAAATTTTATTATTTGTATTATAATTTTTTTGACTTTCTTATAATATTTCGGAATATTACCTACATTTTAAATAGGCTGTCTATACCATTCTATGTCGAATTTTAGTATTTTTCGTCTATTATATCCATAAAAAAAGTAATTTCAAATTTGAAACTACTTTTTATTGCACATATTTTGTTGTTATACGAGAGGTTGTATCCTTTTGCCATGTCGCCGTATTGTCACAGCCCTGCACATATAATTGACTACGCTCCTGCACAACCGCGGGTATTTTCAGCGCATGAACATCCGTATGGCGCATTTCCAATAATGATTGATTCGACAAGGCTAAAAATGGACGTGCTGCCTGATCCACCTGGCAATATTCAATTCGCCCCATTGAGCGATCAGACCAGACAATGGCATAGGGGCTTGTTATCCCGTTTTTGAAATGGCTATGGGCTACCTCAAAAATAGCATCAATACACGTAATCCCATTTTCTTGCATTTGCTCAAAGGTGCAATGCTGTGTAAATAAGCGTGCCTGATTAATGTAAACATGATGACTTTTCAGCTCACGCATCACGGTATGCTGCAAGGTAATTTTAGCATGCTCATTGCCATAAATACCACCTGACTGTCCAAATTGTAGGGTGGATCGCTGTAGCTGAAGCCCGCTTGCATCCACAATGATATGGAATTGCTGATGATGTTGAATTTGGCATTCCGTCATCGTCACATCCGACTCCTCCACAATCATCACACCCACTGCCATGCCATTTTGCACGCGACATTTCCGCAGCTCAGCCTGACTATTTTCCACCAATATTTGTGCCTTTACATGACGGTAAAACTGACAATCATAAAGCTTTGCCTCTGCCTTTTCGCCAAGGTATAGCCCGTGCCCCTGCCCATCCGCAAATGTACAATCCGATAACATCAGCTCACTGCGATGCACCATGAGCGTGGTGTCAAGATGCTCCTTTAGCTCACAGCCATCCATTCGCAAGGTGGCACTATCAAAAAGCTGTATCCCCACTCCTTGCCCTTGATGAATTAGACTATTGGTGATAGTAAGCTGGCTGGAGGCTGCCATAACCTGTGCCTGCTGATGCCCATGAAGCTCACATTCATTCATTGTTAGCTGAACATGACGTATCGCAAAAATTCCATGCTTTTTCCCCTCCAGCAGCATACAATTCGTTAAGGTCAGCTCACAGTTTTGCGCAATAATCTGTGCCTTCTCATGATGCTCAAAGGTTGTATCGACCAAGATCACGCTTGAGCCATTTGCCACCTTTAGCCCAAAATGATTAAGCGGTGTTGCCAGCACAGCACAATTTCGCATTAACAAGCTGCCATAGCTAACCATAATTTGTGTGCGAATCAATTGCTCCTCAATCACACAATTTTCTAGCTGTAAATCGCCTTTAACATAGATACCCTGCCCCTGACGAAAACGCAAATTACGCATACTGACATGTGTTTGATAGCGAATAAACACGCCACCTTTAATCGTCACATTGCCTACCCCATAAAACGTCAGCCGCTTCGCAATATCCAAGCTTTCCTCATAAATACCATCCCGAATTTCAATCGTATCGCCCGGCGCTGCCTCTTCAATCGCCTGCCCGATACTCTGATACCGATGCATAATGCTCCTCTTCACCACAAGTGTTGCCATACACACGCTCCTTCAGCATAAAAATAGTCATACCCTATTTATATACCGAACACACTGATAATTATTCAATGATTTACATTCCACTTGGATAATTGAAAACCACATACCAATAACCATCGCTGTGTCGCCCGTTGGCATTTACATTTCCTTTAAAACCGTTGGAAGCTTCAAACACAATAATTGCCGCCTCGCTATTACATTCTACATAGTTAATAGAAAACACTTCCGAAACAATGTTATTATAGATTCAGAAAGGATTTACATTCCACATAGTTAATAGAAAACGGCATATGCATTTGCCTTCCACAATGTGATATTCGATTTACATTCCACATAGTTAATAGAAAACTGATACTGGAAATGCACAACGCTTAAAAGATGCTTAATTTACATTCCACATAGTTAATAGAAAACATTGAACCTGAGTATTAAAGAAAGCGAAACTCAATTATTTACATTCCACATAGTTAATAGAAAACACAAAAAGAAACAGGCATACCCGCAAGTATTACGCTATTTACATTCCACATAGTTAATAGAAAACTCCACCGTCCCCACAATGCCAAGCATTTCGATTAAAATTTACATTCCACATAGTTAATAGAAAACTCCATGCGTAAATATTCATTAAGTTGTTTTTCAAAATTTACATTCCACATAGTTAATAGAAAACGTACCGGGCGCAGATGCTACAGATAAGCCTAAGCGATTTACATTCCACATAGTTAATAGAAAACTGGTTCCAACCCTAAAACTTGTCTATTTTTGTTAATGATTTACATTCCACATAGTTAATAGAAAACGCGTATCCCTACCATGAAGTAGCGCTCACGATTTTGATTTACATTCCACATAGTTAATAGAAAACCTATGCGAATATGGAGTGGCAGACACATATGTTGTCATTTACATTCCACATAGTTAATAGAAAACTATGTAGATTATTTTTATATGAATCAAGCCCAAAGAATTTACATTCCACATAGTTAATAGAAAACCTTTGGATGATTCAGCACAAGTAACCAATAAGTATCATTTACATTCCACATAGTTAATAGAAAACTGATACTCTTTCTGCATTTGAAAAAAATAATTTATATTTACATTCCACATAGTTAATAGAAAACTGCACTTGATGATAATGATGTGTCAATAGATTGAAAAATTTACATTCCACATAGTTAATAGAAAACGTTCTAGGACAAGGGTGGCTTTCCATAAATTAAAAGATTTACATTCCACATAGTTAATAGAAAACGAATTACATCTGCAAGTGATGCTAAGTCATCTTTAAGATTTACATTCCACATAGTTAATAGAAAACCTTATAGCATTGAGAATATTTTAGTAGGTAAGAACAATTTACATTCCACATAGTTAATAGAAAACCTAGGGCATAAATCAACAGTGGAAGTATTAAAAGAATTTACATTCCACATAGTTAATAGAAAACATGATTGAACCAGTATTTAAGTCTAAATTCTGATTATTTACATTCCACATAGTTAATAGAAAACGGATGATGGATAGAGGAAATGAGTTACTGAATGACACATTTACATTCCACATAGTTAATAGAAAACGAATTACAATAAAGAACGATCAGGCTGCGGTTCAGGCATTTACATTCCACATAGTTAATAGAAAACAATTAGGACAATCGGAAGATGAAGTTGAGCAAAAATATTTACATTCCACATAGTTAATAGAAAACGCGTAACGCATTAATCGACGAAACAGCTAAAAGATTATTTACATTCCACATAGTTAATAGAAAACTGATAATGATGACATGAGTAAAGGTGCAGAATTTAGATTTACATTCCACATAGTTAATAGAAAACATTTGTCTTAATACACTTTTCAGCGAATGTAACTAGATTTACATTCCACATAGTTAATAGAAAACATATCTTATCAACACAATAAAAAGAGCTACCTAAAATTTACATTCCACATAGTTAATAGAAAACCTAGCTTAATTGATAAGGATAACGCTGATAGCATTGATTTACATTCCACATAGTTAATAGAAAACGAATGTTTAGGAATGTTCGATAAATATGAAGATAAAAATTTACATTCCACATAGTTAATAGAAAACTCAAACGGTTTCAAGTGGTCACGTTTCAATAAATGTATTTACATTCCACATATATATAAGGTGATTAACTTTTAGACTTACACTCTTTTTCTTCGTTTTCCTGTATACTATTCTTAATAGATATGAAACGGAGAAAAATGATGCGTAAAATTGTCCTAATTCCTGAAGAACAAATTCCTGCTGCTTTAGAAGAATTAAAGCTTGTCATGAAAGAAGAAAACAATCATAAAATGTTCGTTCGCTACCAAGTGATTTATATGTTACTTTCCGGCGAATCGTATGAAAAAATTGTCGACTATACAGGTCTTTCTTTAGCGACGCTGTTCAATTATCGCAAAGCTTATTGTGAAAAAGGGATCGCTGGACTTGGACGTAAAAAACAACCTGGTCGAAAGCGTCATTTAACGGCTGAACAAGAAGCACGAGTCGTCGCGACAATTGTCAACCAAACGCCTAAAGATGCTGGTTTTCCCGTTGAAATGAACTGGACAGCGCCTCTTCTTCGCGATTGGATTGAGCGAACATTTGGTGTGTCTTTTTCTGTACGTGGGACACGTGATTTATTGTACCGTCTTGGTTTAAGTTATACGAAACCAACGTATACATTGGAAAAAGCAGACCCCCTCAAACAAGCAGTTTTCCTTGAAAAATTTGAACAGGCGAAAAAAAACTAATTCATGGTCAAATTGATCGTATTTTATTTGAAGACGAGTCAATGATCCGTGATTACCAAGCGATTTCCAACACGTGGTTTCTTAAAGGTCAACAAAAAATCATTCCAACATATGGCCGACATCAAGGGGTTAAGCTAATTGGTACATTGGATTACGAAACGGGCGATGTATTTTGCGTGCAAGAAGAACAATATACCGCTGTTGAATTCCTAAGTTTTTTAGAAAAAGTCATCGCTCGTTATCCGAATGAACGCATCGTGATGGTATTAGACAATGCGCGCATACACCATGCGAAATTGATTCAACCATTTTTAGAAAAGTATCAAGATTTCTTTGAATTTCTGTTCCTTCCGCCGTACAGTCCCAATTTAAATTTAATCGAAGGACTGTGGAAATGGATGAAGACAACGGTGATCCACAATGTCTTTTACTCAAATGTCGGAAAGATTCAACGTGCTGTCCAAGGCTTTATCCAAATGATTAATCAAACACCTGAAAATACGGTGAATAGGCTGTGCTTGAAACTCTAATTTTCTTTCACCGTATATATAGTTAATAGAAAACAAACGGATTGGACTTTTTAACGGTTACGTTGCCTAGATTTACATTCCACATAGTTAATAGAAAACTGGATAGGGGGGTATGTTAACATTTTGGAAGTAATATTTACATTCCACATAGTTAATAGAAAACGCAAAGAGTTGCGGTATCGCGCTTGGATTACTGTTACATTTACATTCCACATAGTTAATAGAAAACTATATAGCCCGCTTCGCCTTTTTTATCATAAAAATATTTACATTCCACATAGTTAATAGAAAACGTAGAAATTCAATAAACAATTAAGTCACTCAAACGAGATTTACATTCCACATAGTTAATAGAAAACTCAACGACAGGTGCGGTTACTGATAAAACATCAAGATTTACATTCCACATAGTTAATAGAAAACTTATGAACGTTTTGACTTGAGCCTTTCACCGTTGCCGATTTACATTCCACATAGTTAATAGAAAACTTTTCCCAAAATTCATCTGCTTGTTTTTCTGTATTATTTACATTCCACATAGTTAATAGAAAACTGGTTCTGCAACCGTATCATACAAGGAATGACTAAATTTACATTCCACATAGTTAATAGAAAACAATCGCAATCTAATAGAATTACGCCAAAGGATAATAATTTACATTCCACATAGTTAATAGAAAACCGCTAAAGTCACGCGCTAACTCTGCGAGTGCTAAGTATTTACATTCCACATAGTTAATAGAAAACCTAAATCCGAATCAGTAGCATACCAACCTTTTTGATTATTTACATTCCACATAGTTAATAGAAAACGGGCGTGCGGGCAACTCAGGTAGTAATCCTAATGGTGATTTACATTCCACATAGTTAATAGAAAACTGTATCGGCAAGACATTCGGAAACAATGCCGGTCGAATTTACATTCCACATAGTTAATAGAAAACCGACTTGCATACGATTATTAATTACCGCGTGACGAAATTTACATTCCACATAGTTAATAGAAAACACGCAGATTTCGTTGTAGTGGATCCAACCTATTACAATTTACATTCCACATAGTTAATAGAAAACCCCCACGGAATGTTATGAGTTTTCTCCTTTGCTTTATTTACATTCCACATAGTTAATAGAAAACGATTACTAGCGCGCCAGTTCTCGTATTTAAACGAAAATTTACATTCCACATAGTTAATAGAAAACAGCACCGTATGAAGCTTGCGACAAAGCAACGTACGATTTACATTCCACATAGTTAATAGAAAACGAATTTCCAATACTAGATATTATCGAGCCATTACAATTTACATTCCACATAGTTAATAGAAAACCCAAACATTTCCTAAACCATCTTTCCTGTAATAGAAATTTACATTCCACATAGTTAATAGAAAACAGGCGCAGAATTAGCAGCGCAATTCATCGAGCAAAATTTACATTCCACATAGTTAATAGAAAACGCCGTGCGCTTGGGCTAGATGTTGAACGATTCGAAAATTTACATTCCACATAGTTAATAGAAAACGCGATTGGTCTTTATGCCACTTCCAGGCTTTATCCCAATTTACATTCCACATAGTTAATAGAAAACGCGGTCGCCTTCGCTTTCTCCGTCCTTATCTTTACCGCATTTACATTCCACATAGTTAATAGAAAACACAGACGTTGCGATTATCGACAGTCGCGGACGTAGGATTTACATTCCACATAGTTAATAGAAAACATTTCTCACGCCGAGTACGGTTATGCATAATAATGATTTACATTCCACATAGTTAATAGAAAACGCCAAATGGCTGATACAGCCAATGAACAAGACCGACATTTACATTCCACATAGTTAATAGAAAACTGTTTCAGGTGTGCGATTGCACTCCTTTAGATAAACATTTACATTCCACATAGTTAATAGAAAACGGAATCTGATCCTGCATATCAACTATCAGTAGCAATATTTACATTCCACATAGTTAATAGAAAACGCATTAATTCCTCGTTGCCCTCCACAGTTGAGGAAGATTTACATTCCACATAGTTAATAGAAAACACAGAATTTTATGACAGACCTGACGGGCACGAATTTATTTACATTCCACATAGTTAATAGAAAACTACGATGCACGCGCTTTTTTGCGTTCCCAAAAAAAAATTTACATTCCACATAGTTAATAGAAAACTATGACTCTTGCGCCATTTTGCGTGATTTACTTTACCATTTACATTCCACATAGTTAATAGAAAACCCACCTTAATCATAATGAAAAAACCCTTATTTTTCAATGGTTTGGCGGGGTGGGGGTAGCCGTGAATTTAAGTAATTTGCAGTCAATCGGTAATTGAAAAATTCGTCCTTGACATTAATGTGCCGTAAAGCTAGATATGGTGTGCTTTGAAGTGGTTTTGTGTTAAAAAATGATTCACTGCAATCTTCTAAAAAAGAGAATCTATTGGATTCCACTTTGATAAGCATCGGTTGAATCCAATAGATTCTCTATGTCTTATGCACTCTCTATAAAAACATGCTTTCAAAATCTTTTTCTACACCGTAGACCGTTTTTTTCATATTTTTTGGATTAGCAATTCGATAGACATAAATAGAATCGACATTGGGATTGGCTTTTGTGGCGAGCTCAGCTAAGCATTGCTTTAAAAGCCCTTCTGTAATTTCGCCTTCAAATAAGGAATTTTGTGTCCATGTTAAATACTTTTTCAAGACTTTATGAACTTTTCCTACACGCTTTACATCCACATCATAAGCGATTAGTACATACATCCTACCACCACGCCTTCAATGCTTTATAATCTTCATCTCCAATTAGATGCTTAATGAGCTTATAACATTCTAATCGAATTAAAAAACGATATGACGTTTGTCTGTTTAATTTTCGATGTTTAACTGTTGTGTTCATGCGTTTTTCAAATTCGGCGATAAAAATTTTACGCCCCATTTCATTTAACAGGCAAATATGCTCTTCAACATATTCAAAATGTTCCGCACGAATCATCTTTTTATTAATTAACATAAAAATCAAATTATCCATTATTAATGGTTTGAAAATTTCTGCTAAGTCTAGTGACAACGAATATCTTCGTGAACCTGGCTCATGCAAATAGCTAATTGTTGGATTAAGTTGTGTTTTATACATTTCAGATAGTACAGCTGTATACATCAAACTATTACCAAATGAAATAAGTGCATTGATAGGGTTGGTTGGTGGACGTTTTTCTCGTTTTGTAAATTGGAAATCAGGATTTTTAATAACCGAATTAAAGCATTGGTAATAAGTAAAGCGAATTTTCCCCTCAATTCCCATTAAAGTTTGGATGTCACAAGCCTCAGCGACTTGGCTCTTTAATTGCTCAATTTCATTGATGAATGGCTCGACTTCCTCTTTGTATCGCCGAACATTGCGCAATATATGGTGAACGCCACTATAGATAAACTGCTGTGCGATATATAATCGTTTATCCAAATCAAGCACATGTGCAGCCTGCTGGACATCAAGAAAGCCCGCCACTTTTTTTCTTCGAGGTGTATAGCTACCAGAATAGTAGCCATAGTAATTATAAAAATGAATGTTAACATCTTTTTGATTCATCAAGTTAAAGAAAGAGGTATTAAAGTCCATCTCCGCAAATACATGAAGGTTTTCTGTATTTTCGATTGGTAATGCTTTTTTTGTGCCATCCTCTAGCACTAAAGAAATCGTAGAATCTTTTCTCTGGATTCTTCCATTATTAAATAAATAGACATTTTTCATTCCTCTTCACCTACCCAACAGAAAGAATAATAAGCACATTTAGTACAATACCTAAATTTTTTCTTCTTTGGTGGCTTGTCTAGCTGAATAATTTGTTGAATTTGAGCTAACCATTGTGGAATTTCTTCTCGATTTTTATCTGTTAATTCAATTTCGTCTACCCGCTTTTCTTTCGGATAGTGTATTTTCCCCTTTCGATAAATCCCCATTTGTTCTAAAACAAATAAATAGTATAGAAGCTGTGCCCTATCTGCCTCTTCCATTTTACTGCTTGATTTCACTTCTCCGACATAATGCTTGTCCATCATATCAATACGAATCAAATTATCAATTAATACTTCCTTCGATTTTTGACGCTGATAGGACGTGTCGTGCAGCACTTTCCCTTGTTGTACACGATCATCTTCCTCCTCAAAGCCGAGCTGATGGGCATGTAACCATAACTTCCGTTCGCATACTTTTAAATATTGAACTTGCAAGCCAGTTGCCTTCAAATCTTCAAATTGCATATGCTTTCACCCCTTCATGAATGGTTATTGGAACAGCGCATCGTAATCATGTTCAAAAATTAAACCAAGTTCCTCTGTATATTTATAAGTGATAATCGGATATTCTGTATAGCAATCAACTTTAATGGTTGAAAAAATCTCTCCATTTTTTCGTTTCCTAGCATTTTCGTATGCCCAAGTCGCAATGGGTACAGTAAATTTTTGTAGCTTGATTAATGCATTAGTTCGTTCTTCCAATTGTAATTTTTCTGACAGTCTATCTTTTATATCTTCTATTTCAGTTTCATTATCTTTATATACTGTATAAGGGATCACTAATTGATTTTGAATATCGCGCAGTGTTGGCTTTTGCTCTTCTTGATAGGGGATTAAATCTTTATACCACTTTAATGTTTCATCGAATATTTTCATATATTTGCACTCTTCACCTAGCGCTTCTCTGTTATACACTTGCTCAACAATATCCATTTTGGTTTGCTCATCAATCAATTGATTGTTATATTGCAATAGCACTTTCTTTGATTGCATATAAATATCATAATCTACAACTGATTTGGTATGATTGGCAATCCCCGATGGCAGCTCATCCCCTGTAAACACATAAATATTCGGGCTATTTTCTACGTAATCCCGTTCACGATAAATACGCCCCATTCGCTGAAATAATCCTGATGCATCTGAAAGCTCTGTAAACAAAATATCAAAATCAATATCAACACTGGCTTCTACTAGCTGTGTCGTAATCCATATACCTGTATCAGAGCAATCTCTATCTCCCAATCTCAAAATTTCTTTTTCTTTTTTCTGACGATGTTTGCTTATAAAGCGACTGTGTAATAAAGAGGCTTTTATTTTGGCATGTCGAAACTCCTGATATAGTTGCTGTGCCTTCATAACGGTATTGACAATAATCAGCACTTTTCGATTCAATGAATGCTTAACAATTTCCTCAATTGTTAAATCCCTTTCGACAATTTGCATATAGTGGCGTTTGATCATTTCATTATTTTTATTATATTTTAAAAATGGTTTTTCTGGCTTAACAAACGGGACTTTTAACTCCTCCAACGCTTCTACAAAAATTGGTGGTAATGTCGCCGTCATAATTAAAAACTTGCCACCCATATCCGTAATATATTTCAGCCCTAGTACAATAAAGGCAGCTAATCGTGGACTATACATTTGAATTTCATCAATAATCAGTTTACTGTAGGACAATGTAGCAAGCTTTATTTCAAAACCTGGATACAAACCGACAAAATCAATAATTTGGTCAATAGTCGTTACAGTTAATGGCATTGATAAATTTTTGGCATGTGTGACGGTGATTAAATCTAAGTCTTGGTCATCTGCACGTTTCACATACTCCGCATGCATATCACTGTGAAGTAACCCTGTATTCTTTTTCTCACAGCCAATCTTCTCAATTAATCGGTCATAAATCGCATTGATAGACACTTTTAGTGGTAGTGTGAAAATGCCTTTATCATCGCCGAGCCACCAAAGAGCTGCTTCTGTTTTTCCAATTCCTGTCGAAGCAATAACGATGTGGTTCTTCTGTTGATGAGCATATAAATGTTCCTGTAGCTCATTCCTTGTATGGTTATTATCATCAAAATATTTTTCCATCTTTTTCGGCAAATTACCAGGTGGGATTTCAACCTCATAGCCCCCACTCGCTGCATAGTCTATTTTGTTTAACAACCCTTTGATTCGTACGAAATGGTAGAGGTGGTTACTATTTTCGAGATACTCGCGTTCAGTGAATTCCTCATAATCAAATACAGGCTCTTCACGAATAACGATATCCTTTGTTGTATTAAATGTGTCAAAATCCTTAATCAACATCGGGATATATTGCTCTAATTCCTTTTCGAGCTCTTCAGGGCTATCATCAAAATTTTGTTCTGCACGTTCATGATGATAATAAACAGCTAAAATCAATATAGTAACCTCTTCTTCACTATATTGTTCCAATAAATCATCTATTGGTATGAATGCACAACTTAAATAGCCATGAGGGATTTCAGCAATTTCAGGGAGCAAGTCTTTAATCCTTTCTGTTATATCACGTACTTTATTTTGAAATTTAGTGTTTGCTTTTCCTACATCATGATACTTTACTGCGAGTAATAAAATTTCCTTATCTTTCTCGGACAATGCACGAGGGTATATTTTACAAAATAAATCCCATTGTTTAATCAGCTCACTTGTATGCTCCGCAATTGTTTGTGCGGGCTTGTCTTTTTTTGCTGATTTTGCTAATAATGTTTTGAACATATACTATCCTCCTTTACAAAAAAGAATGGAGATTCTTCTCCATTCTTATGCTAACAATACAGTAAAACCATCTTCGTCAAACTCTAATTCTTTACGCCCATACATTATATTTGTTAATGTCGCAGGAACGTGGAATACATTCACTTTTTCCCATTGGCGAATTTGCTTTCCTTTAGCAATTTCAATTAACTCATAGGTCTTATTTAAACGATATGATGTTCCATTCTTTTTATAGATACCTTTCTCTTCCGCAATTGCATGTGGCATAAATATATCGTAAGGAACTGGCTGCCGTCGCTTTGTTCTTTCTGATGTTATCTCCACCTCTTTCACCAAATTCACCTGTAATAAATCCTCACGTCTACCTAAAGACAAATATTCCTCAGGTGATTTTAGTGCCTCGACAATTATTGGAATATACTGCTCGTCCTCTGGCACAACATGCAAAATGAGCTCAACATCGACTAATAGCTCTGTTGTAGAAACGCCTCGTGTAATCCCGTGTGCTTTACCATCTGATAATTCGATCTTTAATTGGTGACGTCCTTGCTCATAGGAACTCCCCGCAAACTCATAGCGTGTCCATAAATCATTGACCTTTGAATGATATTTCCCCTGAATGCTCACCTGCATTGGCACATAGCTTGTAAAGCCACATGCCGCATGCACCATGCCAATGACAGTCGAGTATGGGGGTAATGGATACGATTCTTTTAATTGAAAACTCGTTGGCTTCTTATAGTTCACTAAATTTTGATAAGCCTCAATCCGAATCCCCTTCATATGTTCACCTACTTATAATAGTCTGCAACTGCTTGCTCAAGCTGTGCGAAAAAATCTGCCATTAGCTTTGCCTGTAAATTATGCTCAATTTCATCGTCGTTCGCCAATAATCCTTTCACTAAGCCAACATGTGTATTTTCTTGAATATGAGCATCCAATGCTAAAATCCCTTCAACCGTCGATACCGCAAGCCTATTATTCTGAAGTTTTAAGCGATTTTCAAAGAATGGATTTTTCAAATCGTAGACGCCACCAATCGCAAAAATCGGTGCTAAGTTTTCACGACGCCCTTTAATATCTCGATATAGGAACTTCAATGTACGGAGCAATGAAATTACGCGATTTGCTCGTTCTTCCAATGGAATTTCAATGTTATCGTTCGCATCAATTCCCACTTTATCTAAATCAATTGTCAATGTATAAGCATAGAAGGATTTATGAATTTCACTTTGTGCAATATTGCCTCCTCTTAATTCCTCCCCTGTAGTGGCACTTTGATGGCGATCAAATAATCCTTTATTTGTTAAAAACTCTAAATCTGTATTATAGCTTTCAAGCGCAACTGCATTCGATAAACGTGCAACTGCAGCACGTGTTTTCGTCGGCTTTACTGTTTTCATATAGCCAAATAAATCAATTTCTGGATAGTCTACAATTGTTGCCTCTGGGTGAAATTGAATAACTGAGCCATCCACTCCTAATGGCGTATTATTCACGCCCATTTGATCAACAATGTTATAGCGCAATGCTTGTCGAGAAATGTACGTGTAAACTTCATGATCTCCGCGCGAAATCTTTTTCAACGAAGCCACATTCCCTACACCTTCCCCATAGTTCGCACTTTCCGCTTCGAATATAATGCTAATTGTTAGTCCCTTTTTATTCATTTTCTTTCTCCTCCTTCACTTTATCCTTTTGCTCAAATTCTGCCCCGTTTAATCCAATTAAAAATGCATAGCCAATCGTTTGAAACTTTTCTGGATTATTTAATGCTTTTGTAAAAAATAGCGGTATACCTAATTTTTCATGGCGTTTATAGCTATAGGCTTGTACAATCGTTTCCATAAATTTATTTGGATTTTTCACTTTTAAAGCATTTAACAAGCGGTGTGAAATCGCATTTAATTTTGGTTCTTGTCCCCTATACAATTCTCTTAGCTTATAGCCACTAATACGAATGTTTCTTAATTCTTGGTCTGACATCTTATGCTTCCCTCCTGAATTCGAAATTTTCAAAATTCTATAGATAGAAAAAATATCTTGATACTCTTTTTCTACTTTCAATCGAAGCAGACAGTACAATAAATCATGCAAGCTTTGTCCATTATAAAATCGTCGAAGAACTTCTTGATACAGACTGATATATTCGCCTCTCTCTTGTGCAAATTTCCCCGTTAAATAGTGAAAATCTTTTCGTCTATCATAAAGCTGTTGTGCTTTTTCACGTGATAACATATTAAATGTGTATGGTCTTGTGGCATGATTTCGGTCGTACTTAACAATTTGAATATTGTCGATTTCAAAGTTTTTCTTATTTTCAACATGTTGGTACATTTCATCAACAATCTTTGAATAGGCCATTGCCTCAAGCTTATCTCGCGAATATTCTTCTCCTTTAGCATCTCGCAGCTGAATCTTATTATAAGCTATTAATTTCTCAATGGATTGATTGCTGTTAATAAATAGCCCTACTCCATTTTTCAATGTAAACCCTAATGGTAAGCAACTGTACACAATATTACAGATTGGGCAGATAAACAAATTACGCTGGTGATTCCAGTAATGCGAAGATTTCCTTGCACCATCGACACCTAAATTTTGTACCCATGTCAAATCAAATGCCTTTGAAACTGATTTCATTTTATGATCACAACACGCACATGTCAGCTTGTTCTTTTCATATTTTTTAACATCCTCTTTCGCAGCTAAAAAATCTTTTGCGGGCTGGATGAAATAGTTAAAATATTCCTCATATAAATCCTTTTTGCTCGCTGTACTATTCAAAAATGAAACATTTGACCAAAAACTTTGAATAATTTGATACGAAAGAACGCGCGGTACAATATAGCGTTTCGCATCCGCATGCTTTAAATGCTTCATAATTTCTAATAATGCATCTACAGCCTTGACAATTTGTGGCTGTATTTGCTCAAGTGTCTCACTTTTTTTGTGTGTCACCTTTTTCAAACTCTTCCCTGCTTCTAAAAAATCAAAAGGAATGGCAGATAAAAATGGATACACATTTTTATAGCTATTGGATGATAACCAATACTTTACTTTGTCAATATGGTCATTTAAACGCGTTAAATTTTTAGCATCTACAATATCTTTCCTTGCCTTTTGCAAAAAATCGCTTATAACACCATTCGTCATTCGATAGTAGTTTGTTTCATGTCCATACTCATTCGCTAAGTAGGCAAAATAGTGTTCGTGAAAGTTTTCCAAATAACTTTCTGGAAAGCGAATGGTTTGACCATCTTTTTCGTAATCCAAATTTGCATATTCCAAAATACGACAAAGCCCAAGTATACTAGCATTGTAAATCGTTTCCTCCAATTGCAATTCAATCATTTTCTCACCTCCTATTCATTTATCATCTCGATACAGCCAAGCATTTGTGATCTTCTAAAGCCCAAACCTGCTTGTGCTAGAATTGCTAAATCCTCAGGATGCCCACCTAATACAAATGTTCCTTCAAATGCATTTAAATAGAGTAAGCCTTTTGCATTTAAATTTTTAAATTTTTCATGCTTTAGCTGTACTACTTTCTTCTTCATCGCTACAGGCGTAAATACAAGCGATTGATATAATGGTCGTCCAGCTATAGATTTCAAGCATTCATTTGCTGCATAATTTAATTCTTTCTCATAGTTCGAATCACCAATATTTAAGTATCGATTGTTGCGATTCTTCACAACAATCGCGCTATTCGTTTTAAACAAAGCTTGGGATTTTGTTGGTAATTTTTCGGGTAAAAACTTAATGTCTTTAATCATTAATGTATAGGTCTTGTATTGGATTTGTTCTTGTTCAAGCAAGCCGTTGTAAAGGTTGAGCATAAATCCAATATCAGGAGAGGAAATTGTCATTCGGATATCTTGATGAATCAAAAACTCATCATTTTCTAGCGTGTAACCATTCAAATAAATTGCCCCTGTAAAAGGACGCATCGCCTTATTCGCTCGTTTATCATCCAAGTGATATAGACTTTCTTTTAATTCCGAATTAGCAGCAGTTAAACCAGCTTTAACAACACTGACACCTAAAAAATTATAGTGCCTTGGGATTTTTTTAGTTTCGAAGATAATTTGTAATTTCATGGTTTCACCTCCTACTATCAAATGTAAGCTTAGTTGAAGTTAATAATGTAGATAATTTCTTAAAAAGCTTACCTCTATAGTAATAAATATTTTATTCTTAGTCAATAATTTTCTTAAAATTAAATTAACATGTAATTATACTGGTTATACTTTTATAACTTATAGAAATTATATTTTATTTTTATTTATTTTCTTTATTCACTTTGATAAGATAGAAAAATACTGTTCACCTTAACTATGTGGAATGTAAATGTATATTTCCAAGTAAATTTTAATTGATTTGAAAATTATCTTTTTTTATTAACTATGTGGAATGTTTAATCACAAACTATTTTAATTTTTAACATGTAAAAGAAGAGCCTTCCTACCATTTGATGTATAGGAAGGCTCTTTAACTTTATTTACTTTTATCTAAAACTTCATTACATTCCTCTTCGGAACAAAATTATTTGCTATTTTTAATAAATCTCTAAATAACGGTTTGTTTTTTGTACACATAAGTAGGTAGAAAACTACAACACGACTATGTATGATAACAAAATTGCAGTGAATCATTTAACAGCACACAATGCCTCCAAAGCATACCACCACTAGCTGTAAGGCCTATTGGTGTAAAAACGCCATTACCAAACTCCCGATTCACTGCAAACCATCCCAAAAGATGACGAGTTACAAGTTGATCAAGTATTGAAAAATAAGGGTTTTTGATTATGATAAAGGTGGGTTTTACATTAACTAAGTGGAATATAAATTATATAAATTTTAATGGTAGTAATCACACTTTAAAGTTTTACATTAACTAAGTGGAATATAAATTTTTAAGAGCCTCCCCGAAATATTCCTTTACTTTATCGTTTTACATTAACTGAGTGGATGGATTTAAATTGTCTGATTGTCAAGAGCTGTGTAGAATGTAAATTAATTAAAAGACCACTATGACGATAAAAAATAGTGATGGGGAGGAATTATGATGAAAAAAATTAAAAAACGAAATCTATATTTAACGGTCCTGGCTGCTGCTGTAGCTATTCCAGTAATGACAGCTCAGGTTCCTGCAGAACATGCTCAAGCTGCTCAATCTAAAGGAGCTGTGGTTATTGCTACGGATGCCTTCAAAGACGTTAAGATTAGCAATCCTTATTATCAGATGATTCATGAAATGCGAGATGCCGGTATTATTCGTGGCTATGAGGACGGCACTTTCCGTCCTAACACAACGATCAGTCGTGAACACGCGGCGGCTCTTGTGAGCCGTGCATTAACGATTAATGATTTAACGCTCGACAAGAAAGTAGAATTCAAACAACCAAAGGATTTAAGCACTTCAAGTCCTTACTATGACGATATTAAGATGTTGATCGAAGCGGGACTACTAAAAACAGACGCAAAGGGCAATATCAATCCGAAGGTAGAGCTGAAGCGTGGCGAAATGGCGAAGATCCTTGCCGTGGCCTTTAACCTTGAAGTGAAGGCAGATTACGTATTCCAGGATGTAAAAGGTTCAGAGTATGAGGAATATGTAAAGGCCCTTTACTCCAACGGAGTAACGACAGGCTATGAAGATTACACATTTAAGTTGGATAATTCGCTAACTCGCGTTCATTACGTACTGTTTATGCACCGAGCGATGAACCTGGATAATGATTTTGTAGCGGAGCCGATTCCTACGCCAACGCCAAAACCTGATCCAAAGCCAACGCCAACACCGAAGCCAGAACCATCCAGTCCAACAAGTGATAGTCCGATTAAGTACAGTGATTGGAGTCGAGATGATATAAAGACTAAAATTCCACGTCCAAAAGGCTATGTAGCAGGAGAGCACGAGAAGAAAAATGCTGAAATTGTTAAAGGAATTATAGAAGAAAACAAACACGGTTTTACTTCATCATTCACAATCGAATCGAACTCATCATACTATTCTTCTCCTGAAGAATTTGAGGCTATGTTGCGTTCTAAAGCTGAAGTAGTTGAAGCAACATATGAAACTTTTGTAGAAGCAATCAATTGGGCAATTGATACTGGTGAAGTTTATGATGGTAAGACGTTCTCTGTATACTTTAATTACGAGAATGGCTTGATCTATCTATCAGGAATTCGTACCTACAATTAAAAATGAGTCAGCATAAATTGATTTATAGTATTTACTAATATCGAGTTAATCCTTGAAGGACAACTTCTAAAATATTTATAGAGGTTGTCTTTTTGTATACAGATTGTGGGGATGAAAATTGGATAAGTATGAATTTTATGATGTGCTTCTAAAGACAGTTATGATGATCGGAATAGTCTTTTCTGTAGTAGCAATGATCACAATAGCTGATTATATTCGTTAGGATTAGTGATTTGATGACTTTTATACAAGGGAGGAGTAGAAATGATTAATGCTTGGATGATTAGTGCTTGTGTTTTACTTGTTGTTTTGTTCTTTGGTTTTGGACTTAATTTTATGTTTAATGCCAGAGTAAATAACGATCGGTATAGGTTTTTCGATGATCCTGAATTTGATTTCACGTCCTGAATGGACTGGACAACGCTGTTTTATTATCCGCTTCTTTTAGGGTTATCTGTAGTCGTTGTGTTTCTGTGTATTCTTGTGATATATCTATATAACATTATAATGCTTGTTTTCTATTAACTAAGTGGAATATAAATTTTCCTAAAGCAACATAAAGCATACTATCCTTATCAAATTACGATAGGTTATGTATAGTCAAACTACCAAAGAACCTACCTGAATTAGGTAGGCTCTTTGTTGATTAACGGACGTAATTTCCCTCTCGGCCCTTTACTCTCTTCAGCTCTGCTACAATTAAAAAGCTTACAATGACTAGGAGCAGCCAAGAGCTGATTTTTCCTAAATGCACTAGGCTCCATGTATGTGTTTGGTTTGGATATTGCCATGCACCAAAGAAGGTGGCGATGTTTTCTGCAACCCAAATGAAGAAGCCAATCAAGGCGAAGCTAAGCACAATCGGCATACGATAGGTAATACCATTTACTTTATAGCGAACAGAGGCACGCCAAAATACGATAATAACGCATAATCCTAGCCACCAGCGTAAATCCAGCCAAAAATGATGCCAGAAAAAGTTTAGATAAATCGCTGAGGCAAGCGGCATAACTGCAAAATATGGCGGCCAGTTAACAAGCTCGACATGTAAGCGACGCCATGCTTGGCATAAATAGCTGGCGACACTAGCATACATAAAGCCGCTGTAGAGTGGTACACCGAAAACTTTGAAAAAGCCGTGTTCTGGATATGCCCATGAGCCCATATGCACTTTAAAAATTTCAAGAGCTAGCCCAATTAAATGAAATAATGTAATTACCTTGAGCTCATCCTTTGTTTCAAGACCAGAGCGCACCATCCACCATTGCATTACAATGCATATCATAAGGAGCCAATCGTATCTTGCAAGAAATGGTAGTGGAATAAATTTTGTTAAGGCTAATGACGCAAAAATAACGACTGGAAAAAGACAGGATAATGCTTGCTCTCGCCCAAAATAGAGCAATTGCTTTAACTTATGCTTCATATTTTATTCCCCACCTTCTAATAGCTGTCGCCCTCGTCATTGTGATACGAGCCTTCCCCAATACTGCTAGCATTCTGTTACGTTCAATCCTATTTGCCAAATTGCTTCACCTCAAAGTTCCTTTTCATCGTACGGCTATCATTATTCATCTAGTGCAAAACGATAGCATTCAATATCGACAACCTATTTATTGTTTATCAATAAGTTTATATCGATAAACCATAAACTTTATAGTATTAGACTGCATCAATTTGCATTAAGTTCCAAGCTACATAAAAAATTTATTGAATGCTTCCTACCAAATAGTAAAAAGCCCCGAAAATACTTCAGGGCTTACGAATGTATCCATTATGAAAATAGGATGTGTAAAATGTTGGCTACTTCCGCTCTTGTTAAAGTGGCTTGTGGGTTGAATTGCTGCTGATTGCCTGTCATAATGCCAGCTTGCTGTAATGCATAGATCGCTTCTTTTGCTGCTGGTGAGATAGCTGGATCATCTGCATAAGTTTGCTGTGCTTGCTGTTGTGACAATTCATAGCCTGTATGCTGTAGGTAGCGATAGAGTATTTGTGCTGCTTCCTCACGTGTAATGGCATTGCTTGGCTTGAATTGCTTGCTTGTTGTATCAACCAATCTATTATTGTATGCCCATGCAACAGCAGCTGCAAAATAGTGTGTTGCCTTTACATCTGTAAACGGTGCTTGTGCAGATGGTGCTAGCTCTTGTGTGCGACTGAGAGCTGTAATAAATTGGGCTTTTGTTATTGGCTTGTTTGGCGCAAATTGCTCCTTTGTCACACCATTGAACATCCCCGCTCTTGCTACCTGCTCAATAGCTGCTTGTGCCCAGTGACCTTGAATATCAGTAAATGTTACTGGCACACCAATTGTATAGGTTGCTACTGTTCCGCTTACTTCATGTGCAGCCAGTAAAGTTGGCAAGCCTGTTGGACTTTTTTCTGCCGCAATAAATGCTAGCCCCTCTGGTGATACATCGCCCTTTATATCCTCACTAAAATCACGCTTATTGACATATTGCACAAATGTTGGAGCATGTGGGTTTGTAATATCATACATCATTATGCCACCGATACGTTCAAGCCCAACAAAGGCATAGAAGCGGTCGCCAATTTGTCCAATCTTTACATCCTCTGGCTCAGGTCCCTTTTTGCCACTGCGATTATCCAGCTTTGTATTATTGTTGGAGGCATTGAAATATTCCGGGAAAGCTTCTGCTGTTATTTTTTCAAAATCACTGCCGCTATCGTATACTTGCTTCATTGTATCTGCCTCATAAATGGAAAACGAACGCGCACCAAAGCTATAGGCTTTCGTTGTATCTAGACCATCATAATCAGATGCGTCAACTAAAACGACTTCATTGCCATCTAATTCCGTTTCAATTTCGTTAAGATAGCCGTCCCAATCACGTGAATCGCCTTCATTGGCGGTTACTAAATACGTTTGACCATTTACCTCATAGCTAGCAATTCCATCTGGCATATAAAGCCCAAATATATGTTCAGGCTGAATAGCGATTTTCTTATCTTTTCTAAAATCTAGTGCATTTTTAGCTAAGCTATGATCCTTTACCCCAAGCGATTTTACATCAAGCCATTCGTTTGTGGTTAAATCAAATATCGCAATGGCATTTGCTTCCTGCAATGTGACATATGCTTTATCGCTTGCTTGATCGACCGCAATATATTCTGGCTCAAAATCAACGGAAGGAAGGGTATTTTTCTTAATGATTACCCCTTGTGCTACTAATTTCTCACGTTGCTCATCTAGCGCCTTAAATGTTACGGTTTGGGCTGTCGCATTTGTGACACCATCTGCTAAATCAATGACCGTTATACTTCCTTCTGGATCAATGGCATTGTTATAGCCTTCACGCGGCTCACCCTCGTTTGCGACAAGCGCTTTTTTGCCATCAGATGTAAAGGTAATCATATCTGGCTGCTTACCTGCTTCGACGACATGCTGAATCGTACCGTCATAAGTTAAAAATACGGCTAAGCCATTGTCGTTTGTACCTGCAGCTTGTACTGCTGCTACAATTGTCTTAAGCTCTGTGTTGATGCTAATGCTTGTTACATCACCATATGTAAAGGCAGGGTTCATTTTTTTCAGCCCTTCCTCAAGATTAATGCTTTTGTCAGCCTTTAAGGCACTGTATGCTGTGCTATTTGGGAAAGATACTACCTCAATTTGCTTCGTTGTACCATTAATAACATAGTATTTTTGATTGTCAGCATTATAAGCAACAATCTCTGTCGCACCGCCATCCTCATTTTGTACACCTGAATCATAGCGGGACGTAACATCCATATTTAACAATGCTTCAGCCCTTGACGGTGTGTGAAAGCTCGTGAGTGCAATGGTCATTCCTGCTGTGAATGCGGCTAAATTTTTAAATTTCATCGTAAACCTCCAACTAAAATAACGTAATCTCTCGTATCATACAAAATAAATGTAAAGGCAGTATTAAGATGATTTAAAGAAATGGCTAGAGGAGGTTTGCTTGCGGAGGAGGTTTGCTTGCGGAGGAGGTTTTCTTATAAAGCAGCTTATACGGGGCAGTGCGGGGAATGGCAGTTGAGGATACGGCGCAGCTCTTTTGCGAGCGCCTACTACCTACCGCATCCTACCGAACCATTTTTAGTCCTGATGGTAAGCTAGAGCGTTCATTTAGTTATTACTAAAAATACATTCACACGATCTTTCCCTGTTTCAGCGTAAGGCTTCAGAAAAGTCGAATATAGGATTTACAATGGTTTTTATCTAGGGAAAGACCGTATTCTCATATGCTCAAGCCAATACTAATACATTTCAATCCACTTTCTCTATACAGAGAGAAACTCCCAATATACATACCTGCCCGTGTTATAAAGATTTCAATCCATTCTCTCTATACAGAGAAAGACGTTTGGAGGGATATTAATGCGTCTACAGGTTGGAATTTCAATCCACTTTCTCTATACAGAGAAAGACTACTATTTACTTTACTATAGTAAACTTTAATTCCAATTTCAATCCACTTTCTCTATACAGAGAAAGACCTACAGAGGTTGCTATGTACACACGTAAGCTAAATTTCAATCCACTTTCTCTATACAGAGAAAGACAAAATTATCGATGGATTCGCAAACATATTTTAATATTTCAATCCACTTTCTCTATACAGAGAAAGACAATGCTAGATTACACAGATTGGTATAAAGTGGCGATTTCAATCCACTTTCTCTATACAGAGAAAGACATTTTTTTTGACACAACACAATTAGTACAAGCAGATTTCAATCCACTTTCTCTATACAGAGAAAGACGATGACCTATTGAATGCGTTGATCGTAAGAACGAAGATTTCAATCCACTTTCTCTATACAGAGAAAGACCTAATCAAGTAGTGAAGCAAACGGCACCTCCTCGAGATTTCAATCCACTTTCTCTATACAGAGAAAGACATAAAACAGCGTTATACATAACGTGTCGGAGGGATTTCAATCCACTTTCTCTATACAGAGAAAGACCTCGTTTACCAGGCTTAATTTTAGGCCCTTCAATATTTCAATCCACTTTCTCTATACAGAGAAAGACGTGGTTTCAGCTCCTACACTTGCATGGGTAGGTATTTCAATCCACTTTCTCTATACAGAGAAAGACTGGGTCAAAGCTTTAAAAGACTACGCCTTAACAATTTCAATCCACTTTCTCTATACAGAGAAAGACTTTCAGACCCACATTAAGCCCGAAATGATGGTTATTTCAATCCACTTTCTCTATACAGAGAAAGACCATAACTTCTTTAGGAGTGCCATATTGGTAAGTTATTTCAATCCACTTTCTCTATACAGAGAAAGACTGAAATACCTATATCATTTAACGCACCAATTGCTATTTCAATCCACTTTCTCTATACAGAGAAAGACCTCAATGGCTGGAAAGAGCTGTACGAGGATTGGCATTTCAATCCACTTTCTCTATACAGAGAAAGACTAATCGCTTTTTCGGTTGCTGTCATTGATGGACCATTTCAATCCACTTTCTCTATACAGAGAAAGACGGCGATTTACTTTCTCCTCCTTCATCATTTGGAATTTCAATCCACTTTCTCTATACAGAGAAAGACCTTTATGTTCTTCTTACACAAAAACTGAAATGAATTTCAATCCACTTTCTCTATACAGAGAAAGACGTTGATGGTGAAAGATGGACTGATACAAAACGTAGAATTTCAATCCACTTTCTCTATACAGAGAAAGACTTAACCCCCTTAAAAAATAAAATACATAAAAAGATTTCAATCCACTTTCTCTATACAGAGAAAGACCCTCGGCTATCGGTATCTTTTAAAACTTCATGGATTTCAATCCACTTTCTCTATACAGAGAAAGACTATTCGAGCCTTACAATTTATCGACTTAATACGTAATTTCAATCCACTTTCTCTATACAGAGAAAGACTAAGCGAGCTGTATAATCAACATCATCCACAATATTTCAATCCACTTTCTCTATACAGAGAAAGACGTTATGCGATGCATGGCCAACAGTTGAACGTTTATATTTCAATCCACTTTCTCTATACAGAGAAAGACTGAAATGGGTGTTTGTATGGTAAACCTTGAAGGTGATTTCAATCCACTTTCTCTATACAGAGAAAGACCGATTCTGTGTTTCTTGTTGTTCCAGTTCTGCAGATTTCAATCCACTTTCTCTATACAGAGAAAGACATTTTCATAGATAGGAAAATCAAAATGATTACTAATTTCAATCCACTTTCTCTATACAGAGAAAGACAAAGCACAAATAAAAAAGGACGTATCGTATCAACATTTCAATCCACTTTCTCTATACAGAGAAAGACATGGCTCCATCTTTTCCGAGTGTTCGAACTGGAATTTCAATCCACTTTCTCTATACAGAGAAAGACGTGAAGAAGCAGAGGAAATTGTAGTTACTGCTAAAATTTCAATCCACTTTCTCTATACAGAGAAAGACCTAACGACAGATTTTGAACAAGTCTTTTTTTATATTTCAATCCACTTTCTCTATACAGAGAAAGACTTATATCCCTCCCCTACAGACCTTGCCTTTTTGAAATTTCAATCCACTTTCTCTATACAGAGAAAGACCCTCCGATCTGTCTTTGTACGTGCGGTTACATGATTTCAATCCACTTTCTCTATACAGAGAAAGACTGCTTGTGCACCTACAGCCCAATAGACAGCGCCATTTCAATCCACTTTCTCTATACAGAGAAAGACGACTTGACTCAATATCAACTTATACGACGACCGCAATTTCAATCCACTTTCTCTATACAGAGAAAGACCAAGCTTAAAAAGCTAATTTTTTAAGCTTGGAATTTCAATCCACTTTCTCTATACAGAGAAAGACGTCGATTTTCTCCCAATCTTTAGCCACTACTTGCATTTCAATCCACTTTCTCTATACAGAGAAAGACTCTTTGGGAGGACGAGGACCTATACCGCTTCATAATTTCAATCCACTTTCTCTATACAGAGAAAGACCAACGGCGTCTGCCAACCAAAATAGCAAGTTGAATTTCAATCCACTTTCTCTATACAGAGAAAGACTAGAAGGAGGAGCAGCTTATGAAAGTACGATTAAATTTCAATCCACTTTCTCTATACAGAGAAAGACACGGACGACTTCGACGTACTTCCAATGGACGAAATTTCAATCCACTTTCTCTATACAGAGAAAGACGGTATCTATACGGTGATCCTTAACTTTAAAGACGGATTTCAATCCACTTTCTCTATACAGAGAAAGACCTCCATACCGATAACGCTCGTCCCTGCAATGGAATTTCAATCCACTTTCTCTATACAGAGAAAGACAATACGCTTTGAGAACTCTTTGCCCGACCAATTGATTTCAATCCACTTTCTCTATACAGAGAAAGACACCTTGTAAGCCCGAAATATAAAAAATAGCGCACCTTTACGGTACGCACGACGAATGGCCAACTATCCTAGATTTTTTTCGGATAGTTGGCTATTTTGCACATGTGGCTTGAATATTATCTGACCAAGGCATGTAATTATGTAAAATTTCAGGTTGTTGATGGAACGGTAAATTTGGTAACTCCGTCATCAGCTTCACCAGGTACTGATAAAAATCAATCCCGTTTGCTTTGGCCGTTTCAGCCAAACTTAAACAGATGGCATTCGCATTGGCACCTGCTTCGCTCACAGAGAAAAGCCAGTTTTTTCGGCCAATCACATTTGGGCGAATCGCATTTTCAGCGGGATTATTGTCAATTGCGATGTGGCCGTTTTCAAGAAAGACTTTTAACTCATCCGCTCGGCTCAATGTATATTCCGCTGCTTTCGCAATCGCGTTTTTACCAAAGAAAGGAGAACGGTCTATCCAATCGAAAAATTCAGCTATGATAGGCTTTGCTTCTTGTTGACGAACTCGTACACGTTCTTCCGGTGAAAGGTGTTTAATTTTACGTTCGATGTAAAATAAACGATCGCAATATTCAACGCCTATTCGTCCGTTTTTACTATCAGCTTTCAGCCAATAACGTCGTACGTGCGCCCAACAGTTCGCGAACTGAACATTAGGCAATTGACCATAAGCCGAATAGCCGTCACAAATCACAGTCCCATTGAATCCCGCAAGTAAATTTTCTAATATAGCTCGCCCTCGTGAGAGTGCGCTCTTAAATAAAACGATAATAGGACCTTCACTTTGTACACTACGACATACCCAATTATAGGCGTTCGATTGAGCCGGTTTTCCATCCGAACGTTTAAGTATCTGTGCATATGTTTCATCCACATGCAGCACAGATTTCGCCGTCAATAGTTGCTTCATCAAATCATAAAGCGGCTGAAGCCAATCTTCTGATACACGTATTACCCAATTGGATAAATTCTTATCGTTGGTATGTAGGCCATGTCTCTCCCATTCATTTACCTGACGGTAAAGTGGCAAGTACTGGATAAACTTATCGTAGATAAGCTTTGCTAAAACAGTGGGTCCAGCAATGCTTCTTTGGATAACACCTTGTGGTGCTTTACCACGTTTGATTTGTGCTTTTTGTAGGGCATCTTTTTTACACGCTTTGCACTCATAAGTATGTTCGAAATGTTGTACACGCTTCATCGTCGCTGGAATAAATTTAGCTTCTTCACGTACCATCGTTGAACTGAATTCTACCATTTCACCAAGACAACAATCACAAGCTAAGTTAGCTGGATGATGATGAATTTCTTCAACTTCAATATCCTCACGAAATGAATCATTTCGTTTTTTATTTGTCTTTTTACGAGTAACAGTATAACTAACCGTTTCCGTGCTTTTTTCTTCTGTCTGCTCAGGTTCGCTAAAAGACGGATCGTCTTCAAATAAAGAGCCTTGTCCATCGGGCGCTTGATACTTAGATTTCTCTGATTTAGAGCCATATAAAGCTTTTGTTAATTGGCGAACCTGTTCAGTTAATGCTTCAATTTGTTTGTTTAAACTTTTATTTTGTTCTTTCGTGTAGGATAGTTGTTCTTCCAATAATTGAATTACTTTTTCATTTGAAGCGTTTCCCAAATCATTCACCACGTTTCGTTCAGTATAAGTTGTGGATGATTATACCATTTTTTATACTGCGATTAAAAGATACCTTTTACAGATTTTGCAATTGCCTTTGGCTGTTGTAGGGATAATCCTTCTAATAACCAGCGAAGTTCTTGTTGCGAAAGGTTACGCACTTCATTTTCATCTTTTGGCCATTGTAATTTTCCATTATCTAATCGTTTATAAAGCATAGCGAAGCCATCTCCATCGAAATACAAACATTTATAACGGTCCTTGCTCCATCCAGAAAACAGAAAGATAGAATCACTATACGGATCCAATTCGAAAGAATCTTGAATGAGCGTTGCGAGACCGTCAATGCCTTTACGCATATCAGTCTTACCGCATATTATGTAGATGTTTTGCACGCTCGTAAAATCCTGTTTCATCAACCATTCAGCTCCTTCATAATGGTTTGGATAATGCGCTCATCTACGCCATTAAAGAGGGAAATTTCAGCCGTAGCGGTTTTAATTACACAACTTGGCTCAGTAGTGTATTGGCTAGAATGGAACGAAGAAGTTTCAACTGGAAGAGGGTCGAGTTTGACGGGAACAATGGTTAATTTGTCCGTTGGCATAGGAATGGCACCTCCTTTGAATGATACGTTTATCGTACCGGAGGTGCCAGGTCATTTATATGCGTTATTTGATTACGGGCTTACGACACCTTTGCGGAAGTCTTGGTTTTTAGCAGGAGTATTTCAATCCACTTTCTCTATACAGAGAAAGACCCTCGTCTAAAAGTTTCCCATTAGTAAACTTGAATTTCAATCCACTTTCTCTATACAGAGAAAGACCATCGGCGCTACTTCTATTTCAGAGTTTTTCTTATTTCAATCCACTTTCTCTATACAGAGAAAGACAAACAGTTTTGCGAGCTTGCGGATAATGAGGACATTTCAATCCACTTTCTCTATACAGAGAAAGACGATAGAGTCGACTTCCGTAAGACCTGCTAAAGATATTTCAATCCACTTTCTCTATACAGAGAAAGACTTTCGCTAATTACTGTTACTTCTGCCGGCGACACATTTCAATCCACTTTCTCTATACAGAGAAAGACGACTCGCCTCCTCTCAAGCCTTACTTGTTTAATATTTCAATCCACTTTCTCTATACAGAGAAAGACGCGTACCGACCAATCATTTACCGCAGTATGTTGAGATTTCAATCCACTTTCTCTATACAGAGAAAGACAATATGCCTAATCTATATTATATATACGAAAGTCATTTCAATCCACTTTCTCTATACAGAGAAAGACGTATCTAACTAATATGCTTGACTCGCTGCTAGGGATTTCAATCCACTTTCTCTATACAGAGAAAGACCCGTTACTATCAAAATTCAAGTGATCGCTTTACATTTCAATCCACTTTCTCTATACAGAGAAAGACCACTTACATTTACAACAATGTAGCCAATGTAGCATTTCAATCCACTTTCTCTATACAGAGAAAGACATCGACGTCAAAGTTTTGTATGTTTTTGGTGATATTTCAATCCACTTTCTCTATACAGAGAAAGACAAGTTGATCGTGGATATCTTCTAGCGTTTCGTAATTTCAATCCACTTTCTCTATACAGAGAAAGACCATGACATACATCGAGTGTTTGAGGATTTCTTAATTTCAATCCACTTTCTCTATACAGAGAAAGACATGTACGTATTTGTAAAGGAGCGATTGCATGGCTATTTCAATCCACTTTCTCTATACAGAGAAAGACCTCCCTTAACGATTATTTTTTCTTCTCCGTCCATATTTCAATCCACTTTCTCTATACAGAGAAAGACCGGATAATTGGACGTATTCGCATTTCTTTATTGACATTTCAATCCACTTTCTCTATACAGAGAAAGACCTTACCTTCGGAGGCAAGTTTTTTAATTGAGCCGACCGATTTCAATCCACTTTCTCTATACAGAGAAAGACGGTACTGTGTGGCATTGCAATACACTGACGCTAATTTCAATCCACTTTCTCTATACAGAGAAAGACCAAGCTCCCCCATTTCCATGATCCATACGCCGTATTTCAATCCACTTTCTCTATACAGAGAAAGACACAAAATTTCAAAAACGCCTACAGGTAGAGAGTGATTTCAATCCACTTTCTCTATACAGAGAAAGACTTAACAACAGAAATATTTGGCGGTGCCCCACTTATTTCAATCCACTTTCTCTATACAGAGAAAGACGTTATTTGCACCTGTGCTATGAACCATGATTCCGCATTTCAATCCACTTTCTCTATACAGAGAAAGACTTTGTTCTGAAATAAGCCTCTTCACTTGTTTTATTTCAATCCACTTTCTCTATACAGAGAAAGACGAACTTGCTATTGGTGTATGAAAGTTGTACCTCCAATTTCAATCCACTTTCTCTATACAGAGAAAGACTTTTGGTAATTTATATCGAGCTTATGCTGCAACATTTCAATCCACTTTCTCTATACAGAGAAAGACTTAATTTACGACAATTACGCTTGCCGTAAAGGTATTTCAATCCACTTTCTCTATACAGAGAAAGACATGAGTTGGCAACAGTCCGACTCAAGACGTTTCGATTTCAATCCACTTTCTCTATACAGAGAAAGACTCCGGTGCATTCCAAGAGTAAAGGAGCGAGCATATTTCAATCCACTTTCTCTATACAGAGAAAGACAACGAGGAGGAGCAACCGCTTATTGACATTGTGATTTCAATCCACTTTCTCTATACAGAGAAAGACTTAAGTTTTGAACTTCGGTAAATCGCTCGTCTTATTTCAATCCACTTTCTCTATACAGAGAAAGACCATAAGTTCGAGCGTTTCTGCCGGAATATGCTTCATTTCAATCCACTTTCTCTATACAGAGAAAGACAGCTTTCCCCGAGTCGGGGGAAACTATGGAGGAGATTTCAATCCACTTTCTCTATACAGAGAAAGACCGACGAGGTAGAGCAGGACCTACCAACTCGACTAATTTCAATCCACTTTCTCTATACAGAGAAAGACAACATTGCAAATTCATTGCCAAGGCTATCGAAGAATTTCAATCCACTTTCTCTATACAGAGAAAGACTGAAGCCGTACGCATTCACCCCGTTTTTAGTAGGATTTCAATCCACTTTCTCTATACAGAGAAAGACAAGAGAAACCTTCGAAATAAATGCTCAAAATATGATTTCAATCCACTTTCTCTATACAGAGAAAGACACGGATTGGCATTACGTGTCGGTATGTCAGTAGAATTTCAATCCACTTTCTCTATACAGAGAAAGACAAATAAATGCTCAAAATATGAAACTAGATCCACTGATTTCAATCCACTTTCTCTATACAGAGAAAGACCTGGTTTTTAAGAAATCTTGTATGTCGCTTACTAATTTCAATCCACTTTCTCTATACAGAGAAAGACGACGCCTACTATTCGAACCGGTCATATTTGGAAAGCATTTCAATCCACTTTCTCTATACAGAGAAAGACGATGCTATGAAAAGTAAAAAACAAAAGGTATTTATTTCAATCCACTTTCTCTATACAGAGAAAGACGACTAACCCGTTAGTTGCAGCTGTATTAAAGGCATTTCAATCCACTTTCTCTATACAGAGAAAGACACTTTTCGCCTTCTTCCATTGCTTGAAGTTGCTTATTTCAATCCACTTTCTCTATACAGAGAAAGACATTTCCGTCATTTATCACTCATCTCCTTCCTCTTATTTCAATCCACTTTCTCTATACAGAGAAAGACAATGTTTATGGCATTGAAATTAGACCAATTAAAAATTTCAATCCACTTTCTCTATACAGAGAAAGACAATAAAGCGCAACTTCGAGTGGGAGTGAGGGGTATTTCAATCCACTTTCTCTATACAGAGAAAGACGCGAGTTTAGCAAACTTAATTGACGCAGAAAATATTTCAATCCACTTTCTCTATACAGAGAAAGACTGAAACCTGTTACTCGCTGGTGTGACTTCGTTACATTTCAATCCACTTTCTCTATACAGAGAAAGACTTTCTTCTTCTACGAACTCAATGTGACCACCAAATTTCAATCCACTTTCTCTATACAGAGAAAGACGATACTACCGGAGGTACAATGGATGTCGGTAATTCATTTCAATCCACTTTCTCTATACAGAGAAAGACGTTCCGCTTCTTCTTTCGATTGTTCACTCATTAATTCATTTCAATCCACTTTCTCTATACAGAGAAAGACTCAAAGTTTACTAGACCAAGCGGAGCAACCTACTATTTCAATCCACTTTCTCTATACAGAGAAAGACACGAGCACCCCATGTCAGATTGTCTTGCGGTACCTGGTCTTATTTCAATCCACTTTCTCTATACAGAGAAAGACAGTAGAAGAAGAGTTCTTGCATATCGATAATAAAGATTTCAATCCACTTTCTCTATACAGAGAAAGACTAAAAGCAAATGGTGGTAAGGGCTTAGAAGAACTTATTTCAATCCACTTTCTCTATACAGAGAAAGACACTGATCAAATTTTAACTAATTTCAAAGCTTGGATTTCAATCCACTTTCTCTATACAGAGAAAGACCATTACAATTGTCGGCATGTCTTTCCCGTTCAAATTTCAATCCACTTTCTCTATACAGAGAAAGACGTGGGATGGCGGGTGTTATTGCTGCATTAAAAAGCGATTTCAATCCACTTTCTCTATACAGAGAAAGACGATGGTTCTAAGGCTACCGGAGACGCTATGAGTATTTCAATCCACTTTCTCTATACAGAGAAAGACAATGATTGGCTAGGTAATACGAAAAGTTGGTTGTATTTCAATCCACTTTCTCTATACAGAGAAAGACATTGATGAAATTTTAGATGATTTAGATAAAGGTATTTCAATCCACTTTCTCTATACAGAGAAAGACATAAACCTTAGCGCTTCCTCGTGTTTCACCTTTGATTTCAATCCACTTTCTCTATACAGAGAAAGACAACAATATAACTTCATCAATATCATCTTTTTGTTATTTCAATCCACTTTCTCTATACAGAGAAAGACAGATGGACCACCGATTGGGGCGTATAAGCGCACGATTTCAATCCACTTTCTCTATACAGAGAAAGACTGTCCCTGTTTATTAGGTGGATAACTTTGATTCATTTCAATCCACTTTCTCTATACAGAGAAAGACTTTATGAGTATGTATTAAGCGATGTAAATATCAAATTTCAATCCACTTTCTCTATACAGAGAAAGACCGCAATATATAGTTAAAAGTATCTTTTTACAAACTATATATTGATATTATTAAAACATATTACAAAAATCTTAGGAAGAGTTTATCCTAAAATCCATTGAATGTACTAAAATTTTGCGCGAACCTCTTAGTGTTTTTATGGGCACTAGAGGTTCGCGTAATTAAAATATAAGTGGTGCTGCTACATCTATTGTTTCTTTTGCACCTATATGGATGACCTTTGAGTTATATTTATTGCCTAGGTTATAGAATCGAAGACTATCTCGTTCTGGGTCAATAATGTCTTCAAGTGCAAGCTGAAGTTGCTTGTATTGCGTAGCATCAACAACACACTCGAACACAGAATTTTGAACACGTATGCCATATTCCCCACATTTTTTGGCAACTTGACGTAAACGCTTTGCTCCACCAGATGTGCTTGTTTGCACATCATAAGTTACTAAAACTAACATAGAAATCTACCTACCTTATTAAAAATGGAGGGTATGCATCTAAATCCCCTCGTAAAAAACGGGCTAACAACAGGGCTTGTACATGTGGGACTAGTCCCCATTGGATTTTTTCTTTTAAATAAGGATGTGTTACCTGTTCTTGTTTAGCCTCTTGCCATAATTTAAAAAAGCTTCTTCTTGCATCATCCTTTAGTAAAACCGCACCATTTTCTTTCACAATAAAATCGCTAGCTTGTATTTGTTTACGATTAATAAGCTTTAAAACAAAGCGTTCAGCAATAACAGGGCGCAATTCCTCCATTATATCTAAAGCAAGTGATGTTCGTCCTGGGCGATCTCGATGTAAAAATCCTACATAGGCATCTAAGCCTACACCTTCCAGCGCAGCAGCCGTTTCAGAGGCAAGCAAAGAATACGCTAATGATAACAATGCATTTACTCGATCCAGAGGAGGGCGTCTACTTCTACCTTTGTAATAAAAGTCCTCTTTTTGTTGTAAAATACATTCATCAAAAACACTAAAATAGGCACTAGCAGCATTACCTTCTATACCGCGTAATTCTTCTAAACTAGTTATTGAAAAAGCCAACTTTCTTGCCTGCTTTAAACGTTCAACAACTTGCGTTAGACGTTCAGTATTTACACGTAAAGCATGGTCACGTATCGTACGCTTCAAATTTTGCTCAGCATTATAAATCTTTCCAACAATCATATGACGTGCTATTGCTGCACTTTCTAACTCGTCCATTGATACTTCATACTGTTTTTTACGTAATGTTACATTGCCATTAATAGCACCTGTCAATCTTCCACGAAAACGTCCACTACTTGAAAAGAAAGTTAGACTTATATTTTGTTCCATACATGTAGCCATTAAAGCAGGACTCGCACCTTGATGACCAAACGTACAAATACCCTCAAGATTTAGTATTGGTATTTTTCCAAGCTCTTCTCCTTCTTTTAGTAAAACAAGATTTTTTCCATTTAGTGCAAGGTATACATCAGACTGAGATACATAAACTATATTTAATAATCGCTTCATTCTCGTGTCATCCTATCTATATAGGCAAGTACAGATTCTTTATTTAATAGCTCTGGTAAACAAATATGCTGTAAAGAACAACTTTTACAATGCTTTCCTGTCTTTACACGTGGTGTGTACTTGCGTTCATAATATTGATGCATCTCTTTTATCATCGCTGTTACTTTATCACGCCATTCTTCAGTAATTTCCACTATTTCTCGTCGTCTTGTTTCATGATAGTATAGTGCAGCTTCATCTATCGTTGTTTGAAGCATCTCCTCCAGACAAAGCACTTGAGCCACGAGCTGCGCAATATCAGCATCATGCTTTTTTGGCGCTCCCCTCTTATATTCAATCGGCTTCACCGCAAATTGCCCATCTTCATTGGCTAAAGTAATACCTTTTGTTGTTTTTGTAAACTCTACCATATCACAAATACCATTGATGCCTAACGTGTATGAGTGAATAGGTAGTGCTCGAACATAGATTGTATCCCCACGTTTCTCACGTACAAAAGGATCATCTGCTTTTTCATGTAAAGTATTACCTTCAACAGTAAGCACATTATCTTCCCATACTTGTTCAATATGAATCAGTGCCCATTGTCTTCGACAAAAGACAAAATGTTGTAAGCCTGACAACATTAAAAATTGTTCTTCATTATAAGCCATCATACTCTTCTGCAACTAGCCCTGATAACTCAGTGTCGTCAGCCTTAATTGAGTAATCCTTAATCGAAGGTTTATCACTATCTTGTATGCGCTCAATTTTCACGGATCGATGTACCTTAGCAGATGAATATTGTCCTAGTTTACAATTGTGCTCCCACCAAAATAATTTATTTACTTCCATACTACCATCTGGACGTGCAGAAGAAGCGTCATTTGCAAACAGGGTTCGAAGCGCTTCTTTCAATTTTTGTGCATCCTCATATGTAAAGCCTGTACGCTCTGCTAATTGTGGATTAATGCTGCCATAAAATACATATACACCAAAGTCAACTCGATGTTTCATACCCATTGTGTCAGAAGTTTTTTGACTTGGATCTTTTGTATTGGTAATGGAGTTTACGCTTTTTGTAATCTGCATGCTTGTAATATCTACTGGTTCAATGCTTGTTGCAGCATGAATAGATACAGGACCCCGAACGCTTAAGGACAGCTTATCGCCTTTGAATGCAAATACTTGTCCAAATGCGCGCACATCATACCAATGTTCACAAGCAAGTTTTTCAGCAGATGCTTCTTCTTCACTTGTTCCCTTCCCTTTTGTTAAGATTTTATTTAACTCTTCCACTGCAGCTACTCGATCACGGATACTACGATGATTATCTGTTCGTCGTTCATCCGATTGTACCAGAATAGATTCCTCTTCATCCTGTAAGCGATTACGTAACTTTCGCTTAATGGCAACATCTGATACTTCACCGTGACCGTTAAAATCCTGTCTTGGCTGGTTTCCATTTAAAGGATCGCCATTTGGATTTGCTTTATTTACTGTAAATACCACTGCAAAATCAATTTTATTCTTCAATATTGTCATTTGATACATCCTCCTTTTTTTTGTACATATCTTGGATTTGACTGCTATAGCCAAGTATAAATAATGGACTTAGTTGTTGATTATTCATTCGCTCAGGTGTAATTTGATCTTCAATTTGTTGGAGTAACATGGCATAATACTCGACATCAATTGCTTGTCTCATAAAATAAGGTTGTAGCTGGCGACGTATTACCAACCAAGTGCGAGCAGGATTTTGTATAAATGCATTGAAATAACGCGTTGCATTCGTAGATCTTCTATCCTTATCTTTTTTGCCTTTCTCACGATCTTCTAAAATTCGCTTCTCCATCACTTCTGCTACTCCTAATAGGCGACCGAATAAATAGTCACGTGTTACATTGTCCTTTTGTAATGCCATTGTGTATCCCTCCCCTTCATGTAATTTCAATACTAATGCACAGGCAACATTAAGTACCCCTTCCCAAGATTCTGTTAAATTTTTAAAGCTAGCAGGATTTTTAATGCGATTAAAAATCAATCGAATTATATCCATAGGTATAGGCTTTTTTTCTACAATACATGGCAATAAACGTGTATACAGTTGTTTTTTAATTCTCGGATCTGCTTTACTTCCATAAACAGCCTCTACAATTCGGTAAGTAGAGGGCGTTCCTTCAATGCGCAATACCTTCTTTGTTTCTTCATCTTTTATAAACTGAAGCCATTTGCATGTGTTGTGCCAATGCTCTATATTGTCTAAAAATAAATCTGTATGAAACTGTTGGTAATAAACAATCGCTAAACGTCCTGATGTAGCGGCGTCCATTGCTATTACAATAATATTTTTTACCTTGTCTTTCGTTAATTGATTTTTGTAACCCTTAATGGCTTGATGTAGGGCATCCGCTTCTATTTCAGCGGTATATTTTTTATTTGTACTAGATGAAATTAAACCAATTGAACTTTCAAACGGATCAATAATAGTAGGATTTTCAATACCAAAAGTGATGAAATAGCGCGAATCTATATACATGCTCTGCCTTTGCATCAACCATCGTAATGCATGATGTGCCTTTTGAGAAACCTCATAACCTATTTGAACAGCTTCACTTGGTTTCGCAAAACGACCCCTATATGTGTACCCTACACTGTCATTAGAAGATATTAATTTTGACATATCTCCTGCATTTCTTATACGTGCGCCATGTTGAGAGGTTAAAGCTACTTGTCGACCAGTAATATAACAAACGTCTTGTTCTTCTAAATAATGTTGATTGAAAAATGCAATATAGGCATCAAAAAGCTTTTTATCTTCCCATACAGCAGGCTCATCATATGTTGTATGTAGCACATCAAAACGAACAAAGGCATCAAGTACATCACCAGCCACTACTTGAAAAATTAATGGCTTTTCTTTATCTGTCCATTTCGTCATAATTTTATTTTGATTATCTACAAGCAATACTTTTTCTCGTACTAAGTCTGCTATTACTGTGCCCTTTTTCACATAATCATAAATTGCTTGTACACGCTGTGGCACATGCCTATCATTCACCCATAGCTGCATTTGATTAATATAATCGTTGTAATAAGCAGCACGCTTCTCATTGCCGCCAAATGCTACATAATCTCCAGCAACATAAGCTAACTTATCATGTAAGAAATGCGGTGCACTCGCGCTTGTTCGATTAGCAGAGGCTAGTGTAACGGGGACTATTGTTCTTGCATGCTCTTTATGAACAACCTTTGCCTCAATAAAGTTACCTTCTGGACTAAGAAGAATTTCAATTTGTGCGTTTTGCATCATATGAGATACAGGTAATAATGTAATACGTTGTTGGTATCTTTCTTCAAATTCCCCAACATATTTTTCGTTATTACTATAGACTTGTTCTAATTGTTGCATCCAGTTCATCGATTCACCTCCTTAAAAATCTCTTCATATTCATCATCGACACTTTTAAGGTTGACATTTTCCTCAAAAGGCTTCACAGAGCCTTTTCTAATCAAACGTATAATTTCACAATCTTCTGGTCGAACAAACTGAACTTTCCCATCTCTCATTGTAGGACTCCAAATTCTAGCTTGAAGCTCTTCCGTACTATTTTCATCAGGGTATGTAAAGCCATGGAACATTGGTCCAAAGCTAATTTCCCCATAGTTATCATAAAACCCGCTACCACTGTCAAACTCGCAATATTCTACATAACCTTGACATTCACGCGTTCCCAAGTAAATATCACGCCGCCCCCCTCGTTTTACACAGCGTTTAGCAATATTATGATGCTTCTCTTCGTTTCGATCATATGCTAAATCAGGGCGGTTTTCATTGAATTCAAAGTGAGCTCGTACATGATATACTGGCTCTCTTAAATACGTATAGTAAGCTAAATCATTGGAATCATCTTGATACTTTATTGGGCGAACCCCTTTTACTTCTGTTTGAATCGCATTCATAACACGTACTTCATCAATATACCAAGTAATTGTTGGCTTCCAATATATAGATTCTGTAATTCCCTTTAATGCTTGATATGTTGGAATCTGATAGGTAAATTTCTCACCGCCAATACGTGTAACAGGGTCTGTAAATAAAGCATATTTACCATATACTTTAAATTCAATTTGATTGCGCATCCTCTCACCTCTTTAATAAACTGAATAATCTTCCATTTTTTCTTCTCCTTTAATTGAAACGCCGAAAGCTGTGCTATATGCCTTATCATCTAAATAATAAAACGAATCATAATATAGCGGTTTTAATAAGCCTTGTTGATGAAGCAATTTGTATTCTGTGTCATATAAATTCACAGTAAACTGCTGTGCTTCCTTCAACAATTCATTAAATTTGACTAAATTCAGTTGTGGTTCATTTAAAGCAGCTATCACATCATTCCCTTTCTCAAAAGGCACAATAACAGCCTTTGTAGGTGAATCAATCGCTTGAAAATGTTGCTCTAACGTCTTAAATAATGCATAAGATAAATTCTCTCTTGCTGGCGATTGTATATCTTTTTCAAGTAACTTAATCAATTCATATTTTAATTTAGGTGGGGTTAATGTTATTTTAGTTTTTACATAATTATCGTAATGGCTAAAATAATGAGAGATTGCTTGTGGACTAAGTATATCTGTAGCATACTCGTCGTTTCGCAAAATATAGTTTGCTGTCACTTCCCCACCTACTGCGATTTCAGGGAGATTTTTTAAGCTTTCATCTTTGGCTCGTACAATATATACATCGCCCCTTTCTTGCTCATTATGACGATTACAACGTCCCGCTGCCTGTGCAATAGAATCTAAACCTGCTAAAGAGCGAACAACTGCCTCAAAGCTAATATCTACTCCAGCCTCAATCAATTGACTACTAACACAAATCACTCGTTCCTTCCCTAAACAATCATTAATTTCTTTTAATATTTTGCTTCTATGTGCAGGACACATGGATGTGCTCAAGTGATACACTTTATATTCTTGTATACATGTTAGTTCCTCATATAATTTACGTACAGCAGTTTTTGTGTTCAAAATGATTAATGTAGATTGTCTTTTTTCCATTATATTTTGTACAAACATTGCCAGCTCTTTTGAGTCATATCCCTCAGTTGTAACATGATTATGGATGGTCACACGTTCAAAGGCTTTTACTGTATCTGTAAGTTGTGGAACCATTTCAGCATTGTCCCGCAATTCAATAGCATATTTCATTGTGCCAACAGTTGGCTGTGTAGCTGTACATAAAACTACACTGCTATTTCCGATATGATGCAAAAAATTCAGTGCTGTATTAAATAAACTAAAATGTTTATATGGAACCGATTGTACTTCATCAAAAATAATGACGGCATTCGTTAAATTATGTAATCTTCTTGATTTCCTTGTTCCTTTTTGAAAGAAAGTATCTAAAAACTGTACCATTGTTGTAAATATAATAGGATAATCCCAATTATCTCGCCCTAATTGCATTTTTTTGTGATAAGGGACTCCATAAAAATCTTGCTCCTTATCAAGTTTTTCATTAATATCCTTATCATCTACTACATTTGCATGATGTTCTAAAACTGCTTGTGGCTGTTGGATGATTTTTTTCACTGCTTGTGCATTCTGCTCTAAAATCGTTGTGTAAGGTACAATATAAATAATTCGTGCTTTTTGATATTGTTTGGCATGTTTTAAAGCATAGCGCAAACTAGCAAATGTTTTGCCACCACCTGTTGGAATCGAAAGAGTATAAATTGACGAGGGTTGCATCGCTAATAAGTCGCAATTTTCAGACATCAAGGTGCGTAGTTGATTAATCGGCTCCTTATTCTTTTTCCATTCTTTAACTTGCTCCATGAGGTGTTCATAACCTTTTAAAAATACGCTTGTATAATCTGCTACTGTTGTCGATGTATTTTCTTCAAAACACCTAGTATTTGTGCGGTCAGCATCAATCAAACAACTAAAAACAAGCTTTTGTAAATAGCTAAAATAAATACTATAATGCGCTTTCGTTTTTATTTTTTCAAAAAACGTACGACATTCCTCTGTTGCTTCGTTTACTAAACGTTGTACACGCTCCTTATTGCCCTCAATCGCTTCAAAATTTTGAACGACGTTATTATAATAAGGTAAATCTTTTTTTACGACTCGTTTTATATAATCAGATATTTCTAAATCTAACTGGGCAAAGTTTTGTAACCCTGAATGGTGTGATAAAATAGCCATTCCCACCGTTTCCACAACAAGCTTTTGCGGACCATCACCAGTATAAAATCGTTCATATAAATATTTTGCACCAGCTGTAGAATGATCAATTTTCTTGCTAGCCACTTCATTATGTAAAACAGCATTCTTTAAATAAATAGTAAATTCCTCGGTAAACTTCCCTAAGTCATGTAAAAGCCCAGCAAGCTCTGCATGTGCTCCTACACCTGCTGGCTCTCCATATGCTCTGGCTAAAAGTGCCACTTCCTCTAAATGATGTTGCACTGTTTGCTCAGCATAATCCGCCTCTCGAATATGTGCTAAAAACATATGTTCCACTCCTTTTCTTTAGAATACTATAGCTATTTTAGGAAAGCAATGTATTTTTAGAATAAATTAACATAATACTAGTAAATTTCCTTTAAAAATCCCAGAGTTTTTTAAAGGCAGTTAAAATAGAAGAAGATTAATAAAAAAATAAATATCTTATAACTAAAAGGGACAATTAAATGGTAGCGTATTATCTTCTCAATCTCATTTTTTGGTACATTATATTTCTTGCTCAGGAATTTAATAGATTTTCCTGATTTAAAAGCTTGATAAATAATATATTCTTTTTTACACATTCAATTTCAACTCCTCTTTATATTATCATTTGGAGAATCTTTATAATTATTTAGCACACTAAAATTTCTTAATTTTATTTTAAAATATATTTTCTGAATTTTCAAATCAATTAGATGTATGTTATTATTAAAAAGTCGCAGGTTCAACTGCGTGGATCGAAAATCCAATTGATATTATGAAAATATGAAAACTAGAAGAAGCTCTGTCAGTAACAATACTGACGGAGCTTCTTAGTTATTAATCAAAAGCGGAAACCACGTATAACTATCAGCCTAAATCAATCAAAAATATCCTAAAACTCCACTATAACAGTAAATAAAATTTCGACGATTTTGCCAGCCATTTAAAAAAACTTGAATCGAAATAACAGCTTGCTAAGTCTAATAGTTGTAAAGGAGGCGATTTTCATTACGACAGCGCAGCAATCATTAGTAATTCTTGCTCAGCATGGCGATGAACAAGCATTTTATCAGCTCATTGAGCAGGAGCAGCATAAGCTCTATCGCATGGCATATGTCTATGTACAAAATGAAAACGACGCCGTAGAAGTTTTTCAGCAAACCATTATTCGCGCCTATGAGGGGCTGCCACAGCTCAAGGAGCCACACTATTTTTCAACATGGCTTACGCGCATTATTATTAATTGCTGTAAAACGTATATTGCGAAGAACAAGCGGGTGCAGCCTGTTGAACCACAGGCTTTAGTAGATTTAAACAGTACATCCCCTACATATATCGAGGAAGAGCTAGATTTATGGCAGGCACTTTGTCAGCTTGAGGAAAAGTATAAGACGGTGCTGCTGCTACGCTTTTATCAGGATTATTCCGTTAAGGATATTGCAGCTATTTTGCAATGTCCTGAGGGCACTGTCAAAACGCATATTCGCCGTGGTTTACAAGCATTGCGACAACAGTTAAAGGGGGCATATCTCGATGAATGGGTTCAATCCATTGAAAGAAGTCATTAATGCAATACCCATCCCTGAAGGACGTTTAACGGAGGTTTTACGTGTGGAAGGGATGTCCAAAATTTATCAGCAAAAGCAGCATACTGTAAACGCCTTAAAAAATATCCATTGCACCATTTATCAGGGGGAAATGGTGGCGATTATGGGGACAAGCGGCTCAGGGAAAAGCACCCTGCTTAATATGATTAGCGCCATTGATGAGCCAACGGACGGGGCATTATTTTTATTTGGTAAGGAAGCCTACGATATTTATCAGGAGCCAAAAGCATCGCAATTTCGCAAAGAAAATATCGGCTTTATTTTTCAATCGTTTCACTTATTAAAGGATTTATCCGTGGAGGATAATATTGCGCTGCCTCTTATTTTAAATGATGTGCCGAGCAAGGACATTAAGGTGCGTGTGCAGCACATGATGGAAGCATTAAACATCGCCGCTTGGGCAAAGCATCGACCACATGAGCTATCTGGCGGGCAAAAGCAGCGTGTCGCCATTGCGCGTGCCATTATTGCGAACCCGCCTATTTTACTGGCAGATGAGCCAACAGGTGCGCTAGATGTTCAAACAACAGATGAAATTTTAGCGCTGCTCGTCGATTTACAAAAAAAGAACCAGCAAACGATTTTGCTTGTTACCCACGACCCTTATGTAGCGACCTATGCCAATCGGGTATTGTTCTTCCATGATGGTGCGATTGTGGATTCCTATCAAAATCAGCAAAATGAAGAGGATTTAGATTGTATTTTAACGAAATTCAAGCATATTACGAGGGGGGATCGCTAATGTTTACAATGCGCAACATTGCCCTGAAGCTTTTTCGTGCTGCTTGGGCAAATGTCCTGACAAGTATTAGTATTATTACGATCTCAATCTGCCTTGTGCTGACCATGACCGTCTATATTTGGAATGCCCATGGGCAAATGAAGGCTGATATTCAAGCATTATATGGGGAAATGGATGTCATGGTTGGCTATAATCCTAATCAAGCTAAGCTATTAACAACACAGCAAATTGAGGCATTTTCCACCCTAGCAGGTGTTACACAAGTGTCCAGTATATCGTTAGCTTATACAACGGTTGAGCAAGCAACAAACACAGCCTTTTATACTGTTGGTGTCGAAAATGACGACCTTGTAAAAAGCCGCTACCATTTTGAGGTGAATCTTGGCTCGAATGATGCTATTCTTTCGGAAAATGTTGCCCGTATTTTCAATAAGCAAGTTGGGGACCCTATTCATATTCAAGGGCAGGATTTTATCGTTCGAGAAATTTTACCGGCGATCAAAGGCACTGATAGTCCGAGTTTCATCCTATTGCCCAATGATATTGTCAAAGCATGGATGAAGGATAGTCAGCCTCAAACAGCAGGAATGTTTGCGCTTATTAAAACAGATGAGGACCGTGCCAAGCTAGTAGGCGCAGAGCTGAAGCAGCTCGATCACACATTGCGTGTAGATATTATGAGTGATTATGATGTGTTTAAAAGAAATTTACAAAGCTTAATGGTTTTTATGATTGTACTATCGGTCTTTATTTTACTTATTTCAAGTGTTCTGTTGCTGTCCACCTTCCAGCTCTTATTCTATAAAATCAAAGAGCAGCTAATGATTTTACGTGCGCTCGGAGCATCCGTGAAGCAAGTTGGGCGTATTGTTAGGCTCCAATTATCATGTATGATTGCCTTTGGCGTTATGCTGGGGACGACACTGAGCCTTCTAATTATCAAGCTTTGGCTACCACAATTAATTAGCCTGCTACATTTACCAGATGCTAACACAGAGCTTCCCATTCTAGTTATACTATTAATTGCACTGTCGAGCTTCTTGATTCTTCAGGTGATGACACAATGGCAAGTAGCCAAAAGCTCCAGACTATTGCCATTACAAATCACGTCAGATAACGAAAATTTACAGCTACGTTGGACAAAATGGAAAACAATCGTGGTCAGTATAGCAGGTGTGATTGCCCTCCTATTATTCCTGCAGGCACAGCTAGTAGGCACAGGAGATGGGCAAGGCGCTTTATTTATTTTAATCGGTACACTACTCGTTTGCGGGATTTTACTGCTATTGATTCCCTATCTGTTTACAGCCATCCTTCATATGGCTTTAAAGCCGATTCGGAAGGTGCTTGGCAAAGAAGCCTATTTAGCGTGCCAGCAGCTTATGCCACAGGTACGCAAAAACATGCCGATTGTGCTCAGTATTATTGGCTTAATGGTCATTTTAACCTTTGGCAGCTCATTAATGAAAACCTTACAGCACAACGACCTTGCCTACACCGCAGCACAATACGAAACAGCTATAAAAATCAATAATGAATTAAATGATCCAACCTTTACGCCCGCAGTGTTAGCGGAAATTGAAGCGTTACCAAGCGTGCAGTATGCTTATGCACAGGGCAATAATGCGTATATTGCGCTACAGCTCGGTCAAGAGTGGCTACCAGAGAATTATACAACTACCAATATTGAGAAATTAGTACAAATGGGGAAGCTGTCAAAAGTTGAGGGCAATTTGCAGAATGGGCTTTTAGTGACCCAGAGCTTTGCAGAGCGTTATCATTTATCGGTTGGTGATCGTGTCACGGTTGGCTCCTATGATGTGGCTGCACAGCAGGATAGACCTACTGGTGAATTACAAATTATCGGCATTATTGATGCACCTATTCACCGTGCGGATTTAATTGTTGATTGGTCATCCTTCCTCACGGCTCAGGATCACACAATCATCGAGGACATTATGGTTGAAACAGCTAGCCCTGATAAAGCATTAGCTGATTTAGCTTTTTTAGAGGAGCGCTGGCCAGCCCTGAAGTTGACAGATAAAGCAACGATGCTTGAGCAATCCAATGAAATGTTCTTCCAGCGCTGGAGCCTATTTGTTGGCGTCTTTGTTATATTAATCGCGGCAACCTGCCTTGGTGTTTTGCAAACATTGCTACATGCTATTTATGGCAAGCGTGCCGATTATGCCATTCAACGATTGATTGGTCTATCACCAAACGGCTTAATCAAGCTTATCCTGACGCAAGTCCTATCATTTGTACTCTATAGCCTTGCTGTCGGCATATTTTTAGGATTAGTTTTGACGAGGATGCTAAGCTTTATTGATGAAGGCTCCCCAATATCCTATGACTTCCTGACATTAGGCATCACCAGCATCGTCTTTCTCGGAGCGACACTGATGGTCTTTACCTTACAAGGCTACTGGATTAGCCGTCAAAAGTTAACGAAGGAAATGATAGAAATCTAATAAAAACAGCCGCCTCTGCTTGTTGGAGGTGGCTGTTTTAGTATTGAATAAGGTTATTATTGAGCTATGCCCCAATAAATAGCACAGCCTGTCCAATCGCAATAAAAAATGCCTCGTGTTGAATTGGGCTATAATCCTCGATTTCGAGTGTAATCGCAAAATAGGTTTCATAAAAAGTCGCCTGCCAGCGTGCAATCGGCTCGTCATTTATGGAAAAAACAGACCAGCCCTTCATTTCCTTATTCAGCTGAATTTGCTGCTCCCCATCTGTAATCAATAAATCAGGAATCATAATTTGCCAGCCATCATAGGCAATCGTATAGTCCTTGCCTGTCACAAAGTCCTTCCCTTGAAAATGCACACGACCACGGCGCGTCACTTTTTTACACGTAAAAAGAGGCTGCTCTTGCCTATCCTTGACATCAAAGCGCACAAAATAACGATAGTCCATTGTACGGTCAAATGCTTTTTTCAGCGCATTACTATAAACACGCTGCACCGTGGACGACACCTGCCCCGCTTCATTCAAGATAGCAATCACCTCTGTTGACTCGATTGCTGCTGGCTGCTTGTATGTATATATTTTCACGACCCTCGCTCCTTCGTACCATCACTTTCCTTCCATTATCATACTACCATAAAAATAGACTAGCCAAGGTGCTCCCTTGCACTAGCCGCTCATGTTTGAAGAAGAATAAAGACATAACAAGAGCAAGGAATGTCCGTTTATGAACATCCCCATAAGCCTTTTGTTTATTTTCCCTCTATGATTCGTACAATATGTTATAATATTTTAAATTTACTGGAAGCTCTTCTAATCATAAACTGACATCTAGCTGACATAAAAGTTTTTTATACTAAGCTAGCGAAATTATTTTTGGAGATGATTGTATGAAACGAGCCCATATTTATGAATTGGATGTTACACGTGCATTGGCTATTTTAGCGGTGCTGCTGATCCATGCAACGAGTACACCTGTAACCGTGCTAACCAGTGACTCAAAGCTCTATCCGCTATATGTTGTGTTAAATATTTTCCCAAAATTTGCTGTGCCTGTGTTTATTTTTTTAAGTGGCTTTGTGTTATTTTACAACTATATACAAAAGGATTTGACAAAAGAGCTAATCGCTCGCTTTTACCAAAAAAGAGTCACGCAAATTGTTATTCCATATCTCTTTTTTTCCATCTTTTATTATGCCGCCACGCGACTTTTTCTGACGCATGATCTAGCCCTTACATGGCAGGCATTATTTAGCACCGAATTTTTGGAAAAGCTATTAATTGGCAAAGCCTATACGCATTTATATTATATTTTTATTATGGTGCAATTTTATGTAATGTTCCCGCTTATGCTCTATATTATGAAGAAAAAACCAGCCGTATTGCCCCACCTTATTTGGATTGGCTTCGTCCTACAGTGGGCATTTATTGTATTGAATGCTGAGTTTTGGCAATATCCCTATCGAGGAAGTATTGCATTCTCGTATCTTTTTTATTTTCTAGCAGGCGGATTTTTAGGTATTTATTTTGAAAAATATAAAAAGTGGCTTCAGCTAAAAAAGGGAAATTTCTCACTTGCTATTGTGCTCATTTGGCTGCTATGGCTATTTGCTACTTGCTATAATATTTATTTATATTATTTTGTGTTTTCAGCACAAACCTATTTAGCAAACAGCATTGTCTTTGAGCTTGCTTTTGAGCTGCAAGCCATTACAGCAAGCATTGTGCTATTACAGCTGTCGTTCTGGATTTATCACCAGTGGCATAGAGCCATTGTCAATAGCTTGATTAATCTAGGAGCACTATCCTTTGGTATTTATCTATTGCATCCATTTTTCCTGTTCCTTTATCGACAACTTCCTATTAGCGGCAATAGTCTAGTATTCCATTTATGGAGTGTAGGTGGCTTTGTGATTGCCTTATTTGGCACTTGGTTGGTGGTCTATATCATTGGAAAATATGTTAACTATCATTGGATTGCCTTTGGACCGATTCCAAAAGAGTTGCCATATAAAAAAAGTTGAAAGACGTCATCTGTCTTTCAACTTTTTTAGTTATTGATCTACTGTAAATGTAATTTCCCCGATGCCCATTTCAGCGTTCACCTCTACTACAACATCTGCGCTTTCATAGGCTTCATTGACATAGACACCATCGCCCTGTGCGGTAAAGCCTTCAATAGTGGAGGAGCCAATGCCCTTTTCCAGCGTTAGCTTCACCCCAACTGCAGAGGGTAAAATCACCGTTGTTTGCCCAACACCTGTTTCAAGCGTTGTTGTAAAGCTGTTATGCCAATCGCCACCTAAATCGACTGTTACATCGCCTACACCCGTTTCAATCTCTAAATTTTCAAGCTGTAACCCTTGTAAATCAAGATGTGCTTTCGAAGCACCTGTTTCAACCGTTAAATCCATTGGTACATCATTATTAAGCTGCATCGTCCAACTATTTTTCACCTTGGATAGCTTTGGCTTTGAGCCATTTTTATGCTCAATGACAATTTCTCCTTTATCCTTCCTTACATTGTAGCTGACTTGTGGTGCAAGCCTTTCCATATTATAGCTAGCGCTGCCCTCTACCCATTCCTCTGCACCACCTGTAAGCGACATTTCGCCAATGCCAAAATCAATATCTACCGCTAAAGCTTTTGCCTGATCCTTCTCCACCACAATGGCTTCCTCCTGCATTTTGCTCGGAATAAAGGAAAAGCACCCCGCTAACAGCAATGCTGACGTCCCCATCACAGCCGCTAAACCCGCTACTTTTTTCATAATTGAATTCCTCCCGCTATCTAATAAATATAGTATAGCAGGAACACTGCTATCACCAATACGTCCCTACGTTTGAAAATTCTCTCAGACCTAAGACGTAGCACCCTCTAGTAATGCCTTTAAATAAGCAAGGGAAACATCATAACCAGCCATATTAAAGCGAACCATTGTACCACCCTGCGGCTCCTCTGCTATCGATATGGCAATTACGGTTTCGGGAACCTCCAAGTAAAATGCAAATTCCTGATGTTTACTAACACGCTCAATCGTTAGCTCCATGGGCAGTGGCTCTGTTAGCTGATTATGCTCGCTTGGCATTAATGTAAATATCATCTTTTCGCCCGCTGCCAAGCGTGGAATCGCCCAAGTAGACCCCGGCGCATACCATTTTGATAATGGCTCCTCCTCTGTCATTGCCTGCCATACCTGCTCAATCGCTGCATCAATCCAAATCGAACTCGTCACACACAATCCCTCCACTTATCAGTTTCCATTATTTTACCGAACTTATGAAAAATAAACAAAAAACGAAACCCACATATTAAAATGTGAGTTTCATGTCGATTTTATCGTTTGTCTTGAGCGAAATTCGATACGACTTTGATAGATTTAATTTTCATGCTGTATAAGTTCATGGCTATGTCCATTCAAATCAATTCGATAATGCCCAAATGTTGCTTTTCGCTCCTCTGCACTATCGCCAAAGCGTTGATAGCCAAATGTTTTGATACCCTGCTCGCTAATTGTCCAATCATGTGCATTGCCCTCTGTATCAAAGACATAATAGAAGCCATGCTTACCTAAATAATCTGATACCCATTGTCCATCTTTCAACGTTGCTACTTTTAGGTTGCTTGTTTCATGAGCATTTACAATGCCACGCATATATTGCGTTACATAATAAACATTGTTGCCATACGTTTTTACAGCTTTAATAGGTGCTTGTTCAATCGCTACCCTTGTCAGCTTTTCACCATCAACATGGTATAAAATAAATTCCTGTGTTGTGGCATGGGCATAATGTAGATAGAAATTACCCATAGCCGTCTTAAACCATATATCCCCTAGTCGGACTGTATTTTTATCCTCCGCAAATTCTTGATAGTGAAAAGGCTCGAAATCATAGAAATTATCACTCGAGAATAATCGACCATTTTCTTTGACCATAACCATAAAACGGTCACTGTAGACAACAGACTTTCCGCCATATAGCAATTCACAAGTGCGGATTAGATTCGTATTTTCTAGCGCTGTCCCATCAGCATCCCGAATAACCATAAAGCGAGCGTTTCGAAGGACTGTATAATCTAAATAGACAACCTTTTTATGCAATGCCTCACCAATAGCACGTAAAGGAATATAGGTTGTATTGTTATCAATATTGGCAGCAACATCCATTTGCATTGTTTTGCCATTAACAGTGAGCGCCTTATTTCCTATTTTTAGTGTGATCGTTTGGTTCACATATTTAATCGTAATCATCTGGTTTTTAGCATTGTAATCCACCTTTGCTCCAAAGCCTTCTGCAATAAAACGCAGTGGTACAAGTGTTCTGCCATCTTTAATGATTGGTTGTACCGCAGTTGTTAGCTCTCCATTGATAAATGCCTTTTTGCTATCAGGTGATAGAATCATACTATTTTTCAAGTCTTTCTCTGTCACATCCGTATAGTAGTCTGTAAGATTTTCCGCAGATGCTGTATAGTTAGTAGCTCCAAAGAATAACACAACTATCAATAGTGCCATAATGGTTTTCTTCATTGTGTTCCTCCTTGTAATATTTTGTTTATGCTATTTAAGGTAATTAATAATTTTAGAAAAATATTTACTAATTTCGCTATTTATCTCTATATTATCTATATTTTTTCGATATAGCTGTTGATTATCTATAAAAACAAGCTATTCGACTGTATAAGTGAAGGTGAATTCTTTATCGTTTTTTCTAAAGTTGACTTTTTACCATAGCTCGTAATTGATGGCTAATTTGCTACTATGACCTTTATAGATGGATTACTCAATTATTATGGTATTTATAGAAATTAATAGATCATACATTGCATAATCGCAAATATTTAAATAAGAAATAGCCAATTTTTTATTATTCTAGGATTTAATTATCCTAAAATAGTAAATTATAAAACTTCTTTTAGTAGTTTCTACTTTTCACGATGCCTAATATTTGTAGCAACGCCCTGAGCGGGGTAGGATTCATTGTAAGCGCCTGTTGTCCATATAGCCACTCGATCACCAACCGCAAAGGGGCTTGTATCTGGATAGGATACTGTTAACGCATTTGGCTTGGCGATTGCTAAAATTTCTTGTTTTGTTTTCGCCGCAATGTCTTGTGCTGACACATTCCAAATAATCGTTAGCGTTTTAACTGTTTTGTCAATAACAATTCCCTCTGCATCCGCCGTGTGATCTGCATAAAACATCCCCATTGTTAGAGCGCTCCAGCACTGGGCAGTGCCAATGGGATACGGCATGGTATAAAATGTTATAGCAGAAAGCCCTGTGGCACAGCCTGACGCTTTTATGGCTAAAGCCTCTGCTGCTTTATCTACATAATGGATTTGAAATAATGCTGCATCTTGCTTTGTTAGATTACGTAGGTTGGTCGATGCTTCCGCTATTGAGTGTTTTCTCGTTATACCTACCATGATTTTTTGATGGCTAAAATCAACGCTTGCATATTGGATATTGAGTGCTGCCTGATTGGCATGAATCGTTGCCATAACCTTATTCAAATCTGCCTCAGAATAATGGGCTTGATAAAATTGAATCGGCAATGCCTCACCATAGGCTGCTAAAATAGCTTGCTCTACCTCTGTTACCGCTGCCCCGTGTCGTATGCCAATATTCACCACACCACCATTTGCCTGATCAATATACATCCCTAGATAATCCTTAGCATCTAGCATCATTGCTAGCGTCTGCTGGATTTGAGGAATGACGCTGCTTTGTGTTTGAAACCGCTGCTCTAGTACAGCCTCCTCCTCTGGTGATAAGTACATATTGTACACTGCCGAGTATGGCAATGACTGGATAAGCTCAGGGTCTGTTGATAAGCCATATGCTTTGCGTCCTTCAATTTTTGCTTGGTCATCTATAGCTAGTGCTTCGCTTCCAATCAATAGCGTAGCTAGTATAACTATGCATAGCGTAAGTATTTGCCTCATTGTCATCCTCCTTCTAACCGCTTAGACGTATGATAGCTGAAAGTGTTACATAGAGAAAAGGCTGCCGAGAACAATATTCTCAACAGCCAAATGTCTTATGCCTCTTCTGATGGATAGGTTTTTTGTAGAAAGGCTATAGATTGCTGGATCAGAGCCTTTAACACGTCAATATCAATATCCGCTAGCTTATTAATATAGACACACGCTTTTCCAGTTGTATGCTTGCCAAATTGCTGGAGTAGCTGCTCACGCTCTGGATCGCCCGGTGCAAAGTATAGACTAATTTTTGCTTTGCGAGGGGAAAAGCTTACAAGCGGTGCATCCCCTTCATGCCCTGTTTGATATTTATAATGGTATTTCCCAAAACCAATAATGCTTGGACCCCACATTTTTGCCTCATAGCCTGACACTTCCGTAAAAATATCAACAAGCTGATATGCATCCTCGCGCTTTTTTGGATGGTCTACGCTTTCAATAAATTCAATAACACTGGCATCCGTTTCTGTTGTTTTTAATTCATACATATAAACCCCTCGCCTTCTGAAAGATGTATATCTATTATTCCCTATTCTACCTGCTCTAACAATAGCTTTTGTTGCAGTTCGTAATAAATGCCCTGCTGCTGCATTAATGCTTGATGATTGCCTTGCTCCACAATTTCCCCCTGCTGAATCACAAGGATTTTATCGGCATTTTCAATCGTTTTTAAGCGATGGGCAATCACAAAGCTTGTGCGCCCCTGCATTAAATGCTGTAGGCCCTTTTGAATATCGACCTCTGTTTGTGTATCCACGCTTGATGTTGCTTCATCTAAAATTAAAATATCCGCATTTTCTAAAATGGCACGAGCAATGGCAATTAGCTGGCGTTGTCCCTGACTTAAGTTAGCACCACCAGCCTGCACATGTGTATCGTACTGGGCTGGCAAATATTTAATAAAGTGATGGGCATTAGCAATTTTTGCCGCCTCCTCGACCTCTGCATCTGTTGCATCGAGCCGACCGAAGCGAATATTTTCTCGAACTGTGCCAGAGAACAAATACGTATCCTGCAATACAACGCCAACTTTTTGCCGAATGGTTGCCATTTGATAATGCTCAATCGGCTGCCCATCAATTAGAATTGTTCCTTGGTCAACATCATAAAAACGTGTTAGTAAATTAATAATCGTTGTTTTGCCTGAGCCTGTTGGACCAACAAGGGCAATGGTTTCCCCTGCCTTAGCATGGAAGCAAATGTTTTTAAGCACAGGCTTATCGGGTGTATAGCTAAATGATACATTGTTAAAAGCCACATCTCCTCGGAATGCGGGGACAGCAATGGCATGTGGTCGGTCAGCTACCTCTGATGGCTCATCAAGTATTTCAAACACACGCTCCGCACCAGCAATAGCGGATTGAAATGTATTCAGCAAATTCGAGAGCTGGTTAAGCGGACGGAAAAATTGGCGTGTGTATGTTACAAAGGCTGCAATAATACCGACAGATACAATGCCGTTCACCGCCAGCAATGCCCCTGTGCCAATCACAATGGCTAAGCCAAGGTTATTCATAAAGTTATTAATCGGTCCTAATAAGCCAGAGGTAATTTCTGCGCGCTGGGCAGAGTGACGCAACGCTTCATTTTGCTGACGGAACATAGCAATTGTTTGCTGCTCCTTACCAAAAAGCGTTACTACCTCCGCGCCTGTAATCATCTCCTCAATATAGCCGTTTAGCTTACCAAGATCACGCTGACGTGCCGCATAATTTTTACTGCTGCGCTTGACAATTTGCTTTGTTGAGAAAACAATAAGCGGAATAATAATGAGTGTCACAAGCGCCAATTGCCAGCTTAAGGCAAACATCGCAATGCTGACACCAATCACCGTTAAAATGGACGATACAATTTGTGTCACGCTTTGGGCAAGTGCTGTATTGAGGTTATCAATATCATTCGTTACACGACTCATTAAATCGCCCAATGCACGCTGGTCAAAAAAGCGTAATGTTAATGCTTGCAGCTTTTGAAAGAGCGCTAAGCGCAATGTGCGAATCGTTGTCATGGCCACACGAATCATGACATAGGTTTGCAGCCATGTAAAAATGGATGCCGCACTAAAAATAATAGCGAGCACAATGCTTTGGCGAATTGCTCCTGCAATATCCTTTGTTAAAATATATTCATCAATGATATGCCCAATCATATAGGGGCCTGCCAAGCTTAAAAAGGTCGATGCTAGCACAAAAAAGATGGCAAAAAACAGCCCGATTTTTTGCTGCTTCACATAGTGCCCTATTCTAATGAGTGTGGCTTGCTGATTTTTCGCTTTTTCAGCGGGTCCTGCCACACGAGGCCCACGTCCAAAATTTATTTGCTTTGGTTGCTGCTGTTGACTCATGCTTGTTCACCAGCCTTTTGCTGTGATGCATAAATTGCTTGATAGTGCGGATTTGTTTGTAGAAGCTCCTGATGTGTGCCCTGCCCAACAATTTCACCATCCGCTAAGACAAGAATCATATCCGCCTGCTGAATCGAGGTAATTTTCGATGCTACGATAAATGTTGTTGTATCCGCATAATTTGCAGCAATCGCCTGCTGTACATGCTTCTCAGAGCCACTATCAAGTGCCGAGGTTGTATCATCCAGCACTAAAATGGCAGGCTTGCGAATAAGCGCTCGACTTAACGCAAGCCGCTGCTTTTGCCCACCGGAAAGATTGGTAGCCCCCTGTGCTAATGGATATGCCAAGCCCTGCTCAAGCCGCTCCACAAATTCACTGGCACAAGCCGCATCTAAAGCCTGCTGTAGCTCCTCTGCGCTTGCCTCGTCCTTGCCAAGACGAACATTGCTGTCAATTGTCCCTGAAAATAGCAATGCTCTTTGTGGTGTAAAGCCAATATATGCTCGTAATGTAGCCAATGCATAGGATTTAAGTGGCTTGCCATCTACACGGATTTCCCCGCCTGTTGGGTCAAATAGACGTGGCAATAGCTTGACGAGCGTCGATTTACCGCTGCCTGTTTTCCCAATAATGCCCACCGTTTGCCCAGGCTGCACCGAAAATGAAATATTTTTCAAGACATCCTCTGCGGTATCGTAGTAGCGATAGCTTACATGGTCAAAATCAATTGCTCCTGCTAGCGGCTCAGCAAGCGCATTGGCGGCTTCCTTCACCGCAACATCCTTATGTAATACATCGACAATACGTTCTCCTGAGGGCAGTGCGCGCGCAATTTGCATCAGCACCATGCTGGAGGACATTAAGCCATTTAAAATCATTGTTAAATAGTTAATAAAGGCAAGAATAACCCCAACCTGTAAAGTGCCTGCCTCCACCTTGATCGCGCCAAGCCAGAGCGCTGCCACAATGCCAAGATTAACCACAAACATGGTAAAAGGCACAAGCACCCCAACAATTTGCTCGGCGGTCATAAAACGCTTTGTCAGCGCATGATTCAAGCTACTAAATTGCGAAATTTGCTGCTGTTCACGTCGAAAGGCCTTCACCACGCGAATTCCAGCAAGATTTTCCTGTAGCTTTGTATTGACCGCATCAATTGCCTCCTGCACACGGCGATAAAGCATGCCTGAATACTTTGTAAAAAAGTACATGGCAATAATTAAAATGGGTACGATAATCAGCAGAATGGAAAAAAGCTCCCGCGCTGTGATAAAAACAATAATAACTGCTCCAATAAATAGCAATGGCCCACGCACAAAAATACGTAATGTCATCATAAATGCGCGCTGAATGCTTTCTACATCACTTGTTAAAATCGTAATCAGCTTGCCTGTTGTCAAGGCATCACGCTCTCTTGCTGAATAGCTCATCATTTTTTCATAAAGTGCCTGCCGAATATCTGAGGCAAAATGAATCGCTGCCTTTGAGCTGTAATACGAGCAGCCGATACCGCCTACTAGCCCAAGCACCGCGCTTATCAGCATCCAGCCAAACATTTTCAGCACATATGGATGATCTTCATTGGCAATGCCTGTATCAATCATATGCTGCATAATGGTTGGCTGTAGCAAATCCATTGTCACCTCTAGCACCATTAGCAGTGGTGCAATAATGGTTAAAAATTTGTAGGGCGCTAAATACTGCCCTAATTGTTTAATTGCTTGCATACTGTCGCTCCGTTCTGTTCAAATCCCATTCGCTTTCCATTATAACTGAAAATCATTCGCAATTGGCAATGTTTTTCGAGTCACGTAATAGTTGGTTGCACAAGGATGACAAAAATGTCACATTAAATCATGTTACATCTATGGTTGGCGAGGCTGTTCCTGTCTAGTATGGTGGTAAAGGAGGTCAACTATATGACAATTATTATTGAAACAAAAAATCTATCAAAATCTTATGGTAAAACACAGGTCTTAAAAAATATTGATTTAACCATAAAGAGTTTGAAAGTATAGAGCATTTTAAAATCGAGTTAGAAACCTACATTACGTATTACAATACAAAATGAATTAAGGCAAAATAAAAGGCATGAGTCCGATACAGTATCGAACCCATGCCCAAACCGCTGCCTAATGAAATAACCATGTCTAACTTTTAAGGGTCACTTCACATAGTGGAGTGTTTTATCAGGGCTATCCGCGAAGCTGGAGTAAATACCCGCGGAGGCAAAGGCAATACCCGCGAACAAAGCAAGCAAATATTATAAATCATCAAAACCATTATCTTCTACATTCACTTTGACATATTGGCGGGAACGCTGCTCAAAGAAGTCTGTTTTGCCTTGGTCCACATCCTCATATGCCTTAATCCATTTCAATGGATTTTTGCGATAGCCGTCAAATGGGCGGTCAACGCCAAGCTGATTACAGCGCACATTGGCATAGAAGTGGACATAATCATGGACATCCTCAACATCAAGCCCTTCAATTTTATCGCCGATCACTTCATTTGCCCAATCGATTTCCAGTTGAACGGCTTCGCGGAAGATATCCTGCACCTTCTCTTTACGCTCAGGTGTATCGTACTCTGGATATTCCGCTAATAGCTCCTGATAAATTTTCACAAATAAATCGACATGGAGCTGCTCATCGCGATTAATATAATTGATCATCGTAGACGTAGCGACCATTTTTTGATTGCGCGCTAAATGATAGAAGAAGGCAAAGCCCGAATAGAAAAATAAGCCCTCTAAAATGACATCATAAATAATGGCTTCTAGCATATTTTCAACCGTTGGCTCCTCGGAAAAAGCATGGTAGCCTTTAATGACAAAATCATTGCGACGCTCTAGCACGGGCTCCGTACGCCAAAAATCAAAGGTACGATCCTGCTCAGCTTTATTAACAATACTTGACAGCACATAGGAATAGGAGTGATTATGAATAACCTCCTGCTGTGCTAGAATAATCATTAACGCATTTAAGCTCGAATCGGTTAAATAGTCTGCCACCTTGCCAGCAAAATCCGTTTGCACACTATCCAATAGTGCCAATAAGCCAATAATTTTTAAAAATGATTCTTGTTCATCCTTTGTTAGCTCTGGAAACTGCTTAACATCATTGCTCATATTAATTTCAAAGGGTGTCCAGAAGTTGCCAAGCATTTTTTTATACTTAGGATACGCCCAGCTAAAGCGCACGTCATCCCAATTTAAAATATTAGAGGAGCGCCCGTTCACAATACCTGTAGAGCGGTTAGGTGCTTCCTTATCCATAATTTGTCGTTTCGTAATTGTTGTCATCGTTTTATTCCTCCTAGCTTGCACAAGACTCACATTCTAATAATTCGACAGATGTGGAGCGTACATAATAGGTTGTTTTCACACCACTTGCCCAAGCGTTCATATGCAGTGCCAGTAAATCCTTCGCCTTAATAGTATTTTGAACATATAAATTCAATGAAATGCCTTGGTCGATATGGCGGGCACGGGCTGCATTTTGCTTAATTGTCCAATTTTGATCGATGAAATAAGCAGATTTATAGTACCAAGTTGTTACTGGCGATAAATCAGGCACAGTCACAGGGATTTTATAGTCCTTCTTCTCCTCTGAGTAGCTCTTTTGGAAAATCGGGTCAATTGTTGCTGTACTGCCTGCTAAAATGGATGTCGAGGAATTCGGAGCAATCGCCATCACATAGCCATTGCGCATTCCTTCTTTCGCCACTGCCTTGCGTAAAGCATTCCATTTGTCGCTATTATAGTCACGCTTGTCAAAGTAGGCTCCTGTTTGCCAATCAGAGCCCTCGAATAATGGATACGCTCCTTTTTCACTTGCTAACGCATTGGAGGCACGAATTGTTAAATAGGCAATGTCCTCATACAGCTTATCCGCGTATTCGACTGCTTCCTCGGACTCCCATTGAATTTCCTTCAGCGCTAATAAATGATGCCAGCCAAATGTGCCAAGTCCAATGCCGCGGTAGCGTAAATTGGTGCGCTCTGCCTGCTTTACAGGAATCGTATTTAACGCAATAACATTATCAAGCATACGTACCTGAATCGGAATTAAACGCTCTAAGACGTTAGCAGGTACAGCTCTTCCTAGATTAATAGAAGACAAGTTACAAACAACAAAATCGCCAGGCTTACGACGCGTGACAATCACATCGTCCTCAAGTGTAATCGATTCAAATTCAGTTGGTGACATATTTTGAAAAATTTCAGTCCTTTTCTTCAATTAGGTTCGCTAAGCCTAATCCGTTCTTTTATGAACTGCTGCATATCACTATGCAGAGGAGACTATATCATCATCCTCAGCTCTACCTGTAGGATGCTCCGCTTTTCCCTTTATGAATTATCCCTTAATAGGGCCTCGCTTGAGGGGTACTCTACTCGCTTCTTCACCCATGTTTTTCAATGAGCTATACTTTCGATAGTCGTTAGGCATTTACTTTTGATTAAGTAAAATATGGTCAGGGAAATTTTGAGAATTCATTCTATATCTCATGGCATGTGTTGAAATACCATAAAACTTAGCTGCTTCTGTTATTGAATCAAATACCTGATTACCAACTTTACACGGATAGCCATTAATTTTAACTTCCCTTTTTGGCATTACTCGTGTATATGATGGAAAATTATCCGAATTTAATCTGTAATTAATTGTACTAATACCTATTCCTAATTGGTGTGAAGCCAGTGTGACTGATTCATATTCAACACTATCAATTATGACACACTTTGAGTTGGCCTTTTTCACTGATTCAATCATTTTTTTTGTTTTAGGCTTGCCAAATTGATGATTGCCTTTGCCAGTCATTTGCTCAGTTCTTTGCTTTCTTATAGCTTCCTTATTTGGGTTAAAAGTAAAGATATCTCCACCAATTGAAGTAAGTTTAATATTATAATATTCAGTAGAATTAACAACATCAAAGTAATTCAAGTAAAACTCTTCTAATTGATTTAATTCTTCTTCAGAATAAGCATTACAAATAATTTCTCTCTCAAAATTTTCTTTACCGTATTTTTTTATGGCTCTTTTCAAATATACTCCTGATCCTAAGTAATTTTCCCAGTTATTTACTCGATCATAAATACATTTCCCAATATATTTTTTACCATTTAATTTATTTGTTGTTACATATATGAACCCATATTCTTTAGAAATATCAATCACTCCTAAAACAGAATATTTGTTCTATTATATAAAACTCCAAATATTTAATCAAAAGATTTAGCACGGTGGGTTATCACTGAGTGACTTTCCCCGTTTAACGGAGTTTTCGACAACCATTTCTGATTGAAGGTGCTACAATTAACACAAATTCGAACTGTAAATCATGCCTTCATGCTGATTCGGATTCATGCGGTTCACTTCATCACGGTAGAACATAAACGGCACACCTGTTTCGAGCTGTGAGCGCATAATTCGCTTCATAATATCAATGGCTGGTACGACTTCACGGCTTAATAATGGATTTGCCACACATGCAGCATAGTTCGTGCGGAAGGAGCCATTTCCCTTTGCTTCATCGTAGGAATCCTCTAAGGAGAAGCCCATCACCTCACGTACTTCATGCGGGTCAAATAAATGCCAATCCTCACGTGCCTCCACTGCTTCCATAAAAATATCTGGTATGCATAGCCCTGTAAAAATATCATGGGCACGTAAACGCTCATCCCCATTGTTTAGGCGTAAATCTAAAAATGTAAAAACATCCTTATGCCAAACATCTAAATAAACAGCGATAGCTCCTTGGCGTTGTCCAAGCTGGTCAACTGAAACGGCTGTATTATTGAGCTGCTTAATCCACGGTAGCACACCACTGGATGCGCCCTTAAAGCCTTTAATGGCTGAGCCACGGCTACGAATTTTTCCCATATAAACACCGATACCACCGCCATATTTTGATAATGTCGCCACATCGGTATTAGTATCATAAATGCTTTGCAGGCTATCATCGACTGTGTCAATAAAGCAGCTAGAAAGCTGACCATGTGTTTTCCCAGCATTCGATAATGTTGGTGTTGCGACTGTCATATATAAATTACTCATCGCCCAATAAGCCTCTTGCACCTTTGCTAAACGGTCCTCTGTTTCATCCTGCATTAATGTCATGGCAATGACCATCCAGCGCTCCTGAGGAAGCTCCACAGGCGTTTTCGTATAATCACGCACAACATAGCGATCCATTAATGTTTTTAAGCCGATATATGTAAATAGCTCGTCACGACTAGCGTCTAAATAGCTTGTTAATTGCTGTAGCTCCTGTGCACTATATTTAGCTGTTAAGCTGTTATGATACAAGCCAGCCTCTGTATATCGTGCAAGCTGTGCTGGGAATGCTTGATACACATCCGTTGGTGCAACACCACGCTGTGCTGCAAATTGATTGTATAATTTTTCTAAGTAAAGATGTGCAGCCACAAATGTCCAGTAGGGCTCCTCCTCATCTATCAAGCTAAGCGCCTGTAAAATCATTGCATCCGCCCATGCGTCAAATGTAGCATTATCATTTTTGCGTAGCCAGCGATCCGATAATCTCACAAAGCTTTCCAGTTCATCCTCCGTGTAACGTTGTTGTAGCTTAGCTATTTGCTGTTCAATTTGCGTTGTCATCTATTCTCTCCCTTTCCTCCAGCAACATAAAAAAGCGATTACGCAACATTAATCGGCTGCATAATCGCTGTACAATCGGAAATGGAAATGAAGGACAAGCACACAAAAGCCGTGTGCAAATCTCTCGCCTCCACTTCTCAATCCCCGAAGAATGTGTTGCTGTCTTGAACAATGCGGCAGGTCTCCTGGCTTATGCTTCCTCCAAATAATCGCCTTCCCATTAAAAAAACAGTGGCTCCTTGATTATTTGTCAGCACGTACAGTTGCGGGGACAGCTTCGGCTTACAAGCATACTTGCTCCGAATTCCCTTTTAAACCATCTTGGTACCGTTTGTCCAACATACTATATATAGTGTTTTGATTCCTAAACAAATCTAACATATTGTGTTTAGGGTTGCAATAGGTGTTTTGCCCCTTGTTATGCTTTGGCTCAACTCAAGCCCGATGGCAATGCAGTTTTGCAAAATTTCTAGGGAAAAATTTTTGTGCCTGCTGCTCTTTTGCTGGGTCTATACCAAGTAAAAGAACGGTGCATGGGCCTGCTGATTTAGTTGCATCCAACGGACTGTCCACAACCATCTGTCCAAAAAGACGGCTATATTCCCCCTGTAGCCCCTTTGACCCAACAGGCCATACTTGCTGCACAATTTCTGACTGCCATGCTTGAAAAATCGGCTGAAGCTGTGCAACATCCTCAGGCTGTGCTAGTACCTCTGCCCCCACAAGCGGTAAGCCATATGTATACCAGCTCAGCCGTTCACGCTGAAAGGCTGCACGCTGCTGTGGCTCCCCAAGCATTGTAATAGCTAAGCCTGATTGACTAGTTGGCATATTGGATTCTGTGCTCCCAGCAATGGTAGGGCAGGCAAGCCCTGCTTCCTCAAAAACTTGCTGTATCCCTGCTAGATAACGTGACCATGCGGCATCTCCCGAAAAATTCGCCAGCAAAATATGCGTAGGCAAAGCCTGTGCGGCAAGCTGCTCTAAAAAGGTAACACGCGCTGTCATATAGGCTGTCAATGTATCTGATGCTGCTACAATATCCTGTGGCTTTTGCCCGATGGCTGCCGCATTATCCATTGTCGCAATAAGGCTTCCTACCTGTATGGCATTTCTCATAATAGGCTACCTTCCTTGCGCACTAAAACCTTTGTTAATACAGGCATAACGATAGCAGCTATCACTAAATTAATCGCTGTTGCCGCACAAATGCTGGCAAGCGCTCCCCAGAAAAATGCTGGGCTAATGATAAAGTAAAACGGCAATGGTGCAGCTACACCGTTTAGCAGAAAGGCAACAGGCCATTTCCAAACATGCATCCCCCTTCTATGCATCACCCCAAAAAGCCACACAACACCAAACATTTCAGCAGCAATAATAAGATGCAACGGACCTAGTGGAAAGCCTGCTGTTAATGCTGTTATAAAATGCCCAATTAGTCCTGCCGCTCCCGCTAGCACAGGCGATAAAAAAACAACACTTAAAAAGGCAGGCGCTGAGTCAAGCGCAACCGTTGGCATGATAAATAATGGAATTTTAATCATTGCCCCCACCGCACAAATTGCTGCAACCATTGCTGCCAGTACCCATTTCACCAGCTTTTGTCGCTCCATGTCATTCCCTCTTTTCCTTAATAGACTCACCAATGCCATACCAAATGCGAACAACCTGCTCCGCTTCCGCAAATAAAGCCTGATAGAAGCGACCACAGGTATCCCGTAATAGCCGTGCCTGCTTGTCCATTGGCACAACGCCACGCCCCATATCTGTCACAATCACCGCCAATGTACATTGCTGCGCTAGCTGCCGTAGCTCTGTCAGCATCGTTTGAATAAGTGGCGAATCATCCTCTAACGACTGTGTTACCAGCCATTTTTCTAAATTTTTCAGCACCAGCACGTCACACGCTGGCGCTTCCTTTGGTATTGCACCATCCACCAGTACAACGTGCTGCTGTTGATAGTAACGCATTACATAGTCGGTTTTGCCATTATAGGCTCCACCAATAAAGATATGCATCTTGCTCCCTCCTCCCAAGCCTTACGCGTAAATGTTAAAATAAATTGCTGGTCATGCGACACCTGATACGACCAAAAGGGCTGTTCCGTTGGAGCAAATGCTACAAGCAAGGCACGAATCACTCCACCATGAACGACAAGATAATAGTGATCCTCATCCTTTGGCAAAGCATAAAAGCCATCTAGTACACGCGCGGTAAATGCCTTAAAGCGCTCGCCCTGCGGCGGTGGCGTCTGGTCAGGGTCATCGAGCCATGCACGATACTGGGGCTGTGCCTGTAAATCCGTATAGGTCTTGCCTTCAAATGCCCCAAAATGCATTTCTCGCAATCTTGCATCTGCACAATAGCTGGCATTTGGAAAATAATACGACGCTGTTGTTTGACAGCGCTGTAAATCACTGCCATACACTTGTTGAACGGTATCATCAATTACAGTGAGTGCCATTGGATTAGCCAATGGTGCATCCGTCCAGCCAAGATAGCGTTTTTCTATATTGGCAGTTGTTGGTGCATGCCGAATTAAGCGCACAGTAACAATGTCACCCATAGCACAACCTCCATTCCTTCAATTGAAGCGCCCAGTAAATCACCTGATACACCGCCAAAATTACGCACAGTAAACTGGCGAAATAGCAGCAAGGCCAGCGCTAGCACCACTACAAGTATAACAGGCACGATTGACAGCTTTGTGATCACGAGTACAAGCGCTAGCCCCAGTATAAGAGATACTAGCATCCAGCCTGTTAATGCCTTTGCATGAATATGTGATTGAAAATAATAGGCAAGCCCTTTATCCTTCGCACATTTCAGCGATAAAAAATAAAGGCTCATCCCAATCCTTGTTAAAAAAGGTACGAATACAGCCATCCATAGAGCAAATTGCTGTTGGACAAAAAGCTCATGCAAAATAACAAACTTCCCTAATAATAAAAATAGCACAGCTAATACACCAAATGCCCCCACCCGTGGGTCATCTAAAATTTCCAGCCGCTTCTCACGATCCCGATACGAAAAATAAGCATCCCCCATATCAATAAAGCCATCTAAATGCAAGCCACCTGTCCATAAGGCAAAGAGCCCCAGCACAATAAAGGCTAGCAGTATATCACTGCTTGCCGTCCACTGTGTTAGACCGTAAAGAACAACGGCTACAGTTGCACCCATCAAAGCCCCTATCCACGGTAGGCAGGCAAACATCCCTGTAATGGTGGCTCTATTTAATGGCAGCTCTTTCTGTACAGGCAATACCGTAAAAAATTGAAATGCTAGCAGTAGGCTAGACCATATCGTTTTCATTTTTTTGCCTTCCTTCTCGATTACTTCCATCTTTTCGCAATACCATAATGGATTTCATAGGCTTCTTGTGCGGTAGCGACAAACCATTGATGGCATTGCCCCAGCGTTTGTCGATAAAGCTCCACCTCATGGCTTGCATAGGGCGGCTCATCAAACAGCTCATTCGACACAACAAGCAGCACAATATCTTGTGCTAGCAATGCCTCGATTGCCTGCTTGACCTGTGCAAGCTTGTTATCTAAGCAGCCTGGCTGTGCAAAGCAAGGTGTACCATCATCAAAGCCCTCATAAAAAATATTTGCCAGCCATGTTGTAACACAATCCCATAGCACAATATCGCCAGCCTTGCATTCAGCAAGCGCATCCGCTATTGCAGAGGGGGCCTCCACCGTGTGCCAATGTATAGGCTGTGCTTGCCGATCTGCCTGATGACGTAAAATGCGCTGCTGCATCTCCTGATCCAAGGCAACACCAGAGGCAAGATAAATAAACCGCTGTGCTTGGCAATAGCGTGCTGCCATTTGTTCAGCAAATTGGGATTTACCACTGCGCACACCGCCTGCTATAAAAATAAGTGGCATTTCTCACACCTCCTGTAAATGCTGGATATTGCCAATCTCTTTCACAAGCCACTGCTGGTCTTTATAAGCAATAACCGTCACACTTGTCCCATGGATAAAGGGTGCTGCCCATAGCTCACAAATATCGCGCTGTAAAATAGCATTGACAATACATTTAATCGTAACGGCATGTGACACAAGCAACACTGGCTGATTCCTATGCCGTTTAGCAATTTTTTCTAACACAGACATAGCTCGTGCTGTCACAGCACTAAAGCTTTCCGTATGTGTTGCTATAAATTGTGCAGGGTCATGTGTATACCGTTCATAATTCAGCCGATCTGTCGTCATAATATCTTCAATTCGCTGCCCTTGCCAGTCCCCCAAATAGATTTCGCGTAACTGCTCCTCATAATAGATAGGTAACTGTCGCGTCGCCGTTAAAATTGCCATTGTTTCCTTAGCACGACCACTTGAGCTACTATAGCCAGCCACAAACGGAATGGACTGTAATTGCTGCTGGAGCTTTTGTGCAGCCTCCTTGCCAGCAGCCGTTAATGGTGAATCTAGCCAGCCCTGTAAGCGCTGCTCCTGATTCCACACGGTTTCACCATGTCTTACTAAATAAAAAGTTGTCACATTGCTCTCCCCTTATTAAACCATGCTTGTAAGCAATGATATAAATAGGTCATCGCTGCTACATCCTTGATGCCAATGCGGAACCATTGCCCCTGTAAGCCCTGAAAGTTTTTGGTATGGCGTAGCACAACGCCCTTTGCTAAACAATATGTAAAAAAGTCATCCGCCCGCTGGTCTTTCGGCAACGAGAAGCATACATAATTGGTTACACTATTTGTCACCTGACAGCCATTGCCCTGTAAATAGTGCTGAAGTTGCTCCCGCTGTGTGGCAGCATAGGCAATTGCCTGCTGACAATAGTGCTGCTCATCCAAGCAGCCTGCTCCAATTACTAGTGCAAAGGCATTTATATTCCAATGCGGTAGCACCTCTCGCAATGTCGCTACAATTGGTGGATGTGCCACTAAATAGCCAAGCCGTAAGCCCGGAATCGCATACATTTTCGTCATGGAACGTACCACAATGACATGTGGATTTTTAGCGCTAGCTTGAATCATGGAAGATGACTCGTCCACCCAATCCATAAAAGCCTCATCCAGCACAAGCTCACAGTCAACTGCGGCTCCATACGCTATTAATGCCTCTATGTCCTCTTTTGTAGGCAATACCCCTGTTGGATTATTAGGCGTACAAAGATAAAGTGCATCTGCCTGCACCATTGCCCGCTTAAGCTGCTCCATTGGCAATGTATACGCCATAAAATCCGTCACAATTACTGGTATAATCGTTGCCCCGACAGCACGCAGTGTACGCTCATATTCCGAAAAGGTTGGATGCACAACAATAACCTGCTTCTGTGCATAGCGTCTTGCCAGCGCATTAAACAGCTCTGCTGCGCCATTTCCTAGTACAATCCTATCCTTTGCCACCTGATGAAAGGCTGCCACCTTTGTTAGAAATGGCTCGCCATTTGGGTCTGGATAACGCTGAAGCAATGGATAAAATGCTTGCCAGCATGCCTCCACAAAGGCTGGTGGTCCTGCGGCATTGACATTTTCACTAAAATCATAGACCTCCTTTGGCATCTGCAAGCCTAATCGCTGATAAACATGCTGTGGATTTGCGCCATGATTAGGCAATAACATAGATCAACACCTCCACTGCCACCATGACAAGCATAAAGAGCCACGTAGCCATACGCATGTGCGTAATGGATGTGACAATATGCTCCTTCGTTAACGGCACTAGCCTTTCTCCCATTAATGCACGATGTGAAATAACCCCTTGATAGCTATTTCTGCCTCCAAGCTGCACGCCAAGCTGTACAGCCGTTGCTGCCTCTAAATAGCCACTATTAGGGCTTGGATGCTTCCTTGCATCCTGAACCCAACGCTTTAAGCGCTTGCCAAGCGACCAGTCTGTTTCATTTTTTGTACCTAGCACCATAAGTAAGCCTGTTAGACGACTTGGAATAAAGTTTAACACATCATCCAGCTTCGCCGAGAACATGCCAAAGTCCTGATATTTTTCATTTTTATAGCCAACCATGGAGTCTAACGTATTGACAGCCTTATAGCCCCATAAGCCAATTGCGCCAAAGAGCAATGCATAAAAAAGCGGAGCCGTTACACCATCACTTGTATTTTCAGAAACGGTTTCCACCACGCCACGGACAATTTCATCCTCGCCAAGCTGATCGGTATCACGCCCTACAATCCATGATAGCTTGACACGTGCTTCGGCAAAATCGCCCTGTACAAGCGGCTCATATACCGCCAGCGCCGCTTCCTTTAGGCTGCGCTGTGCCAAGCCAATGCCAATGAGCAGCCCTTCTACCGCAATGCCAAAAAGCAGGCTTACTTGATAGCTTAGCAGTACAATGAGGGTCACCACAAACATCGTTGTGCCCACAACAGCCAACGCCATCACCATACCACGTAGCTTACGCCATTTCCCCTTATTCCATAAAGCCGTTTGCGCTTGAATCAGCTTACCAATCCAGCGTACAGGATGCGGCAGCCTTGGCGGGTCCCCTACCACTAAGTCGAATAACAGCCCTATTAGACAGGCAATGATCAGTGTCAACATTGTGCCTTCTCCTCTTTATCTTGTTTATAGCGGGCAATTGCCTCACGCATTGTTGTATAAACGCCATAGCCAATCACCTTGCCAAGCAGCGTAATAGGCCCTGCATATTGATGGTAGTCGCCCTCTTCTGTAGAGGCAATAAGCAAGCTATCTGTTGAAGTGCCTGTAGCCTGTGTGCCCGTTGTAGGGTCTATGATTGCTTCATCCACTACTGCCTTGACCTTTGCCTCTGTTGTCGAAATCATTGCCTGAAATAATGCTTCATCAGACAGCTTGCCATTAATGAGCACCCATGTATTAATCGTGCCTGCATGGTACTGCTCCTCTCGATGGAATGCGCGCGTAATATCAACCGCATTACCAAGCCCTGCTGTAATCATAATAACAATCTGGATACCTTCATATGTAAATTCTCGCACGGTCGCAAATTTCGCTTGTACAGCCGTCATCATTGCCACCGTATTGTCGATTGGAAAGCCCTGTGCCTGCAAAAATTGCTGGTACTCCTGATGGGGCTGTCTTTCATCATATGTGATTGGCACTGTACGGTTCATTAAATGTGTATAGTAGCCAAAGCCGGGGTTATGCATCGCTGAGGATACAACCTTGAGTGGTGAAGCAACTCGCAGTGCAATATAGTTGTCGAAAACCTCAATATGCTCCTTGCCAAGTATGGGCATCTTCTCATCTCCTTTTTATCCGTCTAGAACGGAATATAAAAAAACAAATTCTTACAAGAAGAATTTGTACTGTTGATGCTCTCATATTATACTTAAATTATTTATGCTTGCACAGCGCTGTTATTGTTTTTGTTTTAGATGCTTAAAGCGAATAACAGAGCCGATAATAATAAAGACCCATCCAATGGCTATATAAACAATTTTCATCGTCTTTGTGGATGATGGCAAAATATCCATAATCGTTAAACAAACAAAAAGTATCCCGATTACGGAAAATAGCATCCCGATTGATAAATTTTTCACGCGAAGACCCTCCCAACTATGTATGCCCTCGATTTTACCGTATTCTTGGCAAAAAGAAAACACCAATCCAAGCTAGAAAGCCTTGGATTAGTGTGGTTATTGTTGTTAAGCCTTTGCATGCGCGAAAAACTCTTCATATAGCGCTTGTAAAATGCGGTTTTCATATTCCTGAAGTACACCAAACACAAGACTTACTTCAGACGAGCCTTGATTAATCATTTCAATGTTTGCGCCTGTTCTTGAAATCGCTGTGGCAGCGCGAGCAGCTAATCCTGTATTATGGCGCATTCCCTCTCCAACAATCACAATCATTGAGAAGCCATGGCGCATCTCTACGTGATCTGCATGCAGCTCCTCTTTCACACGGCTAAGAATACGTGCTTCACTTTCTGGTGTTAGCTGATTCGAACGCATAATAACGGAAATATCATCTAAGCCAGATGGTGTGTGTTCATAAGAAATATGCTCATCTTCTAAAATTTGAAGCAGCTTTCGTCCAAAGCCTACTTCACGGTTCATTAAATATTTAGAAACATATAATGTTGAAAAGCCACTGTCTGCCGAAATACCTGTAACAGGACGACCTGTTGCAGGGCGGCTTGGTACAATACGTGTACCTGGGGCTGAAGGATTATTTGTATTTTTAATGTTCACTGGCACCCCAATCTTGTAGACAGGCATTAACGCTTCATCATGGAATACCGAAAAGCCTGCATAGGATAGTTCACGCATTTCGCGATACGTAATTTCTTTAATTTCCACTGGATCATTAACAACCTTCGGATTTGCAGAGAACACACAATCTACATCCGTAAAGTTTTCATAAAGCTCTGCTTCAACGGCTGCCGCTAAAATAGAGCCTGTAATATCAGAACCGCCACGGTCAAACGTTCGCAATATGCCCGCTTTAGTGTAACCGAAGAAACCAGGGAACACAATAATTTCTTTTGTATCTTTTAATGACGCTAAATTTGTATATGCCTCTGGTAAAGCAAAGGTACGTTCTGGTAAATCATTGACCACCAAACCTTCCTTCGGGCTTACATAGCGAGCAGGCATACCGATTGCATTAAAATAGGCGGCAATAAGCTTCGCGTTATTATCTTCACCTGCTGCTTTAAGGCTGTCGACAAATAAATCAATATTCGCTTTATCACCTTGTACACGTTCACGTAAATCCTCAGCAATAATATCACAAATAGCATGGTCTAATGCTAAGCCGTCTGCAATCGCCTTATAGCGATTCACAACTGTTTGTAATTTTTCTTCGATATCCTCATTTTGCAACGCTGCATTTGCTAATTGAATTAATAGGTCTGTTACTTTTATATCGTCACCAGAGCGTTTCCCCGGCGCTGAAACAGCAACGATTTTACGTGCTGGATTCGATTTCACAATATTTGCTACCTTTTGAATTTGCTCTGCACTTGCTACAGATGTTCCACCAAATTTACATACGATCATATCTATCAAATCCTAACTTTTTCAAATTAATTGTATTCCTATAAAAAACATTTGACTTTACACAGTGTACAAATTATCATTTCCCACGTCAATACAATTTCAAAAATTCACGCAATTTATCGAGAAAATGGACAATTTTCGTACTATTTGATTTATTATACGGATTTCATTTGAAATAGTTAAGGTTTTTATGCATTTTTTTCAGGATGTTCACATAATGTTAATGAAGAAAACGCTTACTCTTCCTATCATATGCACAATGCATAACGATGTTTGTGTTTATCATGATTTTAATAAAGCATGGGGGACTATAAAGGAGATTGCTCTCGCTTCGATTCGCGAGTATTTACTTCTGCTTCACGGATATTCGCTCATGCTCCGCGAGTATTCGCTTCTTTTGTCCATAAAAAAACTAGGCTCATCTCAGTATGATGCCTAGTTTTTTCATCTATATGATTAAATTGCTGTCCAGCCGCCGTCAATGACTAGCTCTGCGCCTGTCATAAAGCGTGATTCATCAGAGGCAAGGAAGACAACGCCATATGCTACATCCTCAGGCTCACCAAAGTACGGTAGCTACGTATATGCTTGGTAATAAGGCAGTGCGCCGCCTTCCTCCATAGTAGGGGCTGTCATTGGTGTCACAATAATTCCTGGGTGAACCGAATTGACGCGAATTTTATCTTTGCCGTACTCAATAGCAGCCGATTTCGAAAGCACACGTAGCGCTCCTTTTGCAGCTGTATATGGGCTTGTTCCAGCCATTCCAACAATACCGCCAATAGAAGAAATATTGATGATCGAACCGCCGCCAGCCTTTTGCATTTCAGGAATAACGTATTTCATGCCAATAATACAGCCATTTAAATTAATATCCATGACTTTATTCCATTCATCCATTTCCATATTAGCAATTGTTTTTGGTGATGACACGCCCGCATTGTTGACAAGCACATCGACTTTGCCATAAGCCTTTACTGCCTCTGCAATGACGGCCTTCCATTCATCCTCAGACGTTACATTATGCTGAAGACCAATAATATCTCCACCATTTTCTTTAATATCTGCGACTAAGCCCAGCAGTGGCTCAATTTGCACATCTGTTGCAATGACCTTTGCTCCTTCTTGTGCAAAAAGCTTTGCCTCTGAAGCACCCATACCCATGGCTGCACCTGTAATAATTGCTACTTTTCCAGTTAAACGACCCATCTAAAAAACTTCCCTTCTCTTTTAGAAATGAACAATCCGTGAATACATTAACAACTAGTTGTATTATCGACACTGTGTCGTTAATATAATTATAACCTTTTACGCACAAAGGGCAAACAACACTCACGCCATTTATGACGCATTGACAACATTTTCGAGCCATCTGTTGTCAAACAATTAAATTTAATACAAGGAGCATGAAAATGTCGAAAAAATTAGACCCTCGTGTAAGAAGAACACGCCAATTATTAAGAGATGCATTAGTGGCATTAATTGATGAACAAGGCTATGAGAAAATTACGGTGCAGGATATTACACAGCGTGCAACCCTAAACCGTGCCACTTTTTATTTACATTATCGTGATAAGCTAGATTTACTGTATCAAAGCTCAGCGGAGATTTTGCAGGAATTAGTAAGCAGTATTCAGCCAACCGTGCGAGAAAAAAAGGAAGTTAATTTATTGCCCAATTATGACCAGCCACATGAAACATTTATGCATCTATTTGAGCAAATTGCGCTTAATAGCAAGCTTTATAAGGTTTATTTAACAGAGCAAAATATTCCGTATTTTGCGGCTGGCTTAAAGGACATTATTATTGAGTTTGTAGCAAACGGTATTGCTTTAATGGAGCCTAATGATCAGAAGCTTACTGTGCCGCGTGATATGGCTGTGCGCTTTTATGCCGCTGCCTTTCTTGAGGTCATTATTTGGTGGCTTGAGCATGATATGCCCTATACACCCAAATTTATGGCGACACAGCTTATGCGACTTACGATAAAGGGACCATATATGGACAATCCCTTTCAGCAATAGCTATTGCTTTTTATCTGGAAAATGCATCTGCCAGCTAAAATAATTGTTATCTGCATGTTTTGTATATTGTAAATAGGCATCAAATTTCTGCCCTTTTTTACTTGTTAAGCCTTTCACCAGCACCGTCCCTTTGGCAAGTAAGGCTTTTACCATTGTTTTCGTTGGCTTTTTCTTTAAGGCTACAAGAAATTTATCGTTTTTCCAAATAACAAATGGACAGCCATTTTGCCAATTGCTGCAGCCGAAGCCCCTCTGCCCTTCAATGACCTGATGGCCGCATAGAGGGCATTTGCCAACTGCCTCAAATTTTTTCTTTGTACGTGTGACCTTCGTTAATAGCACATCCTCGCTGCTTTTAATGGTATGCACAGCTTGAACCGTAAATTGGCAAATAAAGTGTAAAAACTGCTCTTTGGAATATCTTCTTTTTTCAATGTCAGCCAATGTTTTTTCTAGCCGTCCTGTAAATTCTAAATCAAATAAATCTTTCACAGGAAAGGTTTCCACTAAATTGCGCCCAAGCTCTGTGCATACTAAGCTTTTATTGTCCATGGTGATATAGCCAACCGTCAGCAGCTTTTTAATCGTTTCGGCGCGTGTAGCAGGTGTGCCAATACTATAGCCGCTTAAAATAGCCGCCATTGTATCAGGGTCATCCACACCCTTTCCACATGTTTCCATTACACGCAGCAATGTTTTTTCGCTATGGCGCTTAGGTGGTGTTGTTACATGCTTGGTAATTTGATGCTCCGTAATATGAACAGGCTCATTAACATGCACAAGTGGCAAAATAATATCCGTTGAGGCAATGGCTTCAACCTTTTTCCAGCCCTCTACTAATTGCACCCTCCCCTTTGTCGCAAAAATTCCCGGTATCTCCTGCACCTTCGTTGTAATACGTGTTTCCTCATATTCTGCAACAGGCATAAACTGCATCATAAAACGGTTTTTAATAGCCTGATAAACAATTGCCTCATCTGTTGCTAATGATTTCGGTAGCACATATGTAGGAATAATAGCACTATGGCTTTCCACTTTTGCATTGTCAAAAATTCGCTTGTTCTTTGTAAACTGAATCTCATGCTCATACGGTAAGCCTGCTTTTAGACGCTCCAGCACGTTAGCGGTTTTCTCCACTAAGCTTTCCTCTAACACGACGCTGGCTGTACGAGGATACGTAATATACTTTTTCTCATAAAGTGTTTGTGCCACTTTAAGCACCTTATCAGATGTCCAGCCCTTATATTTACTTGTAATAAAGCCCTGTAAATTCGATAAATTAAAGAGCATTGGTGGATATTCCTTTTTACGCTCTACCTTTTTATCCACAATCATGGCTTGCTGCTGATCAAGCGCCTGCTCAATACGCTCTAAATCCTCTCTATTTTTAAACCTATCGACCTTATTTTCATAATAAATGCCCTCATAGGCTCGCCCATCCTCGGTGCTAAATTGTGCGGCTAATTTAAAATAGTCCTCAGGGACAAAGCGTTCGATTTCCTGATCGCGATCATAAATGATTTTTAATGTAGGCAAAAGCACACGCCCAATGTTTAACGCTTTACCTGTGCCTTGCTGATATTTTAATGTCGCAACAGATGTTAAGTTAATGCCAATCAGCCAGTCCGCCCATTGACGGCTTACCCCTGCATCCTGCAATGGCTTTAATTCACTATTCGGCTTGATCGTCGCCAGCCCTTTACGCACCTCATCCGCTGTCCATTCATTTAATAGCAAACGGTACACAGGCTTTTGGCGATTTAGCTGATAAATAATACTATCTCCAATAATTTGCCCCTCACGATCAAAATCACAGGCTGAAATAATCATCTGTACATCTGAACGATTAATTAGGCGTTGAATAATTTGTAATTGCTTTCTTGCGCCCGCATCCTCCTTACCACGCTTTTTCGCATCCATTTTCACCTTGTAGCGAAAGTGCTCTGGCATAAATGGAAAGTTCTCCATCTGCCATTTTGCCATTTTTGAATCATAGTCCTTCGCATCATAAAGCTGTAAAAGATGCCCAAAAGCCCACGAAATAATATAGCCATTGCCCTCAAAGAAGCCGTCCTGCTTCTTTTTAATATGCAAGGCATCTGCAATATTTTTCGCAACAGAGGGCTTCTCCGCTAAAATAAATTTCATGAATGACCGCTCCTTACCCGAATGTTTGTTCTTTATTATACTAAGAAATTCGCAATGTTTCAAAGGAGCTGTTATGATGAATGCTAGATTAAAATTGAAAGGAACGTAACTATGGCAGATAGAAAAATCATATTAGATTTAGCGGTTACATTAGATGGCTTTATTGAAGGTAAAAATGGCGAAGTGGATTGGTGTATTATGGAGCCTGATATGGAATTTACAAGCTTTTTACATGAGATTGATACGATTTTATATGGCAGAAAAAGCTATGAGGCATGGGGGCAATATACACCTGATACTAATAATGAGGAAGACAAACAATTTTGGTCACTTATTCATAGCAAAGGCAAGTACGTCTTTTCCAGCACACTGCAAGACCAGCATCATAATGTTACCCTTATTCACGAAAATATTGCCGAGGAAATGTTCAAGCTTAAACAAAAGCAGGGCAAAAATATTTGGCTTTATGGTGGGGCAAGTTTGATTACAACATTTATTAATTTAGGGCTTATCGATGAATTTCGCCTCTCTGTTCACCCTGTTGTCTTAGGTGAAGGCAAGCCATTATTTACAAATATTACGGAGCGACTTCAGCTAACGCTTATCCAAACAAAAGCATTTTCCTCTGGTGTTGTGCAGCTTATTTATCAAAAGGGGGATGTTTAGTCCCCCCTCTACTATTTCATATACGTATTTAAAACATGATTAATCGCTGTATTAAGCTTATTAATATCAACTGGTGCTGCTTGGTTATTGCTGAGCCCATATTTTTGCTTGAGCTGAATAATTCTACGTACACTGTCATCAATGCGCTCCTCAGTGAGCTCACCATTAGCAACAGCCGCCTTTATTGCCTCTATAGCCACCTGCACATTGCCATACTCATGGGCAATTAACACAATATCATTGCCTGCCTTCACAGCATTCACTGCCGCCTGCCTCATATCAAAATGATTGGTAATTGCCTTCATGGTCATATCATCTGTCATCACAACACCATCAAAGCCAAGCTGATTGCGTAAAATGCCTGTAATAATGTCCGTTGACATCGAGGAAGGATACTGAGCATCAAGCTCTGACAATAATATATGTGCCACCATGACCACATCCGCACCATTCTCAATGGCGGTCTTAAATGGGATAAGCTCTAGCTGCTGTAGGTCTGCCAAGCTTTTTGTCACCTTGGGCAATGCTAAATGAGAATCCACCGCTGTATCACCATGTCCCGGGAAATGCTTCACCACTGGAATCACCTGCTGCGCTGCTAGCCCCTTCATTGTTTGAATCCCTAGCTTACTCACAATAGCAGGCTCACTTGCAAACGCACGATTGCCAATAATCGGGTTATTGGGATTACTGTTAACATCAAGCACAGGAGCAAAATTAAGATTAAAGCCAAATGCCTGTAATTGCTTCCCTAGCAATTGACCAATCTCATAGGAAAATTGCGCTTCATTAACCTCCCCAATTTTTTGATTGGTTGGGAGGTTTGTCAGACCACCTGGTAGCCTTGTGACAGCACCGCCCTCCTGATCTGTGCCAATAAACAACGGGAAACGATTAGAGGCATTTTCAGTCTTTATAGCATTGATTAGTGCTACTGTTTGCTCAGGCGTTGCTAGATTATTGGCATAGAAAATAAGCCCGCCCACTTTCAACTGATGAATCAGGTTTATTGTGTCCTGCTGAAGTGCTGTACCTGACACACCTGCAAATAGCATTTGACCAACTTTTTCATCTAAGCTCATCTGCTCCACAATATCCTCCTCTAATGCTGTATAAACAGAAATATGATGGACAACAGGATTTGCATTGGCATCTGTTGGCTTTGGCAAAATCCATTTTAGCTGGTATATGTCCGTTACCTGATAAACTAAAATGATTTGATCTGCTGTATCATCCTGATAAAAGCGGACTTCATCAGGCTCACCCATTGTTTGCTGAATTGCTGCTAGATCAATGGCTTGTATATCGGCTTGAAAGGAGCGAATATCAAAGGCACGTGTTCCTTGATAGCCAATTGTGACCTGCTGATCGACATACTCCTCATACTCGCCACCTGCTGCTTGTGCTACTTGCTGAGGCTCTCCCCATTGCTGATAAACGGCTTTTTTCTGTGCCTCGCCCACTACAAATGGCACTGCTGGCACTTTCCCTTCCTTCGCCAAGCTTGCAACCTCCTGAATCAATGCCTGATGATTCGGCGTATCCTCTTCAACGGGAGGCGGCGCTGACTCTTTTGCTGGTTGCATCCTTATACCAATCAATAATAGACAAGCTGCAATAAGAAGTACAATGACTAGCAGCAAGGCACGTTTTCTGTTGTGCATAGGCAACCTCCTTTCTTCTCTATAGCAAGAAAGGAGGCTGCCTGGAAAGAGTTATCTCTCCAGACAGCCTCTTATTCTTAGCATACTATAGTATGCCCTAATTGATCGGCTGATCCTCAAAAATGGTTTGATAGTCATCGACCACTAGCTGACCATTTTCCTCGATAAATGTTAAGATTTCCTTTGTTTGATAAAATGCAGGCTCACTTGTTGTCGTTTTATATGTAATCGTTGCGGTCATATCATCGATCGTAAAATCAAACGCAACAACCCATGGGCTTGATACACCAATTACAAACTTGCCTTCTTCCCCATTTACATGGAGTTGCTCCTGCATAAATCGTTCCTTAGCCTTGTCTGACATCATCTGATAGCGCGGCATACCATCCCTTGTTTTTAAGGCATGTGCCCAAATGGCTGTTAAGCTTTCGATATCGTGAAATTCAATGGAGATTCCTCGCTGCTTTTGATCGAACTGCACCGTTCCACCAAGAGCTTCAGCAATAAAGCGCAAATTCACATACATACGACCATTGATAATTTGTGGTGCTTGTTGAAGCTGTACCTCTTTGCCATTTAGCAACACTGCTTTTTTACCAGCAGTAAGCGACAGTGTTGTATGATCATTTGTTGCCACAACGGTTTTTGTGTCATTATTAAAGGTTACTTTCATATTTAGTACGGCAAAAAACTCTTTAAATGGGACAAGTGTATGCCCGCTTGGCGTAATTATTCCTTGTAATGCCTGCTGCGCACCATTTATCGAAATCGTTGGACGATCAGTTGTTGCTGCATCAGCCTGGACAGTTGTAAATAGTAAGCTACTACATAATATACTGCTGAGTAAATATGCAGAACGTTTCATCGAATTATCACTCCTTTCGTTCTATTATATTCACTGTACCAAATAACCAGCTTGCATGGAATACTTTTCCTTCTTTAAAAATATTATTGTAAGCTAGCAAAAAGGTGTTAAAATATGCTTATAAAGGGGGATGCTGCAATGAGAAAATTAAGTAAAAGGAATATATTATGGATTATACCTATTGCAATTTTAGGGGTATTTTGGTACTTTTATGGTCCGCAAAAAGATATAACGGACAATGAATATATTACATATGTAAAAAGCTATTCCTATGAAAATAGTACAAAAACATTAGAGGATGCCTTTGCCTCTGCCTGTGAAAATCCATATTGGGTTTATTTTGAAACACAAAAGGGGCAGGATGTAGTCGAATTCAAGGGGGATTGTCCTGTTGATAATAAAGTAACGAAAGTCAATGTGCAGTTTCTTGTAGATAAAGATATGACAAGCGTCCAATCAGGTGCAATGCTTGCTGATAGTAAAATGCAGGAGGAAGCAGATCGCGATCAATTTATACTGGCACTTGTTCAATAGACTTAGCAGAGGCTGGGACATAACTCATTTTATTGAGAAAAATCAAAAAATGAATGTTATTTTTGTGATTTATTAAAGTATATGTGTTCTAATAACGCAAAAAAATGTTAGACCAAACTTGTAAATGGTCTAACATTTTTTCTTTTGTCCCAGCCTCATTTGCCCATCAAAAAACCCATGCAATGGTTTGCATGGGTTGAGCTGCTATTAACAATTTTCGATAGAGCGGGCGGATCGTAAAATCGTCTGCTCAATCAAGCGAATTTCATTATTTAATTTCGTAATTGCCGCTTCAATTTGTTGATAGCGCTCCAGTTGACTAATCTTCTCCGTTGGTATGGAATGTTTTAAAGCGGCTTGCCCTGCATATAAGCTTGCTAGTAAATCTAGCTTTTGAAAATAAGCTGTGCTATATTGCTCCATGTCACCCAGCCCCTCACCTATAAACTTTTTAATCATTGTATGAATTAATGCTCATATTAGCACTATAACCGAAAATAGCTGCGACAAAACTCCATCTATTTTATTATTTATTACCCAAATTACGGTAAACAACCATCCTTACAAATTACCTATATCTTTGAATATATCAATTTTTTATTAAATATTCGTGAAATATAGTTGTGTATTGATAGATTTTAACAAATATAGTTAGGAAGCACCCTTTATCATTCTCCATATCAAAAAATATAGAGAACCAACCATGCCTATAGTTTGTCCTCTATATCTTTATGTCTTCCAGCTACTACATATGTCTATTTTGTGAAAACATTTAGACGATGCACTCCTACTTCAAGCATAGAGTGGCTTCTCCCTTTATGCTTGAAAATAATAATCCACCACATCCTGCACAGACTGAAACACTTTATTATCTTGGGTTTTATAAATAAATGTTGGATTTGTGCAAGCTTTGTATAGGCTTTTCGCTTGCTTTAACGTATCTGTCATTTGCTCAATAATATCTGTATACCCATCTAGCTGATTGGATATTTTCGACAACATTATGGGTGCTATATCTAAAACAATGCCTACTTGATCTTCGGCATAGCTATTTAAATTAATATAAAACCATTCCTCTAAATTTTTTGAATGCTGATCCACATTAACCGTTGCCTCCTGATAGTTGGCAATTAAGCCCGTGGATGTCTTGGTCACCGTAAAGCCCTGCTTTGATAGCCTATCTTCCATAAGCTTTAGCAAGCGCTCCGCCTCTACATGTAATTTGGGTGTAACCGTTGATTCAATAAGTTGCGTACACTGCTGATAAATTGCATCTATTTCTGCTTGCTTGTCAACAAGTATTTTAAAATTGGCGATGGAATACATACCTCATCCTCCCTTTTTACTAAGCTAGACATTCTATACACATTTTAGTCAATCAGTGAGGCAATTTATTTAGACGATGCCAAATGCATAAGAAGCAAGAAGAAATGGCACATTAGTTGTAGGAGGTGGACAAAGCATGTCTAAAATTATTGGTGTTGAACAATCCTTATCAAATATTGAGGATGCTTTAAAGGCAAAGGGCTATGAAGTGATTCAGCTACGCAATGAAGAGGATGCTAAAAGCTGTGATGCTTGCGTTATTACAGGGCAAGACCGAGATGTAATGGGCATTAGCGATCCTGTGATGGCTGGGCCTGTTATTGATGCGGATGGACTTTCTGCCAATGAAGTTGTACAGCGTGTCGAGAAATATTTCCATTAATAAGAGAAAAGCCGAGCTTTGATGGAATAGCTCGGTTTTTCTGCTACTTTGGCTTATAATACATAGCTTTTTCGTCCACACTAAAGTATATGAACTTTGCAAAGTAGGGAGATATATGAGCCGAAAAAATATCGCAATGATGATTTTTATGCTAGTTGCAACGTTGCTATTAACAGGTTGCTGGGACGTGACAGAGCCGCAGCGAATGTATTATGTACGAGGTGTTGGCGTTGATTACGAGGATAATGAATATATAACCTATTTACAAATTATCAACTTTGCCACTGTTGCCAAAACAGAGCAGGCGAACCCTGATGCTGCGCCTACTGAAATTGGGCAAGCAAGAGGGAAAACAGTTGAGGAAGCCATTTATAAATTATATCGCTCCATGGATCAGGACGTGTTTTGGGGGCATATGACCTTTCTGCTATTCTCTGAAAAAGCCCTGCAAAATGAGCATGCCATTTCGGTGATTGATACATTTTTACGCTTTCGGGAAACACGCTATCATATTTGGGTATATTGTACACAAGACCCTATCGAGGATGTTTTATTAGTATCGCCATTATTAAAACGGTCACCAACCGCTGCGAAGCTAAGTAATCCTAAAAATATTGCAGAGCAAAATTCATTTGTTGATCCTATTAATTTAAGACAGCTTGTGATTGGCTTAAATGAGCCAAGCTATGAGATTAGCATTCCTTATGTGACCATCAATAAAAACTGGGAAACAGAGCAGGAGGATACAACAGAAACGAGCTTTTCAGGTGTTGGTGTGCTGTCCAAAGATAGCTTCAAAGGCTTTATTAAAGGGCAAGCAGCTAGAGGCATTGAATGGATGAGCGATGAAACAAATCAAGCAGAAGTAACCGTCCAGTTAAATAATGACGAGCAAGATCATTTAACCGTTGATATTAAAAAGCTAAGCGTGAACGTAAAGCCCATTGTGCATAATAATCAAGCAGCATTTGATGTGCTTTTAAAATTTAATGTTGTTTTAAATGGCTTTAAGGGTAAGCTCTCATCTGATGAGGTGCGAGAGAAAGTAAGCGCAGAAATCAAAAAAGAAATTATGGATACCTTTAAGAAAGGCTTGGAAATGGATACAGATGTCTTTCGCTTATCCGAATATCTTTATCGGAATAATGTAAAGGTATGGAAAAAGGTAGAACAGGATGGCAAAATTCCCCTAACCGAGGACTCTATTCGTAAAATTGATATCCATATTAATAAAATTAGCCCAGGACGTAAAACATTTGCTGAAACCATTGAAGAATAACTGCAACAAGAGGCTGGGACAAAAGAAAAAATGTTAGACCATTTACAAGTTTGGTCTAACATTTTTTTGCGTTATTAGAACACATATACTTTAATAAATCACAAAATAACATTCATTTTTGATTTTCTCAATAAAACGAGTTCTGTCCCAGCCTCTTCTCCATTGTTAAGTCATTGATCATCTACTTTACCTCAAATTCTTGAATACGTGCAATGGCATACTGCACTTTTTCTTGCTGTGCCTTGTCATATGTGCTAAAGCAGCCTACGATAATCTCATGAAACGGATGCCCGCTCACTAATGCATACACAATATAGACCTTGTTACTTTTTTCATGCTATTTACACCTCCCTTCAACCTGTTACTAATGCTGCCGATACAAAAAAATTGCTGAACCAAGATAAAAAAGTCACACCGATGTCGATGTGACTTGTTAAAGCCTATTGATTAAAATACAAGCCTTTGAGCATAGCGCCTGTTAGCCCCTCAATTGCTCGATGAAGCGCTTGTGTATCCTGCCTTGCAACAGCTACAATGACAGGTCCACTATAGGAGCCGCTTGGTCGATTAATGGCATCTAGCCAATTGACTGTTTGCTGACTGCCTGTCCATGTTAATGGGTATAACCATTGACTTCTATTTGTCGATACTTTCACGCTTGAACCAAAGCCATAAAATTGCTCTGGTATATAATTATGCTTACTATATACGGTCTGGAAACCTTTTGCAATGGCATCTGCCTCTGTCATAAATACAGAGCTTGGTCTAGTAGCAAAGCTCGGTGTATAAACCGTACCATGTGCCATTAATGCTAGTCCTTTACCGTGCCAGCTAATATACCCTGCATCCACATAATTACGTACACTTCCAACATGGCTTAAACGCCCCTCCGTTGTATAGTTCCCGAAATTAATGGCTTTAATATAGTTACCAATATTCGCAATATTGTTTCTAAAAGGATAATCTGTTGGCTGATTAACACCATATTGCTTAAATAAAAAGTCAGAATCTAATGCTAATGCGCCGCCATATAAAGCAACAATATTCACTGAAAATGGTGCATCACCACTTGCGTTTGTCGTTTGGCTTTCCACTACTTGACGGAATGTTTGCGTCATATTATTCACGAGCTTATTGTTATACGTATTATTGAGCCACGACTTTGTATTATTGTATAAGTAATTCACTCTTGTCTGTCTTGTAGCTGTTAAATCAGACATATTGAATTTTTTCACTAAAATAGACGCTGTAAATATTTGAGCAGTGCCTGGGTCTTGGAAGGCATTATTGGCATAATTATTCGCATTTGACGAAACATCTGTATACAATGTATCAATTGCCTGATTTAATTTTGCCAGTGCCGTTGCATATGTGGCATCATTTTTATTTTTTGCCTGAGAAGTATAAACGCTTAAAAAGCCAATATCAATCGCTAAGCGCATATAATGTGAGGTGCTATGATCTGTTCCTAGATGGTTCCCTGCGACAAAGTGTTCATTAAAAACAAGCTTTGAGGCTTCAAAGGCTGAAACCGTGGATGCTGCGGCCTTGGCTGGTGTGAGCATTTGTACACTGGCGAAGAAAACAACTGTGATAAACATTATGAATAGCTTTTTCATTCTACGATACTCCTCCTTTATAGTGTTACTTGTTATTATATAAAACCTCATATTTTCCACAATATGTATATGGTATTATCTTTCCAAACTCAACCTACTAAAAATTTACTATTATCGCAAAAAATGGTTCTTCACCATAACTTGTGGTTGACTTTCTATTAATTCAATAATTTCATATTTTCTATAGAAGAAAAGCGAAAACTCACGTATCGTAATTGTTGTCGAGACAAACCACGAGAGGAGTTTTCGCTTTGTACTCCAAGTTTATCAAAATGCTATTACCGTTACCATCTTTTTTCGAAGTTTCTTTTCCATCTGACGAAGAACCAAATGTATTTCCTGCTACTGTAGGTGCTTATTCAGTGCCATGTCCAATTTGCCAAGGGAAAACGATTCGTCATGCGCAAACATTACGTCGTTTTCGTCATGGCTATGCTTGGCACCTCGGATTTATTTGGATTGAGATGGCGATTCCACGTCATCGTTGTGTTGCTTGCGACCTCACATTTACCTATGACTTCGGTTTAGGAATTATCCAAGCGTCTTCAGCTATGTTTCGTAAAGAACTTGTAAGGCGTTGCCACGGGCGTTCCATTGCTGATGTGGCACGTGAATATGAACTGCCCTACACGACGGTTGAGCGTTGGTATTACTTGCTGGCAGCTAATGAATTAACGGATGAAATCGCCACTACTATTTGTGTAGACGAGTTCGCTTTGCGCAAAGGACATCATTATGCGACCAGTGTTTTAAATGCCGACTCAGGTCGTATTTTGGCAATTGTTCCTCATCGAAATCAGGACGCTATTACCACTGCTTTACAAAAAGTAACAGGTCCAATTCGTGCGGTGGTCAGTGATTTCGCTCCAGCGATGGCGAATGCGATACAAGCCGTTTATCCCACTGCGATTCATGTGCTGGATCGCTTTCATCTCGTGCAATTTTTCACCGATGCCCAGCAGCGAAGACGCCGGTATTTAGGAGAAGCCAAAAAGCATCATCAATCGCGATTCATTGACCGTTGTTTGGCACGAAAACCTGAACAATTAACGGATGAAGAACGTGGATTTGTTGCACAGTGGCATCAGGAAGATTTGCCTACAAAATACATTTATCAAGCATTGAATCATATGCGTTATGTACTAAAAGCAACAACGATGACACAAGCAAAACGACGATTAACAGAATGGTTTAAACGGTATCAATTTCATCTTTGTAGTGCCGTTTCTAAAATCGCAAAAACATTGAGTACACGTGAAAAAGCATTGCTAGATACCATTATTTCACCGCTATCAAATGGCATGATGGAAGGAACGAATAATAAAATTAAACTTATTAAAAGACGTGGTTTTGGCTATCGAAATGAAAACCGTTTATTTCTTCGTTTACGTTTAGAAATAGGTCACTGATTTTGTCACCCACGGCTTTTGGTGAAGAACCAAAAAAATAAAGCAAAGGCTCCCCTCTGCTTTTTTTATCAGATTTTACATAATTCCCTAAAATTACAGTTTTGACATTGCCACTTCTCATTTGTTTGCTCAAAATCCTCTAGGTCTACAGGCTCATTAGCAAAAATATCGGCTTGGTATTTTTTCATTTCCAACACGCTATGCTGAAATGTATGGAGTAGATTAGCCATATCAAAATCTGTAAATTGATATTTTTTACGTTTACCCGTTAGCAAATATTCATTATACGCCTCGATTTGCGCCAATGATACACGATATTTTTGCTGCACATAATAAGCATATAGCGCTAATTGCTGGCGGTCATCGTCCGATTCTCCACCTGTTTTCCAGTCGATAATGACCCATTTATCCGTTTGTTCATTATAATAATGAAAATCCATGACAACGAATACTTGGATACCGTCCATTTTCATCGAGCGAAATTGCTCAGGCTCGCCAATGCGTAAGGAGCCTTTATGCGCGGTAATTTCTTGGAATGTTGCACTGCTTAAAAAATGCTTAAATACAAGCTGTAAACGCTCTTTATAGTCTTGAATAACAGCAGGCTGGAGCTTGCCATAGTAGTAAATTTCCTGCATCATATAATATTTCGTTGGCTTTTGTCGCCATTGCTCCGTATAACGTGTTGAGTCAATAAATGCTGCATTTAGCTGTCCTCGCGCATATTGCACTAGCTCCTCTACCGTAGAAGCTGTGCCTGTCTGTAGGTAGTCGTTTATTGCCTGCTCAATAAAGCGATGGACAATTTGCCCAAATAAAATCGGCATTGGCTGGAGCTTTTTTAAACGATAGACATGCTGATGAAAGGGCTCAACATTGTAGCGAAGCCAGCCATTATGTGAAAAATAGTATTCATAGCCATATTTGCGCGCACAGCCTGTCAATGTTTTATGGCGTGATAGCGACCATGAGAAGGTTGGATATGGTGTTACCTCAAACATCCCCATCACCTCCCACATATGAAAGCTCAACCCCACCAAAAATAAACGGGATCGCCTTTTTAATAAACACTTCAGGCGATATATGCATACTATTTTTTCGCCATTCTACTGATGCGCCGTATATCCCCCAGCTTAGCATAGTTGTCGTTCTTTTAACGATGTCATCATCTTTTTCTGCATGCTTTGCAGCTAACAGCTTATCAAAAATAACCTCCAGCTGATCTCTAATGATACGGGCAATCGTATCTTCATAGCCACGATGACAGCGTGATGATAGGGAGCGCTGAAAGTTTGTGATCGCTGTAAAAATACTGATGACTGTTTCTTCATTGAATGTATTTTCAGCCAAAATACGGTGATCTAAATTGATTAAAAACACTTCTGATAGCACTTTTTCTAATAAATCATAAATATCTTCAAAATGTGCATAAAAGGTTGCACGGTTCACCATAGCCTCTGTTGTAATATCTTTAACCGTTATATCTTTCAATTCCTTTTTAGTGGAAAGCTCAATAAATGCATCCATAATAGATTTTCTTGTACGCAACACACGAGGATCGATTTTTTCTTGCGTCATCATGCCCCTCCTACTTTTTCAACAATTTTGCCAATCTGTTGGGTAAACAACATATCTCATCATCTATTGGTATTTTTATTATTACTACAATAAAGCTAGAAAGCAAATAGAATACGCTAATGAGGAGGCACTTCCATGACTAATAAAAATATGATGTGTGATTTACAAACAGGTATCTGCGATGTTGCTGACGAGGATGACATTTTCTGTTTAATCAAAATGTTTCTGCCTTAGCTGTATTAGCAAATATCGTTGATGCAATGGGGCTTGATAGCAAAGCTATTGTGGAAGAAGCGGAAAGCCCAATTGGTCATAAAATGTTAAACGAGGACTTTGCCCTTGCAGGCAAGCTTGGTGCAAGAGGCTTCCCTACCATCATTATGATTAACGAAGAAAATAAAGGCGTGAAAATTGTTGGCAGTCGCTCGCTCAATATGTATGTACAAGGATTACAGCAAGTGCTTGGCAAAGAGCTACAGCCACAAGAGCCGCCTTCTCTTGCCAATCTACTGACAAAAGAAGAGCTGCTTTTCTCAAAAGAAAATCGAGGAAATGTATGAGCTCGACCAAGCTGCTGTGACAGGCTTTGTCAAAGATAACCTTGCAGCAGATGCTTATGCATTCAAAGAAATTCTTGGTGAACATTATATTACAAAAAAATAATGGCACAGCAGGCTGACTTCCTCAATTGTAGTGAAGCCAGCTTTTATAATTGATGGATAAAGTCATAGACAAGCTGCACAATGAGGACAACCGTCACAATGCGTAGCAAGAGCTTCACTTGATTGGCTTTGACCTTTCGTGCTAAGACAATGCCAATTTGTGCGCCAATCACCGAGCCGAGCATTAAAGTCAATGTGAGCGACCATTCAATTTTGCCCGTCGCGATATAGGTAATGGCTGCCCCTGCGCACATTGCAAAGACGCCAATACGTGATAGCCCTACTGCTTTTATATAAGCAATCTTTTCATGTGCATATGTATAAAGTGCCAGCGTGGTACTGCCAGGGCCAAACATCCCGTCATAAATCCCTACGCCAAGCAAAATTGAGCCATTTTTCCGATTCATCACAAAGCGCTCTTGATTCCCAAAATCCGCTCCCCCCATAAAGGATATTACAAGGGCAAAGCCTAATAACAGAATAGCAGTTAGCGTTAATGCCTGACTGCTCATCAATGAGGCAACAAGCCCACCACAAGTACCGCCAATTAAAGACACTAGTAAAACCGCCCGCATTTCTGCCCACACCAGTTCTTTTCTACGATAAATCGTATAAAAGCTTGAGAAAGCACTGACCATATTGGACACCTTGTTTGCACCAATTGCCGAATGAACAGGCACACCCATCAGCAGCATTGTTGGTAGCGTAATTAAGCCACCGCCTCCCACCAATGTACCAATAATATTGCCAATAATGCCAATGACTAAAAATAATAAGTATTCCATGCTATCCTTCTTTCTCTCATCCAAAAGCGGTCATTCTATGATACAGTATAACAGATTGCTATTTTGAATGAGGATGGAAATGAGGGACATAGATGCAGCACCAACAAAAAACACCTACACCACGCTTTTGTCACCAGCTCACAATCATCGTAGTTATTATTTTTTTCGCTGGTATTACAGCAACACTCATCCAATATCATAAGCTTCCTGCCACAATCCCTGTTTTACAAAGCTTTACAAGTGACCATGCCCAGCTTGGTCCTAAAATAGCTATTTTTTATTTACCCTTTGTTGCCCTTATGCTTTTTTTACTGTTGCACTATTTAGAGCTAAAAGCAGCTTATCCTGTGCTGCGTCGCAACAAGTCACCGCTTTCACATAAGCAGCGACAAAACGGCATTATCACATTTTGTCTAATAAAAAATAGTATTTTACTATACTTTACCTACTCTCTTTTCAATGACCTCACCATCGCCCTTGGTCGTGACCGTATTTTACAGCAGTGGCATGCCTATCTATTTTTAGTGCTACTATGCGGCATCTTGAGCATAGGTATTGTGCGCGGGCTTTTATTGGATAAAAAAGACGTATGACAGTATAACACCTTCATACGTCTAATCCTCTATTTTTAGTTTTTCTGCTCAATTGTTCTTGTTTGATAAAAGCATAGCAGGCTAAATAACACCAATATCAACAAATACACATAGCCCATTCTAGCTCCGATAGTATCCAAAGAAAGTGTAAAGATGGCTATAAAGATTACGCGAATAACAAGCGCAATCATATCAATAGAGGTAATCACCCTGCCCATAAGCTCCTGTGGGACTGTTTTCATAAAAATCGTTTGACTTAAAAGTCGAGTAGTGGCAACAGTCCAGCCAAGATAGCCATAAAAAGCAATAAAGCTCCATTTATTGGATGTCATAATCATTCCTATCATTACGATAGCAAAGAGTGCTGTATTTATAATAAGAAAATTGACAGGCGTAATCTTGCTAGCAATATACATCATAAGCATTCCAGATAGAAAGGCCCCAATGGCATACGTAAATTCAGCAGTAGAAAAAACACTAACATTTTCCTGTAAGCCTATTTTTATATAGACAGGCGCTAAATAATTACTAACCATTAACATAATAAAGGGCATAAAAGAGGATACACCAAAAAAGAATAATAGCTTATGTTGCATTAAATAGTTAAAGCCTGTCGATAAATCAACCCACCAATTGTTATGCTCCTTTTTCCTGCCGCCTTCCCTACTTGCCCCTGTTTTCTTCGTTGATTGAATTTGCATAGAGAAAATAACCGCAATCAAATATGTAAAAGCCGTTATAAATAATACAATATTCAAATCATAGTTGGTTAATAAAATACCAGCCAAAGCCCCTGCCAGCATTTGCGTTACTTGTATTTGTACTTCTAGTGTACTATTCACCTTTTGGTATTCATGCGCGCTAAAAATTTCTTGCACTAATGCGGACTGTGAAGGAAAATGTATTTGCGATAATGTCATCGATGAAATATACATAATCGTTAATAATATATAAGAAGTGCCCGAAAGTATATCCATAATAGCAAACACTAAAAATACGAATGAGCCGATAATATTTTCAAGCACTAAAATGTTTTTTCTCGGAAATCTGTCTATAATAATGCCCACGTTTGGTCCTAGCACTAACATCAAAAACGTAGAAATTAACATAATAATACCTAGTGGACTAGCCATATCATTTTTGGACACCGCATACCAAGCGATTCCTATAAGTGTCATCCCTCTTCCAACACTGGAAAATAAATTAGCCATCACTATATTTCTTAAATTGCTATTTTTTATTAAACTAATCAATTAACGATATCCACCTTGTTTATTTTTTCAAGCATGAACAGCTTCTAGTAGCCAAACGTATTGATTTTTTTGGGTAAACGTAGCTTTAAATCCACTGTCCTCGAAAATACTTGTCATGCTGGCAAGTGTTTCATAATATTCCTCTGTTAAATCCCTAACAACATTCAAATGCTGCTGCTCTTGTGCATCGTTTATTGCTTGTTGATAGGCTGCCTCATTTTCAAATAACACATCCGCAAAGACAATATTGCCATCAGGCGAGAGCGTATGCTTAAATTTAGCAAGTGCTATTTTTTTACTTTCTGCTGTTAAATGATGAAAGGCATATGTACTCACAATGCTATTAATTTTTATAATGGGCTCTTCATACCGATCAAAATCTCCATCTACTATCACTGCTTGAGAAAGCTTCTTGCTAGCTTGTGCTCTCATAGCTGGCGATGGATCAACTCCGATAACGGTTAACCCTCTATCTAGCAATTTTATCGTTAAATTTCCTGTTCCAACCCCAAATTCTAAAACACCATCTTGTGCCTTTTCTGCAACGGCTGTCAGTATTTCCTCATAATTTTCAAAAAACGCAGAATACTCATTCTCCCCACCCTGAACAGTGCGATCATATGTTATTGCCCATTCATCAAATACTGGAAGAAATTCCTTCCCCATCTAACTCATCTCCTTTATTTAAACGTTTGCAAGCTCTTTTTTTAGTAAATGAATAACCTTCCCAACATTTTCTACTTCTTTCCGATAAGGATAGCCTGTTAAGCTAAAATATTCGACGCCAATGTCGATATAGTCTGCTATTTTATTGGCTACCTCTTCATAGGACCCATAAATGGTTGCTACAGGGCCTGTTCTTACTTGTGCTAGGCCTGCCCAAACATTGCGGTCAATCATAAAATCATTGCTTGCTAAATCCTCAAATTTTCGATTTCCTAATGCTAAATGCTGACGATAGTAGGCTCTCGTTTGCTGTAAGCTTTCATCGGATGCATGTAAAATCATCTTGTGGCAATCGTTTAAAGCTTCCTCAGTAGTTGCCCTAGCAACGATATTCACACCCATCCCCACTTTAATCGTGCGCTGATGGTGCACACGAGCATAGCTTTTAGCCGCTTCAATATACGCTTTTATATTGTCTACGCTATCGCCAAAGGTCATATAGTAATCAAAAAATTCGCCTGCTAAACGCATGGCAAATTCCCCACCACTTACGAATAAAGGGAGCTCAAAGGACTGATGGATAGGATTGATAGACGCATTTTTGTAAATATAATGCTCATCTTCGTAATTATGGAATCCATTCGCATGCAGTAACTCCGTGAAGCTTTTTGCAAAGCTATACATTCTATTTTGCAAAAACGCCAAGCTATCTGCGGGATACCCTTGTGCCAATGCATCATTGACAGTACCTTGCACTAAATTTAGCTTTACCCGATTCGTATTATTATCCAATGTTTTTAACATTGTTCCTAATACTTGAGGCGTTGTAATACCGGGGCGATAGGCGATAACCGTATTTATTTTACTCGTATTTTGTAAAATAAAGGATGCAGTTATAATGGAGTCCATACAGCGTGGGTCTATTGGAATTAAAATATCATCAAAACCCATTGCTTCTGCATCCTTTGCAATGTTAATAATACTGCTAATACTTGCTTCTTCAGATGGTGTTGCTGAACAAACATATTCAAAATCTCCTGAAGTTGGAGCAAACCAACAAAACTTTACATCCCTCAACATGAACCCCTCCTACATGAAATCATAATGATAGCTGACTTCCTTCGTAATAATATTGATTGTGGCGATTACACCCTCCATGCTTTCATCCTCAATATAAAATTTAGCAAGATATGCAAAGGGATGTAGCACGTGATAGGTTACTTTCTCCCCCGGTCCTACTATACTGGAACCTATAATATTATTAGGCAATGCGTTTAGCCCTTCTATACTACGTATTGTTATATCCCTTTTTTCAGGTAAAGGTACTAGCAGCATTGCAGATACTTTAGCTGGAGCAGCTAAGGCTCTTTTGGCAAGCGCTTTTTGACAATCAAAGTCATAACTTTCTTTTACAACATCAAAATGGTGAACACGCTCGATCAATTCTGTAATACTGCCCCCCGGATACCTGCCTGCCATTTCTAAAAATATAAACCCATCATGTGAATCAAAAGCTTCCAAATGGAACACTAATGAATTTATCTCTAAAATCGCTAAAATTGCTTTGACATACGCCTCGGCTTGCTCATATAAAGCAGCATCATTTGGTAAAATGGTCGCTAGGTTCTCCTTATGCTCAACAAAGCTATAACAATTTCCAAGCTTTTTAGCAACAGATAAAAATTTCATCTCCCCGTGCTGAACAATGCCATCGATATTGATAATAGGAGAATCAATAAACTCCTCAATCATCACCTTCTCTTCAGAATGAAATAAATTTTCTGTATGTACTACTAAATCCTCATAATTATTCGCAATAAGCACTCCTTGACTGCCCGCTTGATTCATTGGTTTAATAACAGCCTTGGCGCAAGTGCTTAAGTAGGATTGAATAATGCTCTGATAATTTTCAGGAGATAGCTCGCTATATTTTGGCGTAGCTAATCCCCCTTCCTCTAGTAAATGCTTCATAGTCATTTTATTGCGTAGCACATAAGCTTTATCTTCCGTTAAACCATTAATATGATATTTACTTCTAATAATGGCGGCTGGTAACACGGTATGCTCGTAAGTCGTCACAACATAGTCAATGGTGCCTTCTTTTGCAAGGATACGATCCACGATTGCCAGAATTTCCGCAATATTATTTTCAAAACATGCAACATCAAAGCCTGCTGGCGTATAGACACTATAAAAATCAATGATTTCCTTTAGTTCTGCTGGAGCCTCTGCCAGCTCCTCCTCTGAAGTAATAACAAAGTATTGATGCTCTTTAAAATTCAGATATTTTTTAATGCTTAAAATATCTCCTAATACTAAAATATTGTTCATAAGTGCTTACTCCCTACTGCATCTACCGACAATCTAAATCTATTGCGTATAGCTACCATTCTATTCGTTAATGCTTCCTGTGTATCGCCAATAATCGTAAAGTCAGCGATGGAGGAAATTGAACTATTAGCAGCAGTTAACCGTTCTCCCTCTTTAGCATGGATATTTTTATAGGTAATCCAATCATCATCAAATTCAGCTTCAGCACTAATCTCCGCCACAACCCCCTCCTTTTGATGGATAATAAGGAAGCCTGATAAAATATCCTTTTTGGGAGGTAGCTGTAAAGGCTCACCTAACTGTAATCGAATAGAGCATTCCGCTATATCTACTCCATATACATTGTCGATGGAGGGAATAATTCCACCGCCGCCTGGACGTGCTGCAATTTCGCAAAAAACAATTTGTCCATCTGGCTGAACAAAAGCCTCTAAATGAGTAACCCCGTTTTCATATGCCAAAGCATGAATAACCTCTTTATTAAATTGCTGTAAGCGCTCTTGTAGCTCTCCCTGATCAATCATGACAGACCCTAAGTAGCCATCCGTATGAAAGTTCAAAGTAGAATTCAAATATTTACTGACAGAACACATTCGAATATTGCCATTTTCAATAATGGCATCGCAATGATACATATCCCCAAAAATAAATGCCTCTATTTCGAAGTTATCATTAAAAATCGGCTCTTGTATGCTCTCTATATCGTGAACGCTTGCAATCTCATAGGTGTTCTTTGTACCAGTGCCATCTATCGGCTTAATAATCGATTTTCCATATTGCTGAAAAAATTCGATAGCCTCTAATCGACTTTTCAATAGCTTAGCCTCAGGAACCTTTATATTTTTTGCTCGTAAAATATTTTTCATATACATTTTATCTCTAAATCTTCGCGTTTCCTCCACGTTTAAACCCTGAGAAATGTTGCAAAGCTCTCTTATTCTTGCAGCAGTGTACATATAGCGCTCGGTATTATTGATAACTCTTGTAAATGCATATGTAGCATGCAAATGTTTAATCGTATCATTTAGCTCTTCCTCATTTGACAGATCACATTCCAGTGCTACCTTATAACGATCCTTAGGAAAATCTAGTGGAACCCCTTTTTCCTGAAGAATAATGACATCCACATTGTCGAAAGGATAGCCAGCAGATGCATAAATCCAATAAGGAAATCTGTTTAGTAATAAAACACTTTCTTTTGTAGGCTTCATTGTACCCTCCAAATTTTAGAAAAATTAACAGCAACAGATTCCATATTACTACCAAAATTAAGAAAAAACAACCATTTTCTATAAAATTACCATGTAAAATAACAACAATTAAGGGAGCCATAGTTATTGAAAACTAGACAAAAAAATGCCAAGAACTTTGCTTACACAAGGTTCCTGACATTTGTATAAATCTCTATGCTTTAAGCGCTTGCTCCATTTGCTGAAAATTATGGATTAAGCTATATTTTTGGATGCCACGAGCTTGCCCAATGCTAGCATCCGCAAAGCGACGAAACATTGCCTGATCCTTTAACGTATAGGCATAGATCGCCTCAATCGCTGGCTGCATCCATGGCTGTGTCAGCTTATCACTACGCATATCAGCCGTTCTGCCCTCCAGCGCCGCAATATAGCAATAAGCATAGCTCGATAACGGCTCTTTTTGAATTTGCTGTGCAGCGACCTTTGCCGCACTCAAATTTTCCTCCAGAATTGCCTTAACAAATTGATAGTTATACTTAATGGCTGGCTGTTTATAATGCTGGATAATGACATTCAATGCGTGAAGCTGCTCCTCCTTTGTGCCATAGGCCATAGCATAAAGCCCTCCAAAAATAGGCTCCTTGTGACGACGCTTCACCAATTGATCCACCAGCTTCATATTATTGGTGCGAAAGACAATATGTATATGGCGATAGATGACTGCAAGCGCAATCACCACAAATAGCCCAAGTGCAATGGACAAATGTACACCTGCCATTGCTAGCCCTACCCCTAATAGCATAATCGCTAAATAAAATAATGTTAACCGAACAATTCGCATAATGCCTCCTACTGTAATTTTTTACGCATCTTTCGTGCAAATAGAAAGCCTGCTCCTAAAAAGAAAATAAAGAGCATTACCTTCATAATAGGAATAAGAACGAACTTACTAACAAGCACAACAACAACAATATAATAGACAGCCATTGCTAACGTAAACAGTGTAAGCTTACTCATAAGACCCCCTGCTTTCTAGTTTCTCAGCATCACTAAGCTCCCTTCCATTATGCAAGTGCCCACCAAGAATTGCAAATGCATTCTAGGCGTTAAAACATGGCCATACTAGTCGCTAAAAAATTTGCCATGCTATGAGCTTGTCAAAATAGAGCCGCCTGATAGTCGCTTATTTAGCCAGCCCATTATATAGCCAGCTAGTGCTGTTAGCAGTATCACTAGAAGCACAGCAAGGGCAGGCAGCGCTAACCATAATAGTGCACCATGGATACAGCCGAAAAGAAGGCTTTGCATGATATTGCCCATCTGAACCCCAAACGACTGCGCTAATCTTTTTAACAAAAAGCCACGGAAAAAAAGCTCCTCTGATAAACCTGTTTGAACTACTGCATAAAGCAGAGCTGGTAAAATTGCAGCGACACCAAGACCAGCAAATTGATTGGCTGCTAATAAGGAATCGTCAATATAGAAAAAGATAAAAATATTCATAGATACAACTAAAAGAGCCTTGGATAGCAGTAAGAAAGTCATATACGTTCCTTTATGCCTGATAATCGGCTTGCGAAAACCTAGCTATGCCTGAAAGGGCTCTTTATTTCTTGCAGTAAAAAACCACCAAATAAATGGTATAACTGCAAATAATAGAACTTGTAGAATGGCACTCACCATCATTGTCCCTCCTATTTCTTCGTTACGATAAGCATAAATGATAATCATTAAATTATGTATCTTTAAGATTAAATACTATATGTTTGACAATACATTTATCCATACTATTATAGTGTTTTTACTTTGTGATTTTCGTTATTTTTCTGTATACTCAATTACGGACATTAAGGGTCTATAATATATGTATTGGAGGCAATATTCATGATTCAGGATACAACACAGCTTGTCAATAAATCACAGGCATATGAGAAAAATACACGCATTTCCGTGCCAGGGTATGATACATTATTTACAATGACAGAGGCATATTTGCGCGCGCAATTAGGGGAGCAACAGGCTTCGCTGCTTATTATAGGCGCTGGCGGTGGCAATGAGCTTACCGCATGGGGGCAGTCTAATCCCAACTGGTCCTTTACTGGGGTTGATCCATCAGAGGAAATGCTGCAAATCGCTTCTTATAAGGCGACACAGCTTGGCTTAGAGAGCCGTGTGCAGCTTATTCAAGGTACTATTGAGCAGTTGCCAGCAGCAACGAGCAAGTTTGATGCGGCTAGCTGTATTTTAGTGCTGCACTTTATTGAACAGTGGCAGGAAAAATTAGCGTTGCTGCAAACTATTCATAGGCAATTAAAGCCCGGTAAGCCCTTTGTCCTTGTGAGTGCCTATGGACAGCGAGATAGTGAGGAGCTGCAAGATCGCATTAAAATATGGCAAAGCTTCTTTTTAAATGTTGGCTATCGTCCTGAGAAAGTGGCGGATATGGGCAAGGTCATTCTGAATATTTCCTTTATAACAGATCAGCAAATCGAACAATTATTGCGTGAAGCAGGCTTTCACCATATTACTCGCTTTTTCACTTCAGGTCTTTTCGCAGGCTGGATGTGCCATACCTAAGCTAATAAGGCACTCCCCCCAATACTATTCCAAACAGAGGTGCACGATGAAATTAAATCACTTAAATTTAACAGTCAATGATGTGGATGCCACACGTCAATTTTTAGAAACCTATTTTGATATGATATGCGTTGGCAGCCGTGGCAAAAGCTTTGCCGCTATGTTGGATGACCAACAATTTGTTTTAACATTAATGAAAGGAAAAGATGTGCAATACCCAGCTACCTTTCATATTGGTTTCCCACAGGACAGTAGGGCAAAGGTGGATGCTATCAATAAGCGCTTAAAAAATGATGGCTATAAGGTGAATACCCCTATTGAATCCCATGGCTATACATTTTATGTCCAAGCACCGGGGAGCTTTACCATTGAAGTGTTAGCAGAGTAGTGCTGCTGTAATTTCACCAATAAATATTATAATAATAAACGCTTTGATCATTGGTCATGCCAAGCTTGCTATAGAGCTTTTATGCCTATCTATTATCTAGCATCATGGAGCGCATTCTCCTGCTGACAATAGCCATAGTATTGCTCCATTAAAGCTTGTGCGACTCCTTGCTGTCTTGCATGTGGTGCAACAAATAAATCATTTAAGACAAAGGCTTTTTTCATGGCTACGGCGGAAAGGGTTGGATAGAGCTATGCAAAGCCCACAGCCTCCTCCCCATGATAAGCAAGAAAAATAATTGGACAAGCATAGCGCCATGGTGTCAAGGTATATCCAACAAGCCCATTTTTCCACCATCAGCCACATACAGAGCCAATGCTACAACTAGGGTTTAGTAAGATAACATATAGACATTAGCAAAGGAGTTCAGCTATTAAAGAAGGCTTGGGCATCAACACTGTTTAAAAATAATCAATAAACGTTGGAATACCTACAGGTAGCACTGCCTCTAACAGCACAATATCCTCGGCACGCCCCTGTAAGCGTTCGATTTTTTCTAAATAGCTTGGTCGTTTATAGCCTAGTAGCATTGTAGCAAGTGTTTGCACCGTTAAATGGACGGCATCATTGCCTAGTGCCTCACTTACCTTTTGAACCGCTAGCTTGCCATCCTTCATCTTCACAATAAACGTGCCATTATTCCATGCAATAACGCGGTCATTCACAGCAAGCTGTAGCTGAAAATCATGGTCGCTAAATGGATAGCGCAATAAAAACTCTTTAACATCGACAATTCTCGCCATAAAATAAGGCGAAACCTTTTGAATAATTTCACTATCCTCTAATAAAAATGCCACCGCTTCATTGCCCGTCGTTTTGCCGTAAACATTGTAAATCATCGAGCTATGTGCAGACACAAAATTCCATAAACCTTTCCGTGCCTCCTCCTGCAAATAAACGATTTCATCAATATAATAATTTTCCTCCATAATACGATAAAACAAATAGCCCTGCGGTGTGTCCTCTTCATCATAGTAAACCGCTGCTTGAAGATTGACATCACTATCAATAAATTTTTCCTCCCAGAAATCCTCCTGAAATTTTTCATTCCAAGCAATACTATTTCGCACCATGACACCATGTGTTTTTTTGGCATAGCGCGCATAAATTGCTACAACATCCTCATGCCTTGGGTTGACACGTCGAATTTTTCCAGAAAGACCTGCATAATGTGGTAGCTGTGTATCCTTCACCTGAAATTCCACAATATCGCTCATAATTTCCCAGCCCTTTTTACGATAATAGGGAATTGAGTATGGAAATAAATAAGATATATATTGCCCCTCTGCACGCATCCGCTGCAAGCTCTCAATAATTAAGCCCTCCATTAAGCCATGACCCGAATACTCTGGGTACGTGCCTACCGCTGTAATCCCACCCATTTCATAAATTTTTCCATGGACATTGACCTCAAAGGGTAGGCTTAAAATTTGGGATACAAGCTGTGAGCCATCAAACCAGCCGATTGCATGCCCCTCATTAAATTGCCTGCTTTTCGCATTAACAAAGCGACGATCCTTATGAATGGACATCGACATTTGAAAGACATAATTGAGCAAATCAATGGATTGTGCCATTTCATCTAATCGAATATCGCGCATAACTAAGCCTTTTCGTTGATTCATAATTCCCTCTCCTCATCAAATAACTCGCGTAAAATACTGTCAGGTGCATCTAAAAAGCGCTTCGTAACGATATAATGAATCGTTTCCTCATAGCGAATTGCTTCAATTTCGCCATTATCAAAACTATAAATCGTCGCATTCGGATAGCCAAGTAAAATGGGTGAATGTGTGGCAATAATAAATTGTGCCTCATGCTCCAAGTCTTTCATAATTTTCAGCAGGCTAAGCTGTCTTGTAGGGGACAATGCCGCCTCAGGCTCATCTAATAAATAGATCGCCTTGCCTCTAAAGCGATTCATAAATAACGATAAAAATGATTCTCCATGCGACTGATGGTGCAATGATTTCCCTCCAAAAGCGGCATATTTATTTGGATGCTCTAACGAATCAATATGACTGGCAAATTGATAAAAGGTTTCTGAGCGTAGGAAAAAGCCATTTGAAATTTTCGGCATCCATGATAGACGAATATATTCCCCCAGTGAAGCCTCTGCCTTATGTACTTCGTATAAATTTTGACGACCACCACCCGCTGTATTAAAATCGCAGCGATCTGCAATCGCCTCAAGCAATGTTGATTTCCCTGAACCATTTTCCCCTACAAAGAATGTAACATTTGTCGGGAACTCCAGCTCCTCTAAATGCTGTAGGCTCGGAATGTTAAATGGATAAACCCCTTTCGTTGGAATTGTATGCTGCAATACCTTACATGATTTTAAATACATAACACTGCCTCCTTTCTTTTATTATAACGAACTTTAACAGCGCTGAAACAAAAGCACCCTCTCCAATTTCCACCCTCAAAACCTATGAAATATTTCCTGAGAAATAAATAAAAAATATGTCGAAAGTTGCAGTTACCATATGTAAAATCATGTCATATTTTTGATTTTTTTATAAACTAAGTGAATGTTGACCTCCTTTCTCCTGAATGATTAAGTGATTTCCATATAGACTTTATTTAGCAGGGCTTTGTTTATTGATTATCTTTGATAAAAATGTTGCCTCTATCTTTTTGAGAGGGTTGCCTCATTATTATGATCACTTAGAGTTCCTTTTAGTGTCACTTTAGAAGCTAATTTGCATCTATTTTAATGATTTTTTGCACTATAAGTAAATAAAAAAAGCCCAATTTCTCAGCATTAAAACTGAGAAATTAAACTTTTTTCGTTGTCCACAATCGCGCCCTTTAATGGCAAAACATTTTTATCTTTGTACAAACTAATGAGGATTTATCCGTGAAGAGTAATATAATATCCATCAGGATCTTCTACTGTAAACACCTTACCAAAGGGACTATCTGCTAAACCCTTAACAATCTTCACTTTTTTACCACGCACTTCATCATATCGTTTTTCCACGTCAAGAACGGAAAACCAAAGTGCGACTCCCCATCCAAGTTTGCCTGCTTTGTCCAAATCAACCAAAGGTTTTCTAATGGCAAAAGAAGCGCCCTTTTCATTTTTAAAGATATAGGCTTCTGGATTTTCATTTTCAATTTCAAAACCAAGAGTATTCTGATAAAATTCACGTGATTTTTCAAGCTTCCTTACCTGAATTGATAAAAAGTCGAGTTGAGGTGTAGCCATGTATTCCATCTCCTTAAATATTTATTGTGTGCTATATTGGCATTTTGTCTTTTGAACGATTTCATTCTAAATAAACGATACAATTTCGTATCTTATCATCTCTCCAACCAATGTAAGATATACTACTTCGCATTTCTCTCACTCCTTTAGGCTTACTTACCCAGATTATAAAATAACGCTACTGACAACGGTATGTCAGTAGCGTTTTAACATTTTTTTGGCTTCCTCACGAATTCGATTTCGAAACGATTCAGGCTCCAACACTATCACACCCGCTCCCCAGCCAAGCACCCATTGCAACACTTCGTCCAGTTGACGAACGCGTATGAACACATCCAATCCATCTTGATGCTCTACCATATCCTCTATGTAATAATAGTTAGATTCCTTCACCTTATCTGCGATCTCAAGATTAAATCGGAGACGAACCAGTAAGTGCCGATCATCCGCAGGAGTATAATCTCTAAAGTTAAAGTGTGCCGGTATTTTAAATCGTTCTTCCAGATCGATAAGTTCCGTCATTCTGGATAATCGGAAATGGCGAATGTCTCCGCGCAGATCACAATAGGCCACGAGCATCCACGAGCCTTGAACGAGCACCAATCCATAGGGCGCAACAGTACGAACACTATGGCGATTCCCCTCAGAATCCGCAAGTCCTTTTACATATTGAAAGCCAATCTTTCGCTTGTCTAATATCGCCTGACGGATCTTTTCTAGATATTCCTTTTCTTTTGACGGCATGGCCTGTTTATCGGAATTGAGCAAGCGCATAGCGTTGCGTACACGAGATGTTTCATTGCGAACGTTTTCCGGTAGAATGATCTCGAGTTTGCTGCGAGCGTCTTGCGCCTTGACGCGATAATCATCATCAAATCGTTGTTCAATAAAGTCTGTTCCAATCAGCAAGCTCACGGCTTCCGGTACCGTGAAACTGATCGGTGGCAGGAAATAACCTTCCATCAGGGAATATCCTGTACCAGGTGCTCCTATGATCGGCACGCCCGCTTCACTCAGCGCCTCCATGTCACGATAAATGGTCCGCACACTAGTTTCAAATAGGGCTGACAAATCTTCGGCTCGTACAACTTCTTTACGTTGCAGCTCCAGCACGATGGCAAATAATCGGTCTGTTTTGTTCATTGGTTGCCCACCTTGTTGTTTATTGCAAAATAATAGTACCACATCTTAATGGAGAAGATGATTTAGTGAATCGGGAGCTAGTATTTATCAGAAACCCCTAAAAATAAGGGTAATATGGTTCTGTTGCGTTGTTTCATAAACTGACCCGATTACTAAACAAAAAATGTACATTATTGAAGCTTATTTTAAATCCACATTTTAATTTCTCTTTCATTTTACATTTAGATTACTTAATTGTCTTCTACTACATATAGCGAAAGATAATAATTTTAATATTTTAAAAATAAATCCAAAATTGATATTTTCCAGGTGTATTTCCTCACTGTACGATCACCTCTAACATTTTTGTAAGCGGACTGAACGTGGTTCATCTATATTCACCGTCTTCCACCATCTCAAAAGTTCTAACTATTATCTTCCGCTCATAAATTGAGTAACAATTAAAAGTCAGAAGGAGAATCGTGATGTTTGTGACACATTTTTATGAAAATAAAACGGCTGTTTTAAGTCAATTGCTCATAACACTACCTGCTGTGGAGGAGGCTATTCGCATTAAAGGACGTAAGGCAAAGGTGTTGGAGGTACTTCAAGTCGATGACAATAATTTTCATGTAAAGATAGTGTTCGAAAAAATTCCTAAAAAACAGCCGCTTAAAGAATTAGGCAAGAAAAAGAGATAACATATGTTTATTCCTTCAAATTTCGGGCATTAAATAATCATCTTTGCGAATTATTCTCATTATAAAATTTCTTTAAGCAAAACCGTTGACTTTTTAATTGATAACAATTATCATTATCAGTAGATTATTTCTTTTCTCCAAATTGCTTTATTCAAAATCCCCCTCTTTTTTGAATAAGCACGTATGAGGCGGATATTCTTATGTCAGACTAAGAGTATCCGTTTTTTATCTGTATATCTGGGGAAACATACATACTAAAGGAGCTGGTTGAACATGGATTATCGTATTGAAAAAGACACGATGGGTGAAATCAAAGTACCTGCCAATAAAATTTGGGGCGCACAAACACAGCGCAGTAAGGAAAATTTCCAAATCGGGACAGAGCAAATGCCAATTGAGCTTGTACAAGCAATGACGATCTTAAAGAAAAGTGCTGCGATTGCGAACAACAAGCTAGGTAAGCTTTCTGCTATTAAAGCAAATGCCATCGTACAGGCTGCCGATGAAATTTTAAATGGACAATGGGACGACCAATTCCCACTTGTTGTTTGGCAAACAGGTAGTGGCACACAAACAAATATGAATGTCAATGAGGTCATTGCACACCGCGCAAATCAGCTTTTACAGGATGCTGGTGAGGCTGATCGCATTCATCCAAATGACGATGTTAATCAATCACAAAGCTCAAATGATACCTTCCCAACAGCCTTGCATATTGCGGCTGTCTTAAAAGTAGAGGATTATTTATTACCTCGACTACGTCTATTAAAAGCTACATTAGAAGAGAAGGCAGTACAATTTAAAGATATTATTAAAATTGGTCGTACACATTTACAGGATGCGACGCCCCTAACATTAGGTCAGGAAATTAGCGGCTGGGCTGCCATGCTAGCGAAATCGGAGCAGATGATTATTCAAAATATTGATTATATGAAGGAGCTTGCAATTGGCGGAACAGCGGTTGGTACGGGCATTAATGCACACCCTGAATTTGGTGATCGTGTAGCAGCAGAAATTAGTGAGCTAACAGGCAAGCACTTTACATCGGCAGCAAATAAATTCCATGCTTTAACAAGCCATGATGAAGCAGTTGTGGCACATGGCGCATTAAAGGCATTAGCAGCCGATTTAATGAAAATTGCCAACGATGTACGCTGGCTAGCAAGTGGCCCTCGTTCAGGTATTGGTGAAATTACGATTCCAGAAAACGAGCCAGGCTCATCCATTATGCCAGGGAAGGTCAACCCTACGCAAAGTGAAGCAATGACAATGGTTGTCACGCAAGTAGTTGGCAATGACGCAACGATTGCCTTCGCCGCTTCTCAGGGTAACTTTGAGCTGAACGTCTTTAAGCCAGTCATTATTTATAACTTCCTACAATCAACTCGCCTACTTGCTGACACAATGAAATCATTTAATGATCACTGTGCAGTAGGTATTGAACCAAATAAAGAGGTGCTTGACCATAATTTACAAAACTCATTAATGCTCGTTACGGCATTAAATCCGTATATTGGCTATGAAAATGCCGCTAAAATTGCGAAAAAAGCACATCAGGAAGGCACAACATTAAAAGAGGCAGCAATTGCAAGCGGTCTGTTAACAGAAGAGCAGTTCAATGAATATGTAGACCCAGCAACAATGATTTATCCAAATGTCAAATGATTTAGATGGAAAAACCCCTTATAAACGAAGTATATTCGTGTAGCCTTAGGGCTATTTTACAAGCTAGGCACACATATGAAAGATTGAGGCTAAATGCTTCAATCTTTTTTATTGGGACACTTGATAAGTCCTCACAAATCATTATAGAAGGTAACTTTATTTTCAAAATAGCTACAGTTAGCGCAAAGATGATCTCTATTGATAAATATAGCACTGTACATATTTGACCAAGGAATTTGTTCAGCACATCTTTCACAATGATCTACGTACTTATCACGTAAAATACCGTTCTCTAAAAAGATAGACCATTGTTGATCCGATAAACTTTCAGGTCCATTTTTTATGATAAGCAATGCTAAGGCTAACGCTTCCCCATCGTCAAATCTATTCTCGCTAATTAGCTTCTTTAAATAGGAAATAAATTTAGCTGGTTCTCTTATTATTCTTTGTTTAAGTCGCTCTCTTTGCATAAAACCTCTCCTTTCAAAATCGTTTTTTCAACAACATAAATAGGATTGTGGGTGATTGTGCCCCCCAATCCTATTTTACAGCTTAGCAACGTAAAATTTCGTGGCGTAAAGCTAATTTTTGTATAACGTGATATACAGTCAAATGCCTTTGAGAGAATCGTTGCTGTAGAAATTGCAGGAAATTAGCTTGCTGACGGATTGTCCGCTTCTTTTGATATGGCTTGCTACCGAATTTCAATCAATGTGATCACAGACGCTTTAACGGTCTGATGCTGCGGTGGCGTTTTGGGCTCAATATACAAGGTTGTATAATAGGCATCCGCAATAACAATGAGGTAAATCACAAATAATAATTGCTTTGTTCAATGGTTCAAAATATAATAGTGCTCCTTTTTCAATAAACTTATCTATTTATACGGACAACATAAAAATTGGTTTCATTATTTTTTGAATGATACATAAAAGCTTCTTCCACCATCATTTTCCCAACGGTCAATGTCCTGACGATGCTCTTCTTTTTCTTTACTCCTGACTAACATAGCCCCTCACCCTTTTCAATCATTCTTCTCTATTTTATGAGGAATAGGCTATTTTCGTTCATGATCACGTGAAACTTCCATCCATATCCTTCGAAAAACAGTTCTAGGAATAGGGAAGCTTGGACTGCCCCCTATCAATAAAATAGCTACACTGTAAGCACCCATAAAAAGTATTGGGCAATAGAGAACCTCGCTATAAAATCATTGACGGTGAAACAATGTTGATGTCACCACGTCCAATACTTAAGCATAATCGAGTCATTACTAATTGAGCGGTATTATTTGATAAATATTTAGATGGTAGACGAAAAAAATAGAGTAGTCTATAACCATGACATCCTGAAGCCAAACGGGAGCTACGACCTAGATAATGTTTATACCGTTATTCCTGATTGGGAGGAGATAACAGAGAGGGAAAAAGCAGAGGCTGTCCTCACGTTTAACGTATCACTTTATGATGACTTTATTATCAATATTAAAGATATATTTAAAAATATAATAAACTACTAGTATGTACAGCACTAAAAATAATAAAATCTGAAGAAAGGCTGCTTCAATTGGCATACAAAAATCCCCTTTAATACAGTTTGTCTATTTAAAGGGGATATGATCAAGCTACATACACAATGTCTATTTTACATAGTCAATTGTTTGATAAACAGCTTGCACTGAGTTGGCAAAGACCTCCTGCTCCTCTGCATTTAAGTGCAGCTCCACCACACTTTCAATGCCATTGCCACCAAGCACAACTGGTACACCGATACAGGCATTCTGTACTTGATATTCGCCTTGTAAATACGCAATAGCAGGTAAAATTCGTTTTTTATCCTTTAATAAAGCTTCTAGCATTACAATAATGGATGCAGCAGGTGCATAATAGGCACTGCCATTTCCTAAAAGCTCCACAATTTCACCGCCACCTTTACGTGTGCGCTCTACCAATTGCTCGATTTGTGCAGGGGGCATTAATTTTTCTAAAGGAATGCCACCAACATACGTATAACGGACAAGCGGCACCATTTCATCACCATGTCCCCCTAATACAAAGCTAGAAACATCTTCAACAGCTATATTGAGTGCCTCCGCAATAAAGGTATTAAAGCGAGCTGTGTCCAAAATACCTGATTGCCCCATCACACGGTTTTTCGGAAAGCCTGTTGCTTGCAGGCAAACATAAGTCATTGCATCGACAGGATTACTTAGGACAATGGCATAGCTATTTGGTGCATATTGCCGAATCTGCTGACTAACGGTGCTAATAATCGCCGCATTGGTGCTAATTAAATCCTCCCTGCTCATGCCCGGCTTGCGCGCTATTCCTGCTGTAATCACGACAATATCAGCATGAGCGATTTCAGTATAGTCCGCCGTGCCCGTAATCTGCACATTAAATTGTTGAATAGGAGCCGTTTGTAATAAATCCAATGCCTTTCCCTTTGTTGGATTTTCAAGCTCTGGTATATCTACAAGCACAATATCGCCTAGCTCCTGCTGTGCAGCCATCAGCGCAACGGTTGTACCAGTATGCCCAGCACCAATAATCGCAATTTTAGGACGCTTAAAGCCCATTGTCAATCACTCCTTTCACTTCATCATTGATCTGCTGCGCTATCCGTAGCATCCTTCGACTGTGCTTTACGCACGGCTGGCTTGGATGCTTTTGTGGCTGGCTTAGCAGCAGGCTTTTGTTCAAGAATAATGCTGTGAATATCATCTGCTGCGCGCGGAATTACATGTGCACCAAGCACCTTTCCAATACGCTCCGCGGTCGCTTTTCCTGCCTCCACGGCCGCCTGCACCGCTCCTACATCACCAGCAACGATAATTGTGACAATGCCTCCATCTACAAGCTCATGCCTCACTAGCTGGACATCAGCAGCCTTTAGCATAGCGTCTGCCGCTTCAATGGAGCCAATCATGCCAAATGTTTCAATCATCCCAATGGCTTCTTTCATTTTTTCACCCCACTATTCGTCTGACCTATCAATAATACCAACAACAATGGCATCAATTGGGCAAATCACTTCCTTAGAAAAGCTGCGAACGGCTGCACTGCCCATCGTTAAAATCACATCATCGCCAACCCCTGCACCAATACGGTCTGCTGCAACAATTTGCTCATCAGCAAGCTGACCATCTATTTTTTTAGGCTGAATAATAAGTAGCTTTAGACCCTGTAGCCCCTCCTCCTTACGAGTAGCCCATATATTCCCAACAACTGTCCCTATACGCATGCTTAATCATCCTTTTTATACTGTATTTCAATGCCTAAGTTCGCTATTGTTTCCCTTGCAAGCGCGGTAAAAATAGCTGCCTGTGGGACAATGATTGTGCTGCCCTGATACTGTGCAATATCCTGCTCAGTAATAATTTTTTGCGTAAGCTCTACAGTCATCGTTTGTGGGCTAGCGCTTGAAGCAATCTGCTGACAAGCTGTGAAAATAGAGCCGATTGCCCCTTGCTTTATTAAGCCTGCATTCGCTTCATCTGTATCAATATGCATTTCTAATTGATAATGCTCAGCTACACGAATTTTAACTTGCTGAAAGGTTATTGGACGAACACCTGACACTTGGATTGCCACATATTCCCCATCCTGTACAGCTAAATGCTTGGCGTCCTGTGGTGACATATGAATATGAGCCTGTGCAATAATGACACCCTCATGCAAAAATAAGCTACCCTTTGGTCCAACTAATGTACAGCTAGCAGAGCCTGCAATATTGCCTGATTCCCTTATTGGTGGATGAATGCCTAATGCAATTGCATCTGTATGGCTAATTTCTACCTGTGTGAATGCTCGTGCAGGTCCCAAGACGCGCACATTGGCAATGCTGCCTTTAGGGCCAACAATCATAAGCGTTTCCTGTGCTGCAAATTGTCCAGGCTGGGAGAGCATTTTTTGAACGGTTAATGCTGCACCCTTGCCGAAAAGATGCTCCACATGCTCCTGCTTTAAATGAATATGCCTTGCCGAAACAGCAATTGGAATAGCATTTGTGGAAGGTGGTGTTGGCTGATTGGTCGTTAGTACTTCGGCAAGCGCCTCATTAACGAGTTGCTCGATTATTTGTGGATTCATAAAGCCACCTCACCTTCACGATTGTACAGGTAAAATGGCTTCTAATTCTGCATGAGGACGCGGAATGACATGCACAGATAGCAACTCGCCTACTCGCTGTGCTGCCGCAGCACCAGCATCTGTTGCAGCCTTGACAGCGCCCACATCACCACGTACTAGCACGGTTACAATGCCACCACCCACATGTACTTTCCCAACCAAATGCACATTTGCTGCCTTTACCATGGCATCTGCTGCCTCAATCGAGCCTACCAGCCCCTTTGTTTCAATCATGCCTAATGCACCTAAATGATTCATCTCTATTCCTCCTTATCCAGCAAGTTAAAATGCCTCTGAGTCCTCTGGCAATGTTTGTCCACCGTCAATAATAATGGATTGCCCTGTAATAAAGCTTGCTTCCTTACTGCTTAAAAATAAAGCCGCATAAGCAATATCCTCTACACTGCCAAGCCCGCCGAATGGAATAGCCTTTGCCATTTTTTGAAGATAATCCTCCCCAAGACCATCCAAGCCTTCTGTGGCAATATTGCCTGGCATAACCGCATTCACCGTAATTTTATAGGGGGCTAATTCCAGCGCTGCTGTACGCATAAAGCCTAATTGTGCTGCCTTACTTGCTGCATAATGTGTCCAGCCTGCATAGCCTGTTACAGGTCCTGTAATCGACGAAGTAATGATGACCCTGCCATACGCTGCTTCCTTTAAATAAGGAAGACAAGCCTTCACAGTAAACATAGTCCCTCTTGCGTTCACATTGAGCACATGATCCCAATCGGCTGTCGTCATTTCCTCTAGCTTCACAGAAGGAAAAATACCCGCATTGGCACAAACAATATCAATACCGCCATGGGTAGCAGCTATTTCACGTGCCATCTGATCAACAGATTCATAGCTTTCTACATCCACGGCGATGGCGGATGCCGAATAGCCATCAGCCTTTAATGCCGTGACTAGCTCATTAGCCGCATCAAGACCTCTTGCCGCAATAACGACATGTGCGCCTTGCTTAGCAAAAACCGTTGAAAGCCCTTTGCCGATTCCCTTACTGCCACCTGTCACCAATACAACCTTTCCAGTTAAATCTACCTTCATCTCTATTTCCCACCCTTTCATGATTAATCAAGTGAACCTTCACTTGTTTTTATAGCCTATTAAAGCATTACGGCTTTATCGCAATTTCCTCTACTAATGCTGTGAGCGTAGCATCAGGCCGTAAAATAGTGGTAGAGGCAATCCATTGATTCGCTGCTTTTGCCATCCGTGTACCAATCGCAATTGCCTCTCGAATTGCCTCTACATCACCTTCAATCGTGATTGTTACAAGCGCTAAATCAATCGTTTCTTGTCGAAGCAATCGTATCTCTGCTGCTTTTAACATGGCATCTGCTATTTGGATCGAAATCGCTAGCCCTCTCGTTTCAACAATACCAATTGATTTTGTCATGCAACAACACTCCACTCGTACTTTGACATGTTCTTACTCGCTATTTTCGTTGAATGGTAATCCCTTTTTCCTGCAGCACATCAAGAGCTAATGGCGTTAGCCTTGTAGTAGCAGGAATCACAAGCTGCTGTCCCTGAAATGTCCGAAGCATTTCCTCAGTAATATATGCTGGCTGCTGATCGGCAAAGGACAAATCCTGCTGTGTCGCCTTCATAGAAGGGATAAGCTGTGAAAATAATTGCAAGTCACAGCCAAACGACTTTAGGCTTGCCATATGCTGTTGTAGCATACTACGATAGGCATTTGGCTGTTGGGCGGTCATCACCTCAGCCATTTTTTGCTGAGGGACTAGCACAGCTGGCTCGCCCCTCAGTAGTAGGTCTGCTAGAAACAAGGCTGCTGGGGAATTCGGCAAGCCCTGTGCACTCGCAACAATAAACGCTTGGTCAACTTCCAGAAAAACAATGGCATCGTAGAACATTTGGGGGATGTTCGTAGCATCTGTGCCTTCTTGCCATTCTTCCACTGTACAATAGCTGCTTAATGCTTCCATTTGCTTATAAGAGATTGCTGTCTGGGGATGAACAATCAATAATCTTTTTTTAGGCTGGACAAGCGTTGTCACAATTTCTTGAATGAGCTGCTGTAATTGTTGAACATTCATTCACTTCACTCCATTTTAATCAACCTGCCATACTGGTTTGGTACAACAGAGGCTGCATTTGCCTCATCCGTATCAACATGCATTTCTAAGACAAAATCTGGGGATACACGGACAACCACATTCATGATTTGTAGCTGTCGTACGTCATTTATAATCTCGACTTTCACAATTTCCTGATCCTGCACACAAAGAGCCTGTGCATCCATTTCTGACATATGAATATGGGCTTGTGCAATAATAAGCCCCTGCTGTTTCTGAATCGTTCCCTCTGGGCCAATTAATGTAATGGGTGCGGAGTTCTGCACATCACCCGACATGCGAATAGGTGGCGTGACCCCTAATTTCACTGCATCCGTTTGGCTGACCTCCACCTGTGTTTGCTCGCGAAAAGGACCTAATATACGCACCTTGTCAATGCAGCCTCTAGGACCCTGAATGGTAATCACCTGCTCTGCGGCAAACTGCCCGGGCTGTGACAGGTCTTTCCATTTTGTGCATACGGCCTGTGTGCCAAATAAATAATGGAAATCCTCCTCGCTAACATGACAATGTCTTGCTGAAACAGCGATGGGGATTTTGTCAGCGATCGCTATTGGATTGTGCTGCATTAAGACAACCCCCTCCACTTATTTTGGTAAAATAGCAAGTAACTCTGAATGTGGGCGAGGAATCACATGCACAGACAATAATTCACCCACGCGACGAGCAGCCTCTGAGCCCGCATCCGTTGCCGCCTTGACTGCGCCGACATCACCTGTTACTAACACCGTGACAATACCGCCACCAACATGGACTTTGCCAACAATATTAACGTTTGCTGCCTTCACCATAGCATCCGCTGCCTCAATCGAACCGATCAATCCTCTTGTTTCAATCATTCCTAATGCACCATTAATTTCTACGCTCATTGTGAACTCCTCCTCTAAACGGTTAATTTCGTAACAATATCTTCTACTATTTTGCGAATCATCGCAGGATCAATCGTTACCTCTTCATCTGTGTTTACTGCTACTGCTGGCTGTTGAATATTTTGCGGATGCTGTGGCTTTGGCACTGCTAGCTCCTTGATACCATAGGCAACGCGCTTTTTATTGCTTAAGTGACGAGCTGTAATATTATCACTTGTAATATTGCCGCCATATGCACCACAGCCCAATGTATAGGATGGCGTTAAGCTCGTTGTGCCACCCGCCGCCCCTACAGAAGCCATCGTATTAACCAAAATCCGTGACACGGGCATATGAATGGAAAATTCTTTAACAAATTGATCGTTTTCCGCATGGATCGCCGCACTATGCCCACGTCCTCCTACATCTAACAATTGCTGACATAGTCGAATCGCTTCCTCCTGAGAATGTGCTGTATACAAGCCTAAAATGGGCGATAGCTTCTCTATGGAAAAGGGATGCTCTTTACCAATATACTGCTCCTCTGCCACAAGCACCCTTGTACCTGCTGGCACTTGAATCTGTGCCAGCTCTGCAATGCTTATCGCAGGCTTCCCAACAATTTCCGTATTTAATGTACGTGGCACTGGGGAAATCACCTGTGCTAATTTTAGCCTGTCCTCTCCCGTCACAATAGCTGCACCATTTTGAGCTAACGCTGCCATCACCTGTGCCTTCACATCCTGATGCACAACTATTGCCTGCTCTGTTGCACAAATTGTACTATTATCAAATGATTTGCTATCAATAATGTGCTGCACAGCGCGGGCAACATTCGCTGTCTTATCGATATAAACAGGAACATTCCCCGGTCCCACACCATAGGCAGGCTTGCCAGAGCTATAGGCTGCCTTCACAAGCCCTGAGCCGCCAGTCGCTAAAATAAGCTGCACAGCCCTATGCTGCATTAATGCCTCTGTGCCCTTTATCGTCGGATGAGCTACCCAGCGAATCAAGCCAGCAGGCGCACCTGCACGGACAGCCGCCTCATGACAAATTTTCAATGCTTCAATCGTACAGTTTACCGCCGTTGGGTGCGGGCTAAAGACAATTGCATTTTGCGCCTTCAACGCGATGAGCGTTTTATAGATAGCAGTGGCAGTTGGGTTTGTTACTGGTGATACAGCAGCAATCACACCATATGGATAGGCGATTTCTATTTGCTTTGCTGTATGGTCCTCATGCACAATCCCTACTGTCTTTTCATGACAGATGGATGCATAAACACCCTTTGAAGCGAGCTCGTTTTTAATTTTTTTATGCTCAATCACACCCATTTTTGTTTCTGTTACTGCCAATATAGCTAGCTTTTCAGCTTGTCGGTAGGCTTCCTCTGCAATCGCCTGAACAATAGCATCCACTTGCTGCTGAGAATAGCTAGCGTACACTTTTTGAGCCTCCGCTGCCTCTGCAACAGCATCGCGCACCTCCTGAATAGAGAGTAAATCTCGATCTTTTATCATTGCTGACACCGCCTATCATATAAATTTTTTAAATGCGATGAAATCAGACGATGAAGATGAAGCTGTTGTTGCTTGCGTGAATGCTTGCTGGCGATGCAGGTCCTCCCAATGCTGCAGCTCATGCGCTGACAATGGCTGATAGCTTCCAATGATAGCTGGCGCTTGCTGAGTGCTGTCACTCGCTGCTGTCATTAAACGAAAGGACTGCCATTCCTGCAATTCAGCCTGTGTTAAGCCTTGAATTTGCTCCTTTGGCATTTGTGCCACCTTCTCCATCACTAACGCTGTAATTTTCGCAATAAGTTCATTATCCATATTGATCCTCCTCCGCTGTCAGCAAGGTTATAAGCGATTCATCATACGCTTCGATAATTTTCATGGCATCTGGTAAATAATCTTTTGGATAGACATCTTGTGGAATAATGCCAATTGAATAGAGCATGCCTGCGTTTTTAGCAAATAGCATATCCGCATTGGAATCACCAATCATCACTGTCTGTTCAAGCGATACTTGATAGCGTTCCCGTGCCAAATGCGCTAAATCTGGAAATGGCTTGCTGGATGCTACTTGGTCACTGCCAAGCACAAATTCAAATAGCGACCATAGCCCAAGCTGCTTTACATGTAATTCTGCTCGTGCTGTTGAATCTGCTGTGATAACGCCTAAGCGAATACCATGCTCCTTTAAGCGCATCAGAAGCTGTCGAATACCCGGTAATTCCTGTACCGTTATATTTTCCTGCTGGGCTGTTGCTAAGCTCGATGCTGTTCTTGCTAGCGTAACACCCTCACTCCAAGCAATACCTTGCTGATAAAGCAAGTAAGCCATAATTGTTTCTGCTTCCTGGATGCTTCCAACAGCTAGTGGGCTTGTTGGGTCAATCGTTGCTCCATCGGCTGCTACACCGATTGTTGTTAAAAAGTGCTGTAATGAAAACGCAATCTTTAAATCAGAATTTTCAGTCAAATTTAGGTAAAAATTTTTAGCCCATGGAATCCAGATAGAATCCAGGTCAATAATTGTGCCATCTTTATCAAAAATGACCCACTCTACTTTTTGCATAAAGCACACATCCTCTACGCTTTATTCTAGTATAGATGCTTGTGTTATTTGGCTATCTTCCTCGACTGCTTCCTTTGCAAAGCGCTCCTCTGGTGCATCCTCATTGATTTGATGTCTTGCCCATAGCCAGTAGTAAATACTTGCAACGGCAAAAACCGCAAGACAGACAACGAAAAACGTTAAATTGGCAAAGAAGCTCGCAAAAATCGCAATGATAGCTAGTGTTAAAGAAACAATCGGTGTCAATGGATACAATGGCGTCCGAAAAGTTCGCGATAAATTCGGCTCCTTTTTACGTAAAATCAACACAGATAAATTCATCGTAATATACGATACTAATGCACCAAATGTAGAAATTAAAATTAAATCATCTGGATTGAACAATATAACAAGCACTAAGCCAATAAAGCCCGGTAAAATAATTGCCATATAAGGCGTTTGACGTGTTTTATGCATTTTCGATAAAATGCTTGGCAAATACCCTGCACGTGATAGCGCATAAACCTGACGTGAATAAGCTAAAATTACACCTGAAAAGCTTGCAATTAAACCAACTAATCCAACAGATGCTAAAACCTGCGCTAGCCAATACGTATTGCCAAAGGCTGCCGCAATCGCTGCTGGTAGTGGGTCCTCTGCTACTGTCATCGTATCAATGCCCGCAAGCCCAATCGCCACTGTCGTTGTAAGCACAGATAAAATTAACAGTGTCACCATGCCAGAAATTAACCCCTTAGGCATATCCTTTTGTACATCTCTCGTTTCCTCTGACAGCATCGGTAGCATTTCAATCGCTAAAAATAGCCACATTGCATATGGTAGCGCAGACCACACGCCTTTAAAGCCACCTGGCACTAGCTCACCGCTTGCTGGGAACAAATTCTCCACTTGAATCTGTGGCAGCCCCACAAAATACATCAGCACTAATAATCCCAATGCGATAAATACAAGCACCATCTCAATCGTTGCGTATTCCTTAATGCCTAAAATGTGTACCCCCATAAAGAGCGCATACATAAACGCTGCGGCGACAACTGTTGGCACTGCTGGGAACAAGAAGCTTATATAACCACCAATCCCAATTGCAATAATAGGTGCAGCAATCACATACTGCAGCACAACCCCTATGCCTGTAATGAAGCCCATATATCTGCCCATGGCACGTCTAGCAAACGAGTATGGTCCCCCGGCATATGGCAGCATTGTCGATAATTCAGAGATTCCTAGCGTCATTGTTAAGTACATAATCGCCATAAATATCGTAGCAATCAGCATGCCTAAATAGCCCGATTGACTTAAGCCAAAGTTCCATCCAAAATAATTTCCTGAAATAACAATTCCAACACCAATTGTCCATAAATGAATAGGTGTAAGGGCTTTCTTTAAAACAATGATTTCATTCTTTTTTGAAGTCATTTAGTTCGCCACCTTTACAATTATTTGGATGTTATACAATTTTATTTTTTGTTAAATAATTTTTCACTAAGGCATCGCTTTGAATGGTATAGTTTTCGCCAAGCAAGCGTGTTGTTTCATTATCACGACTACCTACCCAAGAGATAAGCTGTAACCTTCTCATTAAAATAAAGGTTGGAATCATCTCAATTTCTTCATCAGTTAATGTCCGCACTTGACTGTAGCCCTTGATCCATGACGCAATTAAATCCTCCAAATACGGCATATGCTCAATAAAGCTTACAGATGTTGCTAAGTCATATAAATACCAGCCGAAACCGCAATCATCAAAATCAATCACTTTAATTTCATCACCATAGATGAGTAAATTGGCTAAGCGTAAATCCGCATGAATAAGTCCAAATCGTGTTTTACATTTGCCAAATGCCTCTAGCTTCTGTCGAATGACCTCGGACGCTTCCTCATATAAAGCAATTCGTGCGGGTGTCATGCCAAGCCCATCCTGCCACCTTGCCCATTTTGGTGATTGCCCTAAAATCGTGTCATAATCCCATATCATCCGCTGAAAATCTTCGTAATGATCGTGCTGCTCGATTGTATGCTTGTGGAACAGTGCTGTAATTTTGCCTAATGTTTCAAATTGTTGAATTAGGTTTTCTTCATTATTTTCATCAGGAGCATTCCCCTCCAAAAATGTAAATAATGTGCTATAATAAATTGTGTCATTATAGCGATGAGCATGTACGTAGTCACCGTCATCTGCTCGCACTGGTAATGATACATCAATAGGAGATTGCTCATGGAGCGAATTTAACCAAGCAATCTCCGCCTCTATTTCTTCTTTTTTATGGTAATTGGGTCGGCTAATTCGTAAAATATATTTTTTGCCCTGTGCATCTTCTACAAGATACGTAGCATTTTCAGAATAATCAATCATTTTACAAGATGCCTCTACTAAACAACTAAATTCCTTCAACGCATCATTCGCTGCTTGATGGAAGTTAGAAAGTGCCACTTCTAAATCAACAAAATCCATTTAGAAAACCCCCTTGTTTGACTAAAATCATAAGCCTGTCCCCTTTAATAACGTGCAAACTTTACAAGCTGTGCTGCCTCTTTAATACCTGCCTCACATTTTTCCAGCAATTCATCACAATATGCTTTATCACATAATAATCCTGGTTTAAATTGTAAAACACGTGTATCAAGCATTGAATAAATCGCCCATACACCATGCTTGTACAGGGAGCTCATCACATATTTCGCACCTTCAGGATGATTAAACTCTAAGCCCATCACAACACCGAGCTGGCGAATACCGACAAAGAAATCTGGGTATCTTTGCTGGATTTGCTCTAAGCCCGTTCGTAAATAGCGTGCCACATAGTCAACATTTTTAATAACTTCAGGTCGTTGTGAAATTTCCAGCACCTTCATTGCCACAACACAGCCAAGCTCTGCTCCCCCAAAGGTAGAGATATGTGCGAGTCCATCCTCCTGCATCCAGCCACCCGCGCGCTCATTCACTACTGTCGCAGCAATTGGATAAATACCGCCACTTAGCCCCTTTGCTGTTACTAAAATATCTGGCTTAACACCGTAGTGCTCAATGCCCCAAAGCTTACCTGTTCTCATTAAGCCTGTCTGTACCTCATCTGCAATATAAAGTGCGCCGTAACGCTCACATAACGCCTTGACGCTTGCTAAATAATTGGCATGCGGTAATGGGAAGCCGTATGTTGCGGGGATCGTTTCAATAATCACGCTTGCAACATCACCCTTGGCAAGCTCACGTTCCATTGCATCGAGATCATTAAATGGCACATGCACAAATTCATTGGGATCGCCTTCACTTAAAAATGGCTTGGAATAGCGTTCATTCCCAAGTGATACGGCTAAGCCTGAATGCCCGTGATAGCCATTTTTAATCGAAATCGTTTTTTTACGCTTTGTCGCATAGCGTGCGCATTTCAATGCTGCATCAATCGCCTCACTCCCACCACTGGAAAAAATCGTATATTTCAAGCCATCTGGTGTGCATTGTGCTAATGCTTCAGCTAATTGAGCGCGCGCTGTCGATGGAAAATGGTGATTACCAATATCAAAATAATTGGTTCCTTCTATTAGTGCTGCAATGACCTCTGGATTACGATGCCCTAAGTTATACGTACCACCATTGAGATGGGCATTCATTAATTTTTTGCCATCCACATCATAGAAGTAATAGCCTTCTCGTTTGCCGATCACAACATCTACGCCATCCACTTGCCATTGCTTCGTTTTCCCTGGATTCCACCAGTCAATTGATTTTTGTAAGGTTTCTTGCTTACTCGCAAAATAGTCCATATTTTCCACCTTCCTATCCATGGATGTCCTCCAACATTTCACTTGCTATTAGTAACCCAACTTTTTTCTGGGCTAAGCGTTCCTGCCATTGTGTAGAGCTTTTTTGATCTGTAATAATCATTGAAACATCCTCTAAATGGCAAATATGCGCAAATGTAGAAACTCCAAACTTTGTATGATCCGCTAAAATTATGGTTGTTTCAGCACGCTCTATTAATTTCTTTGAAATGGCTGCACCAGTAATATCATAATCGGTAATGCCATCAGATAAGGAAATTCCACCAGCAGCAACAAAGGCTTTATTTGCCTTTAATTGATTGAAAAATAAATCGGCTAATGGACCACCCATAAATTTTTGTCGATGCTCATACTCACCTCCTGCAAAAAGGATCTTTCCTTGAAAGCATTCTGTTGCTAGCGATAGCACGGGGAGAGAATTTGTCACCACGATGACATTTGGCTTATCACCTAAGAAACGTACAATTTCATAGGCTGTTGTGCCGTGACCAATAAAAATCACATCACCATCCTCCACAATATTTGCGGCAGCCTTACATATCAATCGTTTCTCTAAGTTATTCAGTGACGTTTTCTGTTCAAATGTACGTTCATACTTTTGCTTTGCTTTCACAGCACCGCCATAGACTTTGTGTAAGAGCCCTTCCTTCTCCAAACGATCCATATCTCTCCGTATAGTCTCACCCGATACGTTTAATAACTGTTCAGCATCACTTACTTTCACTTTTCCTTCTAAATCTAAAATATCTAAAATTACTTTTTTACGTTCTTCAAATGAAAGAGACATACACCATCACTCCAAACACAAAGTTAAATCCAATAAAATCCACAAATCCAACACTAAATTTCTGTATTTATGTGGATTTGTTTTGAATTTTAAAGAATAGTCACACAATTGTCAATACTATTCGGCTGATTTTTTCTTTATTAAGGTTGCATAGCCCATTTCACCCCCAAATGTACAACATAAATCCACAAAAAACATGAATTCTACTAATTAATAAGTGAAAATTACAAAAACTTCGTGTATTATACTAGTAATCTCACCTTTTATAACAAAAGCATTGCAAATCCTTCTACAAATGATAGAGCATACATTATCACCGTTCATTAAAATAAATGAGGTGATGACTTTGCGGATAAAAGATATATTGCTTCTACAGGAGTTCCAATATGCCAAAATAATATCGGGAAAAAGTTTATTAGCTACAGAAGTAAACGGAGCTACAATCGTCAATACACTAGAGGGCTGTGCTTCAGTCGAACGCGGAAATTTCATTCTTACAACTGGTTTTCCGTCCTTCACGGATGAAGCCTTCAAACAGTTCATTCGCTCACTCGCTGAAAAAGGCGTCAGTGGCTTAGGCATTAAAATCGGTTCAAATATTCCGTCTATTTCTTCAGATATCCAAAGCTTTGCAGAGCACTACAAGCTAGTGATCATTGAGCTGGATAGCAATATTCCTTGGGCTGATCTAATGATTCCTATTGTCAACTATATTAACTATGAGCAAAAGCTTGAATTGGAAAAAATAAAAAATATTTATGAAGCATTCCAAGCCTTTCTATTAGCAAAATCCGATATTCAGCAATTACCATTATTAATGGAAAAATTGCTTGCTAAAAAAACAACCATTTATTTGCATGCCATTGATAAATCCTACAGCTCTTTTGCATTACCGCCTGTATTTGAGAATGTCTTGTCAAACATTGTCCAAACGATGAAAACACAAAATTTGACAAAAGAAAGCTTTCAAGAGCTACCAATCTCTGTCTATGTAAAGCCGATTTATGAAAATCGCCATTTGGAGGGCTGTATTATTATTTGGGAATGCCAAACGCTTTGTGCTTCTTGGCACAATGTGGCAATTTCGCAAGCAACCGCTATTCTATTAACAGAGCTACAGAAAATCAAAAGCATTATTTCATTATCGCAGCAAAATAGAAGTAGCTTTCTTTTAGATGTGTTTCGTGGCAAATTTAATAGTACGGAGGAGATTGTGCGCGTTTCAAAAGAGGTTAATTGGAATTTAGCAGATCATCCCTATCAATTACTATTACTTGAATTAACATTTCCTGATGATCAGAAGCAGGATGCCTTTATCGTAACCTCTCAGCTAATCTTTTTATTAGAAAAGTATACTTTAACGAAAATTTGCTTTGATTCCAATAATTATTTAGTGTTGCTGCTCGATACTACATCAGAAATAACGGCTGATTTTATTTGTAAGAAAATTGATTTTTTATTAGCAAAATATCAACTCCAAGTCACCTATTTTGGTGGAGTCGGACGAGTATATACATTATCAGCTATTGTCAAAAGCTATAACGAGGCATTAATTTCATTGCACTTTGCCAAAACAAAGAAAAATTTATTGGCAAAGGTCATTCATTTTGAGCATTTAAACTTTGAGCGCATTTTGTTTTCGAACCATCCAATAAAAGAAGCTTCCTTTCTTCAGCAGGAATATTTACTACCATTAAAGGAATTTGATCAGAAAAAAGCAGCGGAGCTATATCATACACTGAAAGTCTTTTTATTTAATAATGCGGATTTTAATAAAACCGCGGAGCAGCTCTTTGTTCATAAAAATACAGTTCGCTACCGTCTAAGTTTAATTAAAGAAATCTCCAAGCTCAATCCCGAAAAGCTGCAAGATCAAATTTTATTTTATATTGGCTTCTTGCTTGAGGAAATCCAACTTCCTGCCTTTCAATAATAAACAAGGGTGACTCAACGGTTATGTGAGCCACCCTTCTTACACTTAAGTCGCTGTATAGCCACCATCCACTGGTATTAATGCACCTGTAATAAAGGACGCTTCATCAGAGGCTAAAAAGGCAATCGTATTCGCAACCTCCTCTGGCTTGCCTAACCGTCCTAATAAATAGGCATTTTCATAGGCTTGTCGAATAGCCTGCCCACCGCCATCGCCCTCAATAAGCTGGTCAGCCATATTTGTATCCGTTAACCCCGGGCAAACAGCGTTAACTCGTATACCATGCTGCCCAAGCTCTACAGCCGTACTGCGTGTAATTCCTACCACCGCATGCTTTGTCATAATATATAAATTATGGTTTTTCGTACCGATCATGCCCGAAATGGATGCCAAATTGACGATGGAGCTACCCGCTTGCCCCTTTAAATATGGAATGGCGTGCTTTGTGCTTAGCATAACGCCTTTAATATTAATAGCGGAAATTTTTTCATACGTAGTGGCATCAAATGTTTCAGCCGTATTATTGACAAAAATCCCTGCATTATTAACAACCGTCGTTACATAACCATATGCTGCTACAGCTTCCTGATACAGATTGGCAATATGCTCTTCATCGGTAATATTGCAAACAACTGCATGAACATCATAGCCATTTTGCTGTAATTGAAGAGCTGCCTCCTGCAATTTCTCTACATTCGCATCTGACAGAACGATTTTTGCGCCCTCCTGCCCACATTTTTGCGCTGTCGCAAAGCCGATTCCTTGTGCTGCACCTGTAATAACGACCACTTTATCCTGTAATCTTCCTGCCATATACTTCTCTCCCTTACATTGTTAAATAACCTGCGTCCACCGCAATATGTGAGCCTGATATATTATTGGAATCATCTGATACTAAAAACAATGCTGCGTTAATCACATCCTTTGGTGCAATAAAATCTTGATTTGGAAACACATGATGGTTGCCAAATGCAGGTGTTGCCTCCTCTCTTGTTGCCCCTTTTTTATTTGCTAAGCGGTCATAGGTGGCTTGATTGTTTGCCATTGTTGTATCGACAGCCGTTGGGCAAATCGCATTGACATGGATATTATATGGACCGACCTCCATTGCCATTGATTTTACAAGCCCTAATACACCATGCTTAGCCGCTACATAATGCCCTACATTTTGCCCGCCTCGTAAGCCATTAACAGAGGACACACATAAAATTTTTCCCGCTTGACGTTCAATCATATACGGAAGGACATGCTTACACGTTAACCACGTGCCCTTTAAGCAAATATCGAGCATATCATCCCATTGATCCTCTGGCATTTCCCATAGCTTGTTATAGGAAAGAATACCAGCATTGGTCACAAGAATATCTATTTTGCCAAAGTGTGCAATTGTTTGTTGCACAGCCTCCTCCAGCTCCTGTGAATGACGTACATCTGCGATAAATCCTAAAGCATCCACACCGAAGCCCTTTATGTCATTTACTGCTTTCGTTAGCTCCGATTCATCAGCCATATTATAGGCAACACTTTGCAAATTTTTAGCAATATCTGTGATGACAATTGCCGCGCCCTCTTCTGCAAATTTTAATGCATATTCCTTACCCATCCCACGTGCGCCACCTGTTATAAATGCTACTTTTCCTGTTAATTTCCCCATATAAGCATCCCCTCTATTATATTTCTTCTATGCCACACCACTCTAAGGCTGTTAAGGCATAGGTTTTTGCCGCTTTGATTAAATCCTCGACTAGTACATACTCATTCGCTGCATGTGCTACTAAAATGCTACCGGGACCATATATAATAGAAGGAATTCCTTTCGCATTTAAAAACGCTGCATCTGCCACTGCCACAAAGCCATGAATAACCGCTTCCTCTCCCGTTGCTTCCTCGTGCGCACGGCTTGTTGCTTGTACAATTGGATGATCTGTCGGCACATTGAAGGCTGGCCAATGCAATAAAAATTCAATCTCTGGTGGATGATTTCGTAGCCATAAATCATTTTGGACAGCTCTGTCGACATGTGCTAAAATTTCGGCTTTTACTTCCTCAAAGGATTCTAATGGATGATGCCAAACCGCATATTGAATCGTACAATAATCAGAAACAACAAACGGTAAGTCCACATCATAGGATTTGCCATGAATAATGCCCGGATGAATGGAGAAATGACCTGGCTCAAAAAGATCATGCGTCTTGGTGAATCCCCATTCCTCCTCTAATTGCTGAAGGGCTTGGACAATATACATCCCTTTTTCTACCGCATTAATGCCCACCTCACCATGCTTGCCTCCTGCACGAATAAACTCTCTTCTTACAGAAGCATGTGTTGTTTTCCCTTTCACGGTAATATGCATACGAATAACGCCAGGGCTTACAGGTACTACGGCTAAGCTTTGCGGAGGTCCAGATGGCTCAGATACAATCGCTGCATCTGCCGTATAGCCTCTTTCTACTGTTGCTGTAACACCCAATTCATGATCCATTGTTTCCTCGCCAACAACTGTTTCTAGCAATAGATCACCCTTTAATTGAATGCCTAATTTTTTTAATGCTTTAGCAGCCATGATTTGGGCTGCTATCCCGCCCTTCATATCGCAGGCTCCACGTCCATATAGCTTGCCATCCTCTATTTTCCCTGAGAAGGGGTCTTCAAATTTCCAATCAGTGTTCGGGCCTGGTGGCACTACATCAATATGACCATTGAAAATCAATGACTTGCCATTACCCGCCCCCTTTATCACGCCAACTAAATTTGGTCTTTGTGCTTCTACTTCCCACATATCCACTTCATCACAAATTTCCTCAAAAAGAGGCTTCAGAAATTCTTGGACGTTCCTTTCCCCACCGATGACCTCCTCTTTCACGACACCATCATAATTTGGGTTCACGCTTGGAATTTTCACCATATCACTTGCTAAACGAATAATGTCCTCACGCATTTCATCAATCATTGCCACCAGCTCTTGCTTTATTTTTTCAGAAGATAAAACATTTTTCATATTATTCCTCCTTATTTACTCGTTTTTTAGGTTCGTATTTGCCAATGCAGGGTCAATAGCATTGAGTGGTACAGATTTTTTATTGCTTCTGGCTGTTTCAATATCGTTCCATAGGTCTTCCACATGTGCCTCGACAGGCTTTGCATAGCCAGCAATAAGCATAATAACCGTTGTGGTAATAAGTCCATAAACACCAGCAGACCAGCCTAAATTTGCAATCAATGCAGGCTCCGTTACCGTTAATGTCATGGAAACAATTGTGCCAATAATCATTCCTGCAAGAGCACCTTCCTTGTTGGCACGCTTCCAATAAAGCCCTAAAATCACAACAGGGAAAATCATAATAATCCCTTGGTAGGATAGCAAGGCAATATTGATTAATGCGCCAACATCAACCGTTGCAAGAACAGCACATATTGCACCAATAATAAACACTGAAATTCTCGCTATTTTCATCGCTGTTTTTTCAGAAATATCCTTGTTAATCACCGTCGCTACATCACGAGAAATGGACGTGGACATCGCTTGAATAATACCACTTACCGTTGCAATACTTGTTGCCATAATAACCGTCGACATAAGCGCAAGTACGACTGGACCAATTTCTCCAGCAGCCCACATATAGGCTTCCTCAGGCTTATTTCGGGCAGTGTCATTCATATATAGCACATTTCCTAATAATTGGAATATCACATAGAATATTGCGCCAATAATCGGTGCAATCAATGCAGACTGCTTAATGGAGCGAATACTATCTGAGGCAAATAATTTATTGTAAACCCACGGCCACATAAAGCCGCCCAAGCCACTTGTCACAATAATGGACGTCCAAAATGCGGTAGGCAACTCCCAGCCTGGTCCCGGGAATGTTAATGTTTCTGGGTGATTCGCCACTAAGGAATCCATCCCTGCCGCAATACCACCCGAAAATTTAAAAATCATATAGAGCATAACGCCAGTGCCAACAAAAAACATAAATGCACCTTGGAAAATATTCGCTGTAATTACTGATTTCATACCACCTAAGGACACATAGGCAAGCACGACCACAATGCCAATTAGCATACCAACAACAGGACTGATTAAACCATTTGTAGCGTAGTTAAAAATAACGCCCTGTGTAATCCATTCCATCAATAGCCAAGGCGCTGTAAAGACAATGCCCGCAATCCCCACCACTAAACGCACCATACTGCTTTTATAGCGCAAATCCATTAGCTCTGCTTGAGTGCCAATATGATATTTTTTCCCCCAAATATATGTTTTCTCGGCAACTAGGTACATGGAAAGCATTGTTAATGTTGCATAGGTCAGTACATACAGTCCAATAAAGCCATAGCCAACCGAGTATCCTGCAAATGCTGTAAAGGTAGCGCCTACATACCATGTAGAAAATACAGCTAATGAAATCGCCAGCACCCCAAAGCTGCCTCGTGCTGTTGCGTATTCCTCAAAGGATTTAACACCAAAATTTTTCGCATTAATCGCAAACACAATAACAAAGAACACAACAATAAAGATTATCGATAGCATTATTTTCTCACCTCCAATTCCTGCAATTGTGCTTTTGTCAAAGGTTCAATATCAATATCTAAATCACCATATTTGGCATCTACCAAATACCACGTTATTAATAATAGGAAGATCAAAATATTTATAAAGAATTGCCAAAAATATGAGAATGGTAAGCTTAAAATACGTGGCTCAATTTTATTACTAAAATCAAATAACCCTGGAAAACTAGCGAGTAAAACTAGCACAATAAAGCTAGCAGCGAAAAACAAATTTCTTTTCCCTATAGATTTCAAACAATTTCACCTCTTCTATGTTAGCAATTTTCTGCTTTAAAGCATTTCTTCATTCACCGGTTAATGAACATCATATTTTTAAGCACAAGGAAAGTCAATGAATTATCAGATTTTTAAAAATCTTTTGAAAAAAACAAAAATAAGCTCTCCTCTTTTGTTTATTGTCCAAAACTTTTTTTAAATCTTTCCATTATAAAACCCCTTTATGGTTTTGCCATAAAGGGGTTTGACTTGCTTATTTTACTAATTCCTCAATAAATTCAACAGATACATATGTTTTTGAAGGCTCTAATAAAGCTGGTGCTACATTGAAGTGGCGCAGTGCTTTATTGTAGCCATATTCCTTTTGCCCACGTGTAATCGTATACGATAGTGCGCCTTTAGAAATAATCGCTCCTGTTGCGGTTGCTTTTACTGTAAAGCCAAGCTCCTCTGCAATTGCTCGTAGCGGCACCATTGTTGTGCCATCCACTTCATAGGAATCCTTGTTGATGATGTCTTGCACAGCTGCTGGAATTGCAGCGGGCTCATCCTGCTCTATTTGATCTAACACAATGACCTTTGAAGGGGATGTTTGTGCTGGAATGCTCATTGTTGCCACTGTGTAGAATGCAACTAAATGCTGTCCTGCTAAATCCTCAGCCTTTACTGCTTTGCCAGAAGCACTTTGTAGCTTTGTATCCTGACCAATTGTTAATTTGACATAGTTTTCTGTATCGATCAATTCTTTATTGAAGAAATCCACTTCTACAGTGCCCATTTCTGCTGTTTCCACAATAATAACTTCTGGATGGTATTGTGGCGGATAAATCGCAAGCATAGGCTTTTTCGCATAGGAATAAAACGATACGTTATCTCCTTTTTGCAGCTTAACTTCTTTTCCTGTGTTATCGAACACTAATGACTCGTTTGTTACAACCATTATATTGGTATTGTCACCGTCAACCACTGTATAGTAGGTTGCGTTTTCACGTACCTCTACATTTTCCACTGTACCTGTTACTTGAATAAAAACTGGCTGCACTTGTTGCTCACTATTTTCTGCGTTCGTCACAACAGCCTCTCCTTCGTTTGCTGCTGCAGCTGGAGCTCCAATCGCGCCCCCTACTAATAATGCTGTTAGAGCAAATGGTACGACTTTCGTCATTTTCATACAAAAAGCATCTCCTTTATTTCGCGAATTCATAGAAGTAGTCGCCCCTGCTCCTCAAAAAGTTACACCTAGAGGAAATATTTTCATCACTCACCTGCTTTCGCGCGTATTTCTCCCGACTCCGCGGATATTCGCTCTCATTTCGCAGGTATTTCTCTCGACTCCGCGGGTACTCTCCCTTCCTCGCTCTGTGCTGCTAAAAAATAAAGCGTAGGCGATGGAGGACTCGCTGCAGAAAGTATTGATGCTTGCTTTGCTTTGCTCGTAGCTCACGAGCAATATCAGGATGGTCAGTAATAATGCCGCTAATATTTTTCTCCATAAATATTTGTAATGACCGATCATCATTTAATGTCCAGACAAATAAATCCATCGGGCGCTGCTTCAGCTCCTCAATTAACGGCTCCGTTACCCATGATGCCTCTAATGCAATAAAATCAACCTGCTCCTCCATCGGTCCGATATTCAACGCATAAACAATGCCGACCCGCAGATGCGGCACAAGCTTTTTTAATTGCATCATTTTCTGCCCATCAGCCGACTGCACATAGTAGGTGTCCAGCACCTTATATTTGCGCAATGTTTCCACTAATTGCGGCAAAATATCTTCCGTTTCCTGACCATGCACCTTTAATTCAATTAACAATGCCACATCCAACGCCTTAGCAATTTCAATACAATCCTCTAAGGAGGCAATTTTATCGCTATAGCCATTTTGATGGATGGTTAATGTCTGTAATTCGCTAAGCGTCATATTGGCAATCACACCACTTTTACCAGCAAGTCGGCGCAATGTGCGGTCATGGAATACGACAAACTTCCCATCAGCGGTTTGCTGAATATCAATTTCAATTAAATCTGCCCCTGCATTAGCAGCGCTCACGATGCCGCTAATCGTATTTTCCACATTGCCTGCGACATAGCCACGATGTGCAATAATTTTTGTATCAGGTGCATAAACACTTTTCTCCAATGACTGGATATTCATCACACTTAATACGCTAAAAATAATACAGCTTATGACAAACAATAGCTTATAGTAGCGATTTCTGTGCCGCACAGCCATGGAAACCTTCCCTAAAACGGGCGTATTATAGGTGATGGCTACCATTATCTGTGAAAACATTGCCTGCAATAAGCTAAACAGCACGACAAAGACGATCTCTAAAAATGCCAGCGTCAGCCCAGCCGTAACAAGGGCAGCACTTGGCATGATACGCTCTATCAAATAAAGCGGAAACAGGCTAATCACCGTTATACCGAGCATCACAAATAAATGACCTGCTAGTAGCATCGCTAATAGCACTACCAATTCAAATAAGCCTCGCTTGGAAAAACGCCAGCTTTGCACAAGGGAGCGGAAAATTGAAATATTAGGCTGAATGGTAAAAATCGGCAATGTTAAAATACTGCGAATACCGATTATCACAGCAATACTTGCCACCACTGTATAGGCTAACCTGCCCGCTCGGCTGCTCATCATTTCTTCTGTTAAAAACTGTGGAAGGGCAATCGTTTGGGTTAAGGTGAGTGGCAACAGAAAGGATGCTAGTGGCAATAAAAGCGCAATGTATCCAATTAAAAACACTACTTGAATACTGCAAAAGTAAATAACCTTTCGATTAAGCTGCTGCCATAAAGGAAAAAAGCGATAACGCATACCTCTTTGCTGATGAAAGGCCATTAAAAATAAAAAGCCCATTTCATAATAAATAAATAATAAAAATAGCAAAATTAACAGGCAAATCATAGCAATCACCAAAGGATGTGCCACAAAGCTTTGCCAGTTTTGCTCTGTTATATGTGTATAGCCTGTAATGCGTAGCATAAGCTTTAAGGCAATAGATGTGACAGGGATGATACATAAAAACTGGAAAATTCGAATCAATGCAAACACCTGTACATAATCTAAGCAGTAGTTATAAATATTACGTAGTGCCTGTTGCATTACTTGTCCTGCCTGATGCACATACTCCCCCCTGCTTCCATCAATCGTTAACATAACATATGCAACGAAACAGCAAAAAATCGCTGCAAGGATTAATCCTCGCAACGACTTTCATAGGCAATACGCCCATCCACAACTGTAGAAGCAACTTGTATAAATGGTAGCTGCTCAATTGCCACCGTAAAAATATCATCCTTTAAAATCGTGAAGTCTGCTGTATAGCCCTCCATAATTTTACCACGAACATGGTGTTGATTAATAATAGCTGCCGCTCCTACTGTATACAATTGCACTGCCTCAAAGCGTGAAATTTTTTCCTGTGGATTGTAGCCATCATGTGTTTCCCCAATATTGCATCGTGTCACAGCCGCATAAATACCATAAAGCGGATTCGGTATTTCCACTGGTGCATCACTGCCACCTGCTACAATAAGCCCATGATCAAGCAGGGACTTTAATGGATGCAAGCCCTGTGCCCGCTCCTCCCCAAGCTTTGCCAGCTCCGCCTCATACTCGCCCTGCACAAATTGCGGCTGCATATCAACTGCCACAGGTAAGGTAGCAAGCCTAGCTAAAATAGCGCTATCCACCAAGCTACAATGAATCACTCGATCCAACTGCCCTGCCAATGGTGGATATGCGGCAAAAACGTCCAATATAAGCTCCACCGCTAAATCACCAATAGCATGCACAGCAACAGCTTGTCCATATTGACGAGCAAGCTGCACATAGTCCACTAATTGCTCCTTTGTATGAATAAGCATTCCTGCATGATGAGGGTCATCACAATAGGGCTGACGCAAGGCAGCCGTTCGCCCACCAAATGCGCCATCTATAAAAATTTTCATTGCGCCAAATTCCACATATGGCGAAGAGGCTTGATTCATCTTGGCTACCTCTTCAAACACCGTATGATGCTGTAATAAATGCACCTTAAAGGATTGCTGCTGCTCGACAATTTTGCGATAAGCCTGAATCGGCTGGCTTGGTGGTCCAAAATAGCTTAAATCCTCAGAATGCCCGCCGACTAAACCATAGGACTGCAAGGAAGCAATAGCCTTTGTTAAGGCATCCTCAATATAGGCAGGTGTAATATGTGGCATATGATTCACCATTAAATATAAAGCCTCGTCCTTTAATACACCTGTTAGCCTACCGTCTACTTTCTCAATTACACCACCCTCTGGTGAAGGTGTATCGGCTGTAATTCCCGCAAAGGCGAGTGCCTTGGAATTGGCTAAAATTAAATGATGACAGCTACGTTTAATAATTAAATGTGCACCACCAAGTGCATCTAGCTCCGCCAATGTCGGAAAAATGGGGCTTTCAAATTGATTTTCATTGAAGCCAATAGCAGTGACCCACTCATGCGGCAAGGCATTCGACATTGGCTCTTGTAGCTTAGCCAGTAAAGCCTCCTTGCTTGTGATAGTGGATACATCAATATGCTTTAGCTTTTCACCATAGCCAATAATATGTAAATGACTATCTACAAAGCCTGGATACATGACATTGCCCTGTAAATGCTGAATCGCAGTCGCTTGGGATGACAAGCTTGCTGCAGAGCCCGTTGCTATAATTTTGCCATCCTCAACAAGAACCGCCTCCACTGTGCCACCAGCTTGAGCCATTGTATAAATTTTCCCACCAGTCCATAATGTAGCCACAAGCATTCCTCCTTCCTCTATAACCTTACATTTATCCTATCATTTTACCATAAAGGCTCATTTACAGAATCCTTGTCCTGCAGCTTAAATGTATATGGCGCTACTTGACGATAAAATAGCCACATCCCGATTAAGCTAATAGGAATACCCAGCCAAAAATTTTGGAAGATATGTGGTGCTAAAACAATAAAGCTTACTGGAATGCTTACCACACCACTAGCCTGAATCGACTTCTTTGTGCGATATTGCTTTTTCCCACAAGATGGACAAATAATATTATCATTTTTGCGATGTAATTGACGCGCCTCCTTCTTCGACCAGCTCTCTCCACATGCAATACAAACAGGTAAACCATAGCCCTTTTTCCGCAGCACGTACTTAACAAAATAGCCCAGCCCCATATATAAGCCCAGCACACAAAGCCCTCTGACAATATCTGATGCCCATAATGACCACAAGCTCCATGTATCCGCTGAGCTTGCTGTTTGTTGACCTAGTGGCTGTTGTCCCTTTTGCATGATTAAATAGCTAAAGCCTAGCGCCAGTATTGTAAACGCTGCAAGCACCAAACGGTATGACCATTGATTGCCCGCCTGACGCTGCTTTGCGTGCCGTGCTTTATCAGCCATTTGCTGTTTGCGCTGTGGTGACAGCTTAATGTGCTGTAGCTCCTTTAGCGCATCCTCTTTAAATCGATTCATGGCGTAGCACCTCCCAATCAAAATGACCAATGGCTGTTGCAAGCTGTTTGCGCGCCCGCTGTAATCGTGTGCGAACGGTTGCCTCAGGGCAGCGAATAAGTTGCGCAATTTCTACGGTTGACAGCTCCTCAAAATAATACAAAATCAACACCTCTCGATACATGACTGATAATGTAAATAATGCCTCAATTAGCTCCTGCTTCACGGACTTCTTGAGCATTTCCTTCTCAGGCGTAACGGTTGTTGTACGGCCTGTTATTTTCTCCAACAATGTTAAGCGTTTGCTTTTCCAGCTTCGTAAATAATCATGGCTACGATTGACCGTCATTTTTACTAAATATGTACGCAATGATGCCTCTTGGCGAAACTGCTCCTGCTTTTGATAAAAGGCAATGAACACATCCTGGACAATATCCTCAGCAGTCGCCTGATTTTTCACATATAAATAGGCAACCCTTACTAAATAATCGCCATGCTCCTCGATAATTTGTTCAATATCCATCATTGCTCTCACCCTCTTTCTCCACTACTGACGGATGCCACTGTCATTACGATTCATTTTTCCATCAATTACGCCCCAGCGTAATTGTACCTGTCGCTAACACTTTCGATACAAAAAAATCCATAATGCGCTCGGTCATTACGGATTCTTAGCTTTGTACTATGATGATGTATCTTTATTTTTTTGATATTCTAAAATATCGCCGGGCTGACAATCCAGCGCCTCGCAAATCGCCTCTAGCGTTGAAAAACGAACAGCCTTTGCCTTGCCATTTTTTAAAATTGAAAGATTCGCCATTGTAATGCCCACTTTTTCCGAAAGCTCCGTTACACTCATTTTCCGTTTCGCCAGCATCACATCAATATTAATAATAATCGCCATAATCTTCACCTCAAATCGTTAAATCATTTTCTGATTTGATAGCGATGGCATTTTCCAAAAGCTTTTGAAGCACAGCCGCAAAAACCGCTATCACAAAGGAAGCAAAAATAATTACTAGACCAATAATAATAAGCCCCGGCGCATCATCAGCCTCCGCTACGTAGTAGATAAGCGGCATACCGATCACATACAAACTACTAATTATTATCGCACAAAATTTAATATTCTTTAAAGCCTTGACAGACTGTCCCGAAAAGGCAATGCTTTGGTCAATATAGCTTAATAGCTTCAAAGCCATGTACAAAGCAATAAAAAAGGCAATCGCCGCTCCATAAATAATTAGTAAAGCAAACAGCGTTGTTTTCGGAAAATACTGTATGGCCTTCAACGCAAGCGAAGGAACCCTCCATATACATAACACTAAAATAGGCAACCCCATTAACACAACAGCCGTCTTTAAAAAAAGTGTTTGCTGTTTCATTTCATACACCTCATTTATTAATTCTTCTGTTGACTTTATCATACAATTTATCGTTTTACAATAAATTTTTGTTGATAAAAGTTATTGTATTCCATGAAAAAGAGGCACTCCTTTTAATGAAGTGCCCCCTTTTGCTTATATACCATTTCCCATATCACAATAATGGTTATAGTGTGTAATTTGGTTGCGCCCATTACGCTTAGAGGCATAGAGCGCTGTATCTGCACGGCGAATCAACTCCTCCACCTTTACAATCTTGCCCTGCTCATTTGTGCTTACGCCAATACTAAACGCTAGCTGCACAACCTCCTCCTGCACGGTTAAGGATAGTGAGGATAATGTTTGATAAAGGTTGGCAGCCATTGTTTGAATTGTTTCTCCCTCTGCTATTTCACTCAGTATAATAAACTCATCCCCACCAAAGCGGGCGACAATCGACGGAAGAAACTGAAAAAAGTCCTTTAACGTTTTGGCTGTCGTTGTTAAGGCATCATCGCCAAATAAATGACCATTTTTATCATTAATTTCTTTAAAATGATCTAGGTCCACCATAATAAGTGCTAATGACTGATGGCTTGCGGCTGCTTTTTCCGTCATTTTTTCTGCCTGCTCATCAAAATAACGACGATTATAAATATTTGTCAGCGGATCAATATAGGCATTTTTTTCAAATTGCTTTTTATGGTCGTTATATTCCATTTCAAACAAAACATGCGCATAGTTTTCTCGCTGCATTTCTAGCAATATATTAATATACTCTTTTTGCACAGCACATAAAACAACTTTATTGCCCTGCTCCTCGATGAGCTTTACTAGGGAATTATAAATTGCTTGCAGCATGGCTAAATCATTATTTTGCAAAGCATAATATTTTGTTTTTTGATATAAATCAATTGCTTCATTTACACGTCCCTGCCTTTCACATAGCAAGGCATAAGCATTAAATACCTCTAACTGCACCTTTGAGTATGGCGGCTGCTGAATCGTTGCTAATAGCTCCTGCAGCAGTGTATTCGCCTCCTGAAATTCCCCCAGCTCAATATGAGCAATCGCTAAGTTTGTTTTAGGGTGCAAAATATCTGTAAAAGGCTCTTGATGCTTTACCTCAAAAGCATTAGCATAGTAAAGACTTTTAAAGGCGAAGTCCTTTGCTTTTTGATAATTACCTATTGAAATTTCTAAATCGCTTAAATTATTGTAAAGCTTTCCTAAGCTCTTGGCATGCTGAATATGTTCAGCAATTTTTAGCCCCTTTAACATGAGCTCCTCCGATTTCTTTAAATGACCAAATGTTCCCCAATAAATCGATGCTAAATTGTAATATTGAATAACATCAATGTCGTTGCCATGCTGAAAGGTTAGCTCTCGATAGCGCTCCAATACGCTCATAGAAAGCTGTAAATCACCTGTATAAAAATAACTAGCACAGCTATAGTTTAATAAAAGAATAGCTTTGTCGTACACCCCAAGCTTAATGGCACTGTCAATTGCGGCACTGCTAATTTCTATATATTCTAAAAAGCGATTCGCATTATACAATTCATTGAGCGTAATCCATAATTCTTCAAATTCTTGTGTGTTCATACCGCCCCTCCTTCTCTTTGCCCTCACTTCTTTAATACTACCCACACCGATAAAATATTACAATCCTTTAGACTCATTTATGCCACAGTAATTAAGTCATTCATCCTAATTATTAGTATATTTATCTAGGTATTGTACAATTTAATTGTATTATATCTTAGAAGTTCTGTTAAGATGGTACATATGCATCATAATAAAAAAACAAGCTTCCATAATGGAAACTTGTTCAAAAATAATAATTTAAGATGCTGCTATGCCTAAAAGGGCTTTTAACTGCTGTGCTTGCTCACCCTTTAGCTGAAGCTCCCCGCTCCCTATTTTATAAAGATGTAATGCCCCATCATAGCCCTTCCAAATTTCAATACGCACACCTTCTAGTAAAAAGGAATACGCAGGTGGTCTACCAAGATACGCTTTCGGCTGCCAGCTCAGTCCCTGCAAAATTTGCGCTACCTCCTGCTCATTATGCACCTCCAGCCGCTTTGTAACATCTGGCTGAAAAACCTTCACGCTATCTGCTAAACCATATTGATAGATAGCTCCATTCCTTTCACTGACCATCTCTTGCAGTGAACGCAATGTTAAATAATCTCCTTGTGCTATCGAAAAGTCAGCTAATAGTGGATACCATCTAGCGCCTTTATATTGCTGGAAAACCTCTTCCTTCGATAGCTGTTCAATATCTGCTGGGATAACTCCTTCTACAAATAAAAACATATTCTCCTCTATATGAGCAACGGTTCCTACTTTATTGGAGCCTTGGGCATAATCAGCTTGCTTCATATGATGTGCCTGCTGAAATGCGCTTAACTGCTCCGCAAAATGAGCTTGAAAATAACGCTTAGCATCCAGATCAGCCACTTCATAAAAAGTAGCAAATTCTGGATATTTTTCCCGATACATCTCATACAGCTTTGTTCTCATTGTATACATCGGTAACAATGACTCCGCATAGGCTTCTACATATTCTGCTGGCGCTAACCCATGAAATAGCTTTGCGTGGTTAGGTAATTGCTGAAACGATGTTAGTTCATCAATTTGCTTTTGTCGCTCCACCTCCAGCTCTGCCTTTGTATACGTAAGACCTAATGATTCGCCAAAATAGTAGGAGGCAACAAGCTGTTCATAGCTACGATAAATATTCTCTTTAGAAAATCCCTCCTCCTGACTAAACCCCCAAATACGACTGAGCTGCTTAAAATGCTCAAACTGCGCTTCATTCAACAGTAAGGCTCCCTGCTCAGTTTCCTTCGCTGCAAACTGCACAAGTATAAATCCTGCTATACACAGCGTTACAATCGTTGTCAGTATTGCAAAACGTAGTGGCTTTTGACGGCGCTTTGTTTGATGCTGTAAGACGCGTACCTTCACTCGTTCTTTGCTGGCTGTCATATCCCCTGCAACCTTTGCTAATTCCTTTTGTAGATTATTCATGCTGTAGCACCTCCCATTCCTCCTGCTGTAGATGAGGCTTTAAAGCTTCCCTTGCCCGCCTCAGCCTTGTTTTTACCGTATTTTCAGAAACGCCGAGTAGCTGAGCAATGTCATGAACCTTCATTTCCTCATAATAATAAAGAATTAACGGCTCTCGATAGAGCAATGATAGCTGTAAAATGGCGGCTCCAATCTGGGAACGCTCCTCTGCCGCAACAAGCTCATCCCGCTGCCTCTTTACCTGTGCAGGAAATATTTTTTCCTGTAATAATAATTTTTTATAATGCCAGCTTTTTAAATAATCCTTGCTTTGGTTAATTGTTAGCGTTGATAAATAAGCCCTTAGCTGTCCACGCTCCTCATAATCCCGCTGTGAAAATTTAATGAAAACCTCCTGCACAATATCCTCCGCCGCATAACGGTTTTTCACATAAAAATAGGCAAGACGTAATAAATGCTCTGCATGTTCATCGATTATGTTGTCAAGTATGGCGTCCACCTCCCCCTCTTACACTATAAAACGATTGCCAATAGCCGACCGTTTCATCTTCTCGCAAATACTTCTTGACCTTGGAGTCTTCTCCAATGTTAGGATCACTATAGGAGGTGTGTATCATGAAAATTAAACAATTCGCTGAGAAATTTGCTGTGACAACCGATACAATTCGTTACTATGAAAAGGAAGGGCTGCTCCATCCTCTAAAGCAGGACAATGGCTATCGTATTTTCAATACTGACTGCGAGCACACCATGAAATTAATTATTGTGCTACGGCAGCTTGGCTTTACATTACAAGAAATAAAGCAGCTACTGGCACTCGATCAAAAACCCATCTCAACATCCTGCAATCAGGCAACCATGCAACTTTTCACCTCAAAAATTACTGCTATCAAGCAGCAGCTACATTTTTATCAGCATGCATTGCAATCCTTACAGCTTACGCAAGCATATATGGCAGATGGACACTATGAAGAAAATCAGGAAAAAATCGCTGAATTAATAGAGGATATGTATCAAAATTTACGAAAAGGGCGTGATTAAGCTGAAGCCCCGCAACATTATCACTGTCGAATATCTGATTGCCTTTGGCATCACAATCTTTTTTTATGGATACTTAGATTTTTCATGGCTTTCTTTTCTATTATTCCTCCTGCTGCCTGATATTACAATGCTCGGCTATCTATGGCATACAAAAGCAGGCGCTTCCTTCTATAATATCGGGCATAGCTTTGTACTACCTGCGCTCCTTATGGTGATTGCTTTTATAGCATCAATCCCAACGCTTCTGATGACGGCTTTGATTTGGCTGGCACATATTTTCCTAGATCGCGCACTAGGCTATGGTCTAAAATATGCTGACGCTTTTAGCAAGACACATTTACAGCGAATTATGTGAGCCATGGCACTCTATGTAACACTACGTTTCTTCTTAGAAATCGATGTCCAATTAGCAGGGGAAAATCCGATTTTCCAATTCCTCCTTGGTATTGGGCTATGGAGCATTTTGGGGTCATTTAAAGCCATGATGTCATTGCATCCCTTTATTGGCTATGCTTGCTTTGTATAACACTGGCAAGGCTTCGGTAGCTATTATTTTTGCACTGGGCATTCCATTAAAAAAACAGCCACTCTAAACGGTCAATTCCCGACTAGAGTGGCTGATGTTAGCCAATTAAACTAATAATCGTATGTGGCTCATGCTTTATATCATCATATTTATTGACCATATCTAACACAATATCCCCATCCTGTGTAATTGCATAGACCATGACCGCTTGAGGATTTTGCGCTAAATAATCCTCCCACGTAAATACCTCTGTAATTTTCGTTTGACGTAGCTGTGCACCTTGCTCTATCAGCGCATTTAATTGATGAATATCATGCTCGGCATCTACTAATAATTGTCCACCATATTTCCGTGAATAGTTTTTAGGGTCTGTTGAATGCAGTGCCGTTTGATAAATATTCGGATGTCCTAGCTCTGGGGCAAACTCAGCACAAACAAGCACATTATAGGCATCCTGCTTTGTCGCCACAATTAGCTGGTCATAAGGCGTTAAATCTACATAAAACTCCGTATGCTCACTTAAAATATCACCTGCTTCTGTGGTAATGCCTTGCTGCCTAGCTGGTGATAAATCCTCCCATGAACGATCCATCATGAACACATCAATATCATTATTTTTAAGCGATACCGCTAATTGTGTTGTAAATGGTGAGGCTCCTACAATCATAATACCTGTACCAGAGGAGGCCTGTAAATTCAGCTTCTTTGCCAGCCAGCCAATACTAAAGCCATGAGCTACAACGGTTGCAAAGACAAGTGCCAATGTTAAAGCCGTCAACATCTGTGCACTTTGAAACCCTACCTCCTGCAGCGCTGTCGCAAAATACCCTGAAACCGTTAATGCCACAATCCCTCTTGGTGCAATCCAGCCGATCAATGCCCGCTCCTCCAGCGTTAAGCCTGTATTAATCGTAGCAATCCAAATAGAGAGTGGTCGCACAATAAACATCATCGCCAGCACAAATAATAGCATACGCCAATCTAAAAGCTGCCATAAAATATCAACAGTCAATGACGAGGTAAGCATAATAAACACACTGGAAATTAAAATGACAGAAATGTTTTCTTTAAAATGCAGCAACTCGTGGTGGCTCTTTAAATGCATATTCGCCATCACTAGCCCCATCACAGTCACCGCCAGCAGACCTGTTTCATGCATAATCGCATCACTGATCGCAAACACCAGTAAGATCAGTGCCAGCAGTAAAGGCGACTTTAAAAACTCTGGAATCAAACTTCGCTCCAAGCATTGCCCCATGATAAAGCCTACAAGACCACCTAACAGAGCCGCTAAAAAAGCAGAAATAAAAAAGACAGTTAAGGAGGTTCCACCCTCTAGCTGATAAATACCTAGCACAACCTGATAAGCAAATAAAGCTAGCAAAGCCCCAAACGGATCAACAACAATGCCCTCCCATTTCAGAATCGTTGCTGGCCGCTCCTTTAGTTTTGCCTGTCTAAGCAAGGGTAAAATCACCGTTGGGCCTGTAACAATAAATAGCCCCCCAATAACAAATGATACAGGCCATGATAAGCCTGCAACAAAATGGGCAGCAATAGAGCCTGCTATCCACGCAATAGCCGCCCCTACTGTAGAAATGCGTAAAATCGATTTGCGAAACCCTCGTATTTCACGAAAATCAAGGCTCAAGCTTCCTTCAAATAAAATTACCGCTACCGCTAACGAAATAAGCGTTTGAAACATTGGTCCAAACGTTTCCTTCGGGGCTACTAGCCCTGTAAAAGGACCAATTACCAACCCTGCTATACTCATTACAACGATCGCTGGCATCCGAAAACGCCACGCAAGCCATTGGGAAAATAAGCCGATAAAAATAATAAACGGCAACTGAAACAATAAATTATCAAACATATGTATCACCTACTTATACTCCCTATTCCTGTTTTCCACTCAGCATAAACCTATTATGTACATTTTTCACTTTAATTATGATGTAGCCTCTACCAGCGGCTGCCCATTTGGGTTCCTATAGCATCCTATCCGTCATTTCCCTCTTTCTATCCGTCACAACCAAAAAAGAACGCACAGCTCCATGTGCGTTCCTTCTATTAGAAGAATAAACTTAAAATATAGTAAATCAATGCTGCCATAATAGCAGAGATTGGCATTGTGATAACCCATGTTGTAACGATTTTGCGGGCTGTTCCCCATTTTACACCTTTTACACGATGAGCTGTTCCTACACCCATAATGGATGAAGAAATAACATGTGTTGTGGATACAGGCAAATGGATTAATGTTGCCCCAAAAATAATCGAAGCGGAAGCTAAATCTGCGGCAACTCCATTTACAGGACGAATTTTCATAATCTTCCCGCCAACGGTTTTAATAATTTTATAGCCCCCAACAGATGTACCTAGCCCCATGGCAGCCGCTGCTGCAAAACGTACCCAAAACGGAATGTCCTCGCCTTGGTGTAAGCCACCTGCGATTAAAGCAAGGGTAATAATCCCCATCGCTTTTTGTGCATCGTTTGTACCATGTGTAAAGGATTGTAAGGCAGCCGTTCCGATTTGCATTGTACGGAAGCCTTTATTTGTACGATATAAATTCATATCTTTAAAGATTGTTTTTAAGATTGTCATCATCACAAAGCCCGCCACAAAGGCAAGCAATGGTGAAAAAATAAGTGCTTGAATAATTTTAATAAACCCTTCATAGTTCAAAATACTAAAGCCTGCTGCGGCAATGGCTGCACCTGCGACAGAACCAATTAATGTATGGGAGGAACTCGATGGAATCCCAAAATACCACGTTAATAAATTCCATGTAATGGCTGATAATAAAGCGGCTAAAATAACAACAGAGCCAGTAATATCGCCATCATAGGCATTTAAGCTAAATGGGTCTACAATATCTTTTGTTAAGGCTTTGGCTACCCCAACGAATGTAATCGCACCGATGAAGTTCATCACCGCAGCCATATAAACAGCTGTACGGGGCTTTAACGCACGGGTTGATACAGAAGTGGCAATGGCATTTGCTGTATCGTGGAAGCCGTTAATAAAGTCAAATACAAGTGCGAATATAACGACTAGTATGGTGATTAATAAGATTGTATCCATTTCGTACACTCCATCTTACGCATTACGCATAATTATTGTTTCAATTGTGTTTGCGACTGTTTGACAGCTATCCGCAATATCCTCAAATTGCTCATAAATGTCCTTGAAAACAATTAGGCGCATTGGGTCTTTTTCTTGGATGAATAGCTGCTTCATAGAGGAACGGAAAATTTCATCGCATTCGCGCTCATTATCCTTAATTTGAATCGCATGCTTACGCATATCAACAAGCTTCTTATTATTTAAAAGCTCCATTGCTTGTACCATTTCATCCGTACTCTTCGCAATATACGTGAGGAATTGGCGCATTGGCTCTGTTACCTCTGTTAAGTTATACATATTGAAGTGTGCAATACAGCCTTCCATGCCATCAATCACATCATCTAGCTTATTCGCTAATGCTAAAATATCCTCACGTTCAATTGGTGTCATAAATGACTTATTGAGCATAACAATTAGCTCATGGATTAATTGATCACCGCTTGTTTCGTATTGCTTCATTGTATCTGCAATTTCCTTCAACGCATCTATATTTTCAATGCGAGCATTGTGGGCATAATAAATACCCTCGTTAACATTTTTAGCGATTTTTAATAATGATTGAAAAAATGGATCTTGCTTATTTGAGTTGAACATTCTGTTCGGTTCCTCCCGTTAAATAAAAATTGTCGATTGCTGCAATCAGCATAACAAAAGATTTACACAAATCTACAAAAAATTAAAGATAATTATGTTGAATTTACAAAACTGTAATATAAATTTCGTCACATTTATTTTTACACTGTTTTGCAAGTAGAAATCGTTGGAAACGAACTATTAAAAATCACTATTTTCTCTTTAAAAACAGCCGTTTTTCTGTTATTTTTACAAAAATACTTGAAAAAACTTTTTTCACTTTACGCAGGAAATGTTAAGGAATTGTAAACGACATTTACATAAAATAATGCCAATTCCATTGTTATTTTTTGTCTTTCGCAGTACGCTTATAGGAACAATTTGATCAAGAAAGATGTGAGCTCTACATATGGATATCGACTTACTATCACTTATTTTATTACTACTAATCAGTTTTATTGCATCCTTTTTAAATGCCATTGTTGGTGGGGGTGGACTCATTTCCTTGCCTGCATTGCTGGCTTTTGGTTTACCACCAAGCACAGCGATTGCTACGAATAAACTAGCCAATACAATTAGCAATGGGACAAGCATGCTCACCTTTTTGCGGGCTGGAAAAGTAGACTTCCAAAAAATCGGTAAAATTATTCCCTTTATTTTTCTAGGCTCCTTACTTGGAGCGTATATTGTTCACCTTGTATCTCCTGCTATTTTAAAGCCGCTTATGCTTGTTATGCTCGTTCTTGTCACAATTTATACAATATGGAACAAGGATTGGGGCCAGCAGCCGCAGCAACGCAAGCTTCATACAGCGAAAAAACTAGCCTATCTGGGTGCTTTTGCAGCAATCGGCTTTTATGATGGCTTTTTTGGACCAGGCACAGGCTCGTTTTTTATTTTTCTATTATTGATGATGGGGCATGATTTTTTGCAGGCGGCTGGCAATGCTAAAGCCTTTAACTTTACCTCAAATTTAGCGGCACTTTTCATGTTTTTATATTTAGGGGAAGTTAATTTTTTATATGGCTTTTCAATGGGCTTTGTGATGATCTTTGGAGCCATTTTAGGATCGAAATTTGCGCTAAAGGGCGGCACAAAAATGATGCGCCTTATTTTTATTACGATGACATGTCTGTTAATTGTTAAAAATGCATGGGACTATTTTTCGCATTGATGCTAGCCGTTTTCTGTCAATTGACAAAACCTATCTGTATGCTATAATACTTTTCGGCTTCAACGCATTGAAGCGAAGAAGTGTTTTATAGGAGGATTTATATGTTTCATATTGAAGCAAAAAGCAGCCCTCGCTTTCTAGAGGCAGCTTTTATCATTGTATTTATCATTGCCATTATGACTTTTAGTATTGGGTATTTGCAGGCAACACCTCATATTCCTATTTTTCTTATTATCACCTTATTACTTGTGTATGGTTTATTGAAAAAAGTGCCCTTTCGCGACCTTGAAGGAGGCATGATTGCGGGGGCAAGCGCTGGGCTTGGTGCTGTCTTTATTTTTTTCTTTATCGGTCTATTAATTTCAAGCTGGATTATGGGCGGCACGATTCCAACGCTTATTTATTATGGCTTTTTAACGATTTCACCAAGCTTTTTCTTTGCTATTGTCTTTTTGATTTGTAGCATTGTTGGTATCGCTGTTGGTAGCTCATTAACAACCGTAGCAACGGTGGGCGTAGCATTTATCGGCATTGCTGGTGCAATGGATTTATCGCTAGCCATCACTGCTGGGGCTATTGTATCTGGCGCTTTCTTTGGCGATAAAATGTCACCATTATCCGATACAACAAATCTTGCCTCAGGTACAGTTGGGGTGGACCTATTTGAGCATATTAAAAATATGGGCTGGACAACGATCCCTGCCTTTGTCATTTCCTTTGTGCTTTACGCCATTTTATCGCCAACAACTACTGCTACATCCTTTGCTACAGTGGAGCAATTAAAAGAAGGCTTGCTTGCAACGGGCATGATTCATTGGTATACATTATTGCCAATTATCGTTCTTGTTATCATGACCTTTTATAAAGCACCTGCTATTCTTACGCTTGCCGCTGTGTCGTTGCTTGGTGTCGGGCTTAGCACATTTATCAACCCGCTACCAGTTGCTGATATTTTTCATATTCTGTTTAATGGCTATGTATCACAAACGAATTATCCAGAAGTTGATGCCCTGCTAACACGTGGTGGAATGAGCAGTATGCTTGGCACGATTGCGCTTGTCCTACTCGCTTTAACAATGGGCGGACTATTGTTTACATTAGGCATTATTCAAAGTCTTTTAGCTAAGGTAGAAAGCTTATTTAAAAGTGCTGGCGCTGTCATTACAGGGGCAGCTATTACAGGCATTGGTGTGAATACATTAATTGGTGAGCAGTATTTAGCCATTTTATTAACAGGGCAAGCCTTTAAAGTGCCATTTGCGAAAGTTGGACTTGCACCCAAAAATCTTTCTCGTGTTATGGAGGATGCAGGTACGGTTGTTAATCCGCTTGTGCCTTGGAGCGTTTGCGGTATTTTTATCGCTAGTGTGCTTGGTATAGCGACATTAGCTTATTTACCATTTGCCTTCTTCTGCTTGCTTGGACCTATTTTAACGGTGCTCTTTGGCTGGAGCGGCAAAACATTAACAAAGCTAGCGCCTAATTCCAATTAAGCATCAAAAGCTGTTATTTTAAGCATTTCTGTTGTCCTTGTTTCTTTGCTATGCTCAAACAAAGGAGATGAAAGAGGATGACAACAATATGGAATGCACAATTATACGATTATAAGCATGACTTTGTTTCAAAATTTGGTGAAAGCTTAATTGATGTATTAGCCCCTCAAAATGGCGAAAGTATTTTAGATGTGGGCTGTGGTACAGGCGACTTAGCCTATGAAATTTCAACATATGGGGCTACCGTAATAGGAGTAGATGCCTCTGCTGAAATGATTGCTGCTGCACAGCACAAATACCCTGCCATTGCCTTCCAAGCAATGGATGCAACAGCTATGCCCTTTACGAATAGCTTTGATGCCGTGTTCTCAAATGCTGCCCTTCATTGGATAAAGCAGCCTGATTTAGCAATTCAGCATATTTATCAGGCATTAAAAGATGGTGGGCGCTTTATTGCCGAAATGGGTGGACAAGATAATATTGCTTCCATTGTTTGGGCTTTGCAAACAAGCATGGAGGCATTAGGCTTTCCTTACCATGAGCACTATTTCCCATGGTATTTTCCAAGTGTTGAGGGCTATCAATTAAAATTAGCAAACGCAGGTTTTAAGGTGGAGATGATTACACATTACCAACGCCCTACACCGCTTCAAGGGCATGATGGGCTACGCAACTGGCTCGTGATGTTTAGCCATAATATACTACAGCATCTATCGGAAACGGAAAAGGAGCAGGTTTATGCCAAATGCGACGAATTATTAAAGCCAACCCTCTTCCAGCAGGGTCAATGGATTGCGGACTACTGTCGTCTACGCTTTATTGCTTATAAATAGAAAAAAGGTTACTAGAGCAATCTAGTAGCCTTTTTATATATGCCAATATGTTATAGTGTCTATGATTCCGATTAACAGTAACAAGAGCCCTGCCACCAGTTGGATTACCTTCCCCATTTTTATACTTGCACGCAGCACCAGACGCCTTGCATCGAATAAATAGATAAGTAGCAGCATTACTAGTAACGGCATGGATGTAGCAATCCCAAAAATACTTGGCAAGATCAGCCCGTAGGAAGCACTTGCCACAAGCGGCATAAGCCAAGCAAAAAATAGCACAAACATTGTTGGGCAAAAGGCAATGGCAAAGCTAGCCCCCATTAAAAAGGAGCCTACCTTCCCCTCCTTGACAACAGGCGGAAGAAGCGCTGATAAACGCTGTAAAAACGTTAATTGAAATAAACCAAGCAACACCAGCCCTGTTAGTACCATAAGAGGCCCGATCGCTTTACGAAATAGCGGAAAATACAGTGTCATCCTTGCCTCAAATGACTGCCCAAATAGCCAAGCTAAAAGACCAAGCCCACTAAAAACAATGACTTTGCCGAGCATAAAGCATAAAATCTCCTGCCAATTGCCCTTCCTTTGCAATGTTCGATTGCCATAAAACATCATAGCACTAATATTTCCCGTAAGCTGACATGGAGCCAATGCCCCAAGCAAGCCCAGTAGCACCGCCATCACCAATGCCGAGTGCTGATAGTGCTGCAAAAACTGGGTAATAGGCTCACTTATCGATTGACTAATTGTTGCTATTATACTATACATAAACAGCCTCACACACCTCTAAAAATGCCTCAAAATCTGCAGAGATATATTTCGTTAGCATATAGGTATTGGATTGAATATGGGCAAATTCCTTCACTGCATAGCGCTGCAAAAGGTGCTGCTGATAGTCTGCCTCCACCACACTTTTTGGCAAAAAAGCAATGCCTAGCCCATGCTTAACAAAATTTTTAATGACCTCTGTTTGATTAATATGCATCGTTTGATAGCTTGAAAATTGCTGAAGCACCTGCTGCACCTCCTGCCAATAAGGGGCATATTCATGGGTTAACAGTGTTTCCTGCTGCAAAAGCGTTAATGCATCCCGCTCTTTTTTGGCGATAGGCGCAATTAAATGGAGTGGCTCCTGTGCTAAAGTCACCGCCTGCAGCTCGCGTGTCGACGTTAATTTTGATAAGCCAATATCGACTGCACCTGTATAAACAGCCTCACCAATTTCATTGGATTTTAATAGCTCAATCACTACTTGAATCGTTGGCTGTCTGCGCTGAAATTCTTTCATAATAGCAGGTAATGTAGAATTAGCGATTTGTGGTGCAACGCCAATGGTAAGCTTCGCTGTATAGCCTTGCACAAAGGACTCCATATTTTGCAGCCCTTCATCTAAGGTTGTGAGCATAGTTTGTGCCTGCTGATAAAAATAAGCACCTGAGCGATTTAATAGCACTTGCTTGCCCTGCCGATCAAATAATGCTGTATGCAATGCCCGTTCTAAATGCTGGATATGCTTTGTTACGGTTGATTGGGTAATAAATCGTTTTTCAGCCGCTTCGCGAAAATTTTCAGTTTGAGCAGCAACGATAAAGGTGCGTAGCCATTCTGTTTCCATTTATCTGCCTCTTTCGTTTTCCATCAGTATAACGAAAAATTTACTTTGCTTGAAACCTTTTTTCTAAATAAGCGTATGTATAGCTAATTAAATCTGTAGGAGGAATGAAAAATGTCTTTTTTTCATAAAGCATTAGCAAGTATTGGAATAGGTGCAGCAACGGTTGATACACGATTAGAAAAGGATACGTATCAGGCTGGAGAGGTTATGCGAGGAGAAATCATTGTGCGTGGCGGCCAAGTGGCACAGCAAGTCGATGCCATTTATTTATCAATCAATACAACCTATATTCGAGAATCCAATGACAACAAGCATACTGAAGTAGCCACTTTGCAAAAAGTAAAAGTAACAGAGCCCTTTACACTTTCGGCTGGTGAAGAAAAGGGCTTTCCGATTACGCTAACATTGCCATTTGAAACGCCGATTACCGCTGGCAAAACACAAGTGTGGATTCAAACAGGGCTCGATATTAAAAATGCCGTTGACCCTGGCGATAAGGACTATATCCGTGTCCTGCCAACAACGCTTGCAGGGCATATACTAGATGCTATTCGTGACCTAGGCTTTCGTTTACGTGAAGCCGAATGTGAACAAGCACCTGCACGCTTCCGTGGCTACTACCCATTTGTGCAAGAATTTGAATTTGTGCCAACAGGTCAATATAGACGGCATTTAGATGAGCTAGAAATTGTGTTCTTATCACAATCCAACCATTCAGCAGAAATTCTACTGCAAGTTGACCGTAAAGCAAAAGGCATTGGCGGCTTCTTTGCAGAGGCATTGGATATGGACGAAAGCCATGTCCGAACAACCATTACAATGCATGATCTACCTACTATTCAAGCCAAGCTTCAGCAAATAATTACAAAGTATAGTTAAGGTAGAGAAATACCCGCGGATGCTAGGCGTTTACCCGCGAGTGAGAGGTATTTACTCGCGAATACTAAGCCATTACCCGCGAGCACCATAAAAAAAGTAGTTGAAGCTTTCTTCAACTACTTTTTCACAACTTGCCTTACCTTTTCCATTACTTCTTCAGCCGTTGCTAGCTGTAATGCTTCTGCTGCTAAGGCTTGCATATCGGCTACAGTGAGCTACTTTATGAATGCACGCGCCTTTAAAATTGAAGTGGCACTCATCGAAAACTCATCCAAACCTAAGCCAAGCAACAACGGCACGGCTAGCTCATCGCCTGCCATTTCTCCACACATCCCTACCCATTTATGCTCCTGATGTGCAGCTTTAATGACCATTTGCACTAAACGTAAAATAGCTGGGTTATACGGCTGATATAAATAGGATACCTTTTCATTCATCCGATCCGCAGCCATTGTATATTGAATTAAATCATTTGTGCCAATTGAGAAAAAGTCTACTTCTTTTGCAAAAACATCCGCCATCACAGCCGTTGATGGAATTTCCACCATCATCCCAACCTCAAGCGTATCACTTACAGCAACACCTGCTGCGATAAGTTGCTCCTTTTCCTCTAGTAAAATAGCCCTCGCATCCCGAAACTCCTGAATTGTTGCAATCATTGGGAACATAATTTTTAAAGGCCCATAGACCGATGCACGGAGCAATGCGCGCAATTGTGTACGGAATAATTCCTGCTGCTCTAAGCATAAACGAATCGCTCGATGTCCAAGGAATGGATTGAGTTCCTCCTGCAATGGTAAATACGGTAAATGCTTATCGCCACCAATATCAAGTGTACGAATTACAACTGGCTTGCCCTTCATTCCTTCAAGAACCGTACGATAAGCTATCAGTTGCTCATCCTCTGATGGCAAATTTTCTCGTCCCATATATAAAAACTCTGTACGGTATAAGCCGATTCCCTCAGCACCATGACGCAGCACGCTTGCTAAATCATTTGGTGAGCCAATATTCGCTGCTAGCTCCACATGGACGCCATCCTTGGATACCGTTTCCTGATGAACAAAGGCTGACCATTCAGCTTGCTCAGTACGATAGCGCTGTGCTTTTTCCTGATAAAGAGCCACCGTTGCTGCATCTGGATTAATAAGCACTTCTCCTGCTAAGCCATCGACAATGACTAAATCACCAGCCTGAATCGCTGCTGTAGCCGATGCTGCTCCTACTACCGCTGGAATTTCTAGAGAGCGTGCCATAATCGCAGAATGCGAGGTACGACCACCAATTTCTGTAATAAAGCCTAGCACAAAGTCGCGATCCAATTGAGCTGTTTCAGAGGGCGTTAAATCATTGGCAACAATAATTACTTGCTCATTAATATTACTTGGATTTGGAATATGCACACCAAGTAAGTGGGCTAAAATACGATTGGAAACGTCCTTAATATCCGCCGCACGCTCACGCATATAGTCATTATCCATTCCCTCAAATAATGCAATAAACATAGAGGCAACCTCATGCAGTGCATACTCTGCATTCATCGCTTCCTCTGCAATTTTTTGCTGAATTGGCCCAATTAATTCTGGGTCATTCATAACGAATAAATGTGCCTCAAAAATAGCTGCTTCCTCTGACCCTAATTTTTTGAATGTTTGCTGCTGAATCGCTACTAGCTCTTGCTCTGCTTTGGCAAGGGCTGCCACCAAGCGTTGCTGTTCCGCCTCAATATTGTCAACAGTTGTTTTTGTAAAGCTTAAATCTGGTTGGACAAAACGATAGGCTTTGGCAATGGCAATGCCATCAGAAGCGGCAATACCAGTAAGCTTTGTCATTGTGCTAACCCCATTTCTGTGATAAGCGTTGTTAATGCCTCAAATGCCTGCTCCTCATCAGCGCCCTCTACATAAAGCGTAAACTGTGCATGTTGCTTAAGTGCCAGCCCCATTACACCTAAAATTGATTTTAAGTTCGCTGTTTTTTCCTCTGTACGCACCTCGATAGCCGCAGCAAATGGTGTTGCCTTTGCCACAAGCTGACTTGCTGGACGTGCATGAATGCCTAGTGGATCAATCACTGTAAATTGTTGTGTTTTCATTGTTTATACGCCTCTTTCCTGTAAATCTGTTAAAATTATTACGTTTGGATGCTTGGCTAGCACGATTGCTGGTATCTCCTCGGTATAATCCGCTGCCAATACACGCTCTAAAGCCTCACGCTTTGCCTCACCCACAGCAATTAATAAAATACATTTTGCACGCATAATGGATTGAATGCCCATTGTCAATGCCTGTGTTGGCACTTCATCGATGGATTGGAAGAAGCGTGCATTAGCTTGACGCGTGGAGGCTTCCAATGTCACAAGATGTGTGACGGAATCAAAGGATGTGCCTGGCTCATTAAACCCAATATGCCCATTTTGACCAATGCCAAGCAGTTGAAAATCTACTGGATGCTGCTGTAATAAAGCCTCATAGCGAGCTGCCTCCTCTTGTGGATCAGCCGCTAAGCCATTCGGTAAATAGGAGGCTTGAAATGGCTTAGCGTGAAATAAATGCTTGTGCATGTAATAGGCATAGCTTTGCTGATGTGTTGCTGCTAGCCCAACATATTCATCTAAATTAAAGCTTATGCACTGTGAAAAATCGATCGCTGCTTTGCAAATATTGGCATACAGTGGCTCCATTGTGCCACCTGTTGCCAGCCCAAATGTTGTAGCACCATGCTGTTTGGCTTCTATGACAATAGCCGCTGCTCGTGTATATAGTGCTGCCTGTGAGGAAAATCGTTCAATTCTCACTAGCTCTCCCCCCTCTAACAATAAATGCGCTGTTTAAATTGCGCTATACATAATGTGCCCAGCCTTAATGGTATGCTGCAAGCTACAATGCTGATCCATTATCACCGCATCCGCATCATAGCCCTCTACAAGCTGCCCCTTAGCTGCTAGCTGTAATTGCTGGGCAGCATTAAAGCTCGACATTTTCACAAGCTCCTCCCATGTACAATTTGTGACTTGCTGCATATTGCACACAGCCTGATTCATTGTCAAAATACTGCCAGCTAATGCACCATTGGCTAAATGCGCCCCTGTTGCTGTTACATGCACCACTTGACCACCTAAATCATAGTCACCATAGGGCATCCCTTTGGCACGCATGCCATCCGTAATTAAAATAATGCCATCTGCACCCTTTAAACGATAGGCCATCTCTACTGCCCCCTGATGTGCATGAATAAAGTCAACAATCAGCTCCGCTTTAAGTGCATCGAGCAGTAGTACACCCCCAACAACACCTGGATCACGATGATGGAATGGACGCATCTGATTGTATAAATGGGTTCCCTGTGTTGCACCTAATCGAACAGCTTCCTTCATTTGCTCAAATGTTGCATCCGCATGACCAATCGACACAACCACACCACTTGCCGCAATAGCTTGCACCGCTGCCATACCATTTGGCTCCTCAGGCGCTATAGTAATTTGCTTAATTTTTTGCCCGCTTAGCGCCTGCCACTTCTGAAATACTTCCATATCTGGTTGCACCATATACTCAAGAGGCTGTGCACCTGCACGCTTCTTCGATACAAAGGGTCCTTCAATATGAATACCAAGCAGCTCCGCCTCATCTGGCTGTGATTGAAACTGTGCAATCACAGCCAGGGCACGCTCAATCCTGTCATAGCTTTGTGTGATCGTTGTGGCTAAAAAGCTTGTTGTGCCCTCTTTTAACAATGATTGTGCCATCAGGTGCAGCCCCTTATCAGAGGCATCCATTGTATCCATTTGAGCAGAGCCATGAATATGCATATCAATAAAACCTGGCAATAAAAATTTTCCTGAGCCATCTAGCTGTTGTGTAGTATGTGCGTCAATATGCTGTGCAATTTGTGCAATTTTGCCATCCTTCATCCATACATCCATTTGCTCAGCACGATGAGTTGCATTGACGACTGTGATATTTCGAATTAATAAACTCAAGAAAAACCTCTCCTATTCTTGAACAACTTATTTTTTCACTGACACAATATTTGTCGAGCCTGCTCGTTGATAGCCTGCTTTTTCAAGGATAATGTCCTGTTATTATGAAGCAAAAGAAAGAGTATCGGAGGATCCCGTTACCTCTGATGTAATCGATATTTTTCACGCAAGCCGTCAGAACTATGGAACACGTAAAATCAAAGTAGAATTAAAAAAGCGCGGTCATATTGTTTCCAGGCGAAGAATTGGGCGCATCATGCAGGAGCAGGGTCTCGTTTCTTCATACACAATCGCTCAATTTAAACCACATACAAAATCCTGTAATGAATCAGAACAAACAAATGAACTAAATCGTGCATTCGCACAGGAACAAGAAATGACCACAATCGTTAGCGATTTAACGTACGTAAGAGTCAATCAAAAATGGAACTACGTATGTGTCTTTGTCGATCTCTTTAATCGGGAAATCGTCGGTTTTAGTACAGGGCCAAATAAAGATGCATTACTCGTTTATCGTGCGTTAGCTTCTATCAAAGTCGATCTTAATAAGATACAGCTTTTTCATACGGATCGTGGAAATGAGTTTAAAAATAATTTGATTGATGATGCTTTAAAGACTTTTAATATCCAACGATCCTTAAGTATGAAGGGCTGCCCGTATGATAATGCAGTAGCTGAAGCAACATTCAAAATCATCAAAACAGAGTTTGTGAAGGGCAGACATTTTAGTAGTTTAGAAGAATTAACAAGGGAGTTAAAGGACTATGTTCACTGGTTTAATAGCATAAGAATTCATGGAACCCTTGGATATGAAAGCCCAATTGAGTACAAACATAGACACCTTAAAAAAATTGTCTAGTTTAGTGTTGACATACCAGTACTCCATTTGCAAAACAAAAACCATCGTTAGACATAACACTTTGAACTATGATAGCTATACTTGTTACATCAAAAAACCGTTTACCTTATTAGCAAACGGATGTTTTTATCTATACTTAATTTTTTTCACGTTGAAAAATAAGGTCAATATATTTTGCTCCTCCATAAAAGGAAAATGGAGGAGCGAATAGTTGCACTATTTCCCATCCTTCTTTTACATTCTCGTTTATAATCTCTATATAGTCTTCTTGAGGTTTCGTATAAAATCCTGGTAGGCCTTTTAGTTTAATCCGCTCAAATTTATACTCTTTCATAATGTCTACCCTCCCTCTATAAATGTTGATGTATCAATGGCTCCTATCTTAAAAACTAAATACTCGATTTAAATAATCGGGATTATTAAATAATCAACATAGAATTATGATTAATATCATTCACTACCTATATAAGTTGAATCATAGATTTCGACTTCTCCATCTTTCAACTTAATGATTACATCAAATGCAGACGAGATCAATTCTTCATCATGGGTAACCATAATGCAAATACAATCCTTTAGTGTACTTATCACTTTGTGAAGTACCTTAACATTTTCCTTATCTAGAGCTGAGCTCGGTTCATCTAACAGTATTACTTGGGGATTATCTAAAATTGCTCTTGCAATAGCCACCTTTTGACGTTGTCCTCCCGATAAATACTCTCCATTATAACCAACGTCTGTTTTAAGTCTTTCCTCAAGCTGGTCAAATTTTAAATGCTTTAGTAAGGATTTTATATCCGTATCGTTATCTTGAAACAACTGAATATTATTCAATAATGTATCTTTAAATAAAAAGTTATTTTGGTCAACGTAACCTACTGATAAATAAGGGCCTTTCTGTTGTACATCATTAACCAATAATTCTCCAGAATATTTTTCGATTAATCCAGCTATAATTTTTAATAATGTAGATTTACCTGACCCATTTTCTCCAACTAAAACATATGATTTCCCTTTTTCAAAACAAAGGTTCAATTCTTTGAATAATGGTTTCTCATTATTACTATAGTAATAGGAAACATTTCGTAACTTTATAGTAGAAATCTCTTCATTTTCAAGATGCATATATTGAGCTACCGGTAGATCTGAAATGAATTGCATTTGCTTTCTAATAGGTTTAGTAGAATTAACTTTATTAAACTCTTGCGCTATGCTAATAGCCGGTTCAACAACATACATTATTAATTGAATGAATGCAATGAGTGCTCCGATTGTAAGTAATTTTTGGCTTACTAAGTACCCTCCAAACAAGAAAATAACTAACATCATTACTATCGTTATACTTCCAAACAATACATTAGCTAAAATAATCATATTTTGTAGCTTCATATTTTTAATTTCTAAGCTTTTTACTACTTTATCTCCTCTAGAACTAAAAATATCTGCTTTTCTATACACTCTTATTATAGGAAAGCCCGCTATCATCTCCTGAATGATGTTGACATATTGTTCATTTGCAGAAATATGATCCTCTTTCAATCTGATAATACGTTTAGAAAACAATACTGGTAATATACTCACTAATCCTATAATAAAGACAAGGGCTAATGTCAAAATAGGCTGTAATATGATTAAAGTTACAATAGAACAGCCTAATAAAAGCCCTTTATTTATTATGCTAAAAATAGACGAGTAGTAGTTTGTCTCTAATTGATTAAGATTTGAAAAATATAAGGTGTTATATTCTTCTGTGTTGTACTTTTTAAATTCATCATATGAAGTGCTAATCATTGCTCGATGTAGTGTACTTCTCAAATTGATCATACAATTTGCAATATAGATATTCCCCATAACTCCTGCAAAATATTGCAATACCATTTGTCCAATGCCCAGCAATAAACACACTCCAAATAACGGAAACAACTTTTCGATTTTTAATTCAACTAAACTGTCTGTAATATACATTAACGCAATTGGGAATAATACAGATACAGAAGCAGCAAAAAACTGTAATATTAAAACAAAAATAAATTGGGGATTCCATCGAATCATTTTCATATTTAAGTCCTACTTAATCTAAACTTTAACTGACCGAAAACATAGTGCAGAATAAAACTGCCCATTAGAATTAATAATAACGATCCAAAAATCGAGTTACTAGCTGTAACCTCTAAATTACCTGATTGATACTTCATACTTCTTTCTAAAATCCCATCTATACGCGGCTGAATAACTACAGTAGTAGCAATACTGAATAAAAGATTTGGTAATGCGAATAAAATAAAACTTATATATGGTTTCTTTTCTGGCAAGTTAACAAACAGTAAAAGAATAACACTTATTATCATTGGGAAAAAAATAAGTATTAATAACTGGATTACATCTATTTCTTCCATTAATAAAAATATTACGAAAAATGAAATTTGAACGATCACCGTCAAGAAGTAAAGAATTTTATTTTTCATTTAATATCCCCCCTAAATAAAAATCATGTTATAAGAGAAGTGGAATAATATAGTATACAGTAGATTTCGAGTTCGGACATATATAATCCCCATTACTAAAGCACCCGGCAATCTATAAAGTAAATTATCTATAAATGGCTCATTAATATGAGTTAAAAATGCAAAAAACAAACTGCTCAACAAAATAATAAACCAAGGCCTGTTAGAAATTTTATACAATAAATAACACACTGCCCCTCTTGCCCAAAATTCTTCTGTAAATGCTACTATAGCCATTTGAATACTGTTAACTACAAGAAATGAGACTGTGTGGCCAGTATAAAACAGGTAGACTTCTAGTAAAATTAAATACACAATTCCTATTATTGCTGTTTTTATATTTAGCGCTCTAATACCAAAATCACCAATAGTTAGATCATATTTCTTTTTCATGTAAATATAAGGAAGTATACAGAAGCCAGACGCCATACTTAAGAAAACTACGAAAATACTAAATGCTCTAGAATCGACATTGGGAAATGAGAAATATAAGATCAATCCCAAAAGTGGTACTAAGAGAAGAGGTAAAAAGAGAACAAATAGAATGTCGATAACTATATTAGATTTGTCTTTAGAGGTGGTTATATGGCCACTATATGAGTTCATTTACAAGTCCCTCCTTGTAAAAAGATATATCCCAATTCTATTGCTAGTAATAATCATTACTAGTATAAGAACTACATATGTTAAAAAGAATTTAGTAAGTTCGTAATTACTTGTAAAATTCATATCAATTAATTCACCTAGATAGTAATCAAATGATATATATTTAAACACCGGGAAATTAGCCATAAATGTAAGTACTATGAATATTAAACAAAATATGATTGTGGCTGTATTAGATTTTAAGATTGTGCTTAACATCATACTAAACGAAATAACAAGTAAATACAGAAATGCTATACCTAACCCAACATATAATAAATTTAAAAATTCATCAGCTCTTATAAATTGCTTTGTTGCAATATCTTCTCTATGTACTACGAAAGAGTAATATAGTATTAAAGAGATAATCGAATAAAATATAATTACAGAAATAACTGCACTGTACATACTTACAAGCTTTGCACGATATATTTTTGCTCTATTTGGTATACGTTGTGTATATAGCAGAATACTACGGTTCTCTATTTCTCCTCCCAATGATTTTGTTGCAAATAAAGCAGCAATTAAAAAGTAAATGAATAACATTTTACCAAATATGAGCATATTTATTACAAAGCTTCCTGCATATTCTTTTTCATCACTATTAAAAACTATAATTGAGGATTCGAAATATGCCCCTAAACTGTATAGTAAAGGGATTCCTATCATAGTTACAAATGCTATAAGTTCTCTTCTTTTTATCAATTTTTTCCATTCTATTTTGTAGACTGTATTAAAGTTCACCATAATTTACTCCCCTTTGAACAGTTCCATTAAGGAAGATTCATTTACTTTAATATCAACTATAGGTATCCCTTGTTGAACAATTTGAGTAATTACTTCATTTAATTGCTCTTTTTCTTTTATAACTATACAATTTTCATCTGAACGCTGATAATTTTCACTTTCAAAGACTTTGGAACGTTCGTCAATTTCCACAATATATCTTTTATTATCATCAAAGACATCATCAAAAACTTTTACACCATTTTCGATATAGATAATTCGATCACAAACATCTTTAACTTCGCTTAAGTTGTGATCTGAGAATATAATTGCTTTGCCTTCTTTCTTTGCTAAATCAACTATCAAATTTTTCACTAAATTTCGCCCTATAACGTCTAACCCCACTAAGGGCTCATCTAAAATTAAAACTCTTTTATCACGTAACAATGCTTGTGCTAGCCCCAGTCTTTGCCTCATTCCAAATGAAAAACTTTTTACATAATCCTGTTTACGATTTAATAAACCAACAAGATTTAGAACTCTTTCAATTTCTACTTTAATTTCTTTTTTATTACTTAAACCCTCAGCAATCAATAATAGTTCTAAATTTTGATAGGCATTTAAATAGTCTACAAAGGAACTTTCTATTAAAACACCAAATTCTGAAATTTCATTTTTGTTCTCCATCAGGTTTTTTCCTTTATAATGAATTTCACCTGAAGTTAAATGTATATTATTTGTTAAACAATTCATTAATGTAGTTTTTCCCGAACCATTTTTACCAATTAAGCCCACGACTTCTCCACCTCTAATTTCTGTAGAGAAATTATCTAAGGCTTTTGTAGTAGATGATTTATATATCTTTGTGACATTATCAAATTGCAATAACATAATCATCACCTCACAATATTGAATAGGTAGCTTTTATAGCATGTAAAAGCTACCTATTAGAAAATTACCAATCTTTGACATAACTTACACAAACAACAAACCCAACAGAAACACAGTTTGGTTTTACTTCAGCTTTTTTAGTCGCGAATAACATATGTAAATCCACCTCCTTTCAAGTGAAATTTCTAAAGTTCATTGAGCTATAGTTCCTCAATTTACCAGTCTTTACCATAACTTACACAAACAAAGTATCCCACACTAACGCAGTTTGGTTTTGCTTCAGCTTTTTTAGTCGCGAATAACATATGAAATTCATCTCCTTTCAAGGTTCTATAGTTTACTGAGTTATAGTTTCTTTCAATCGTTTCACTGTCCCTCGATAAAAAGTTTTAATGAAAGGACAATACGAATCTCTATCGGTTAATGTTTTATTATATAACCAGCTTCTCCCCCTACATCCACCCCCACATAAGTAGCGATACGAACAATCCTTGCAGCCATTAACCTCTTCAACAGTCAAGAAATTAAATACGTTTTCTTCAGATTTTAATATGCTGCCTAATTCATCTTGTAAAATATTTCCCATTCGAAGTTCATTATCATGTAGCATATGGCAAGGATAAATCGATCCATCAGCGGCAATACTGACCATCTCTTTTCCTACTTCACAATTACCTCGGCAAGTTAAACAGACTTCGCCAGTTGGCATATCCATAATTGGAACATCTTCATCAAACGTTAGAACCTTTTTAGAAAAATCAACAAGTGATTTATTATCAAAAATGTAATCCTTGAACTCTTCATTATTTGGATCAACTGTAAAAATACTAAATGAAAGTCGAACTCCTAAATCATTTGCGAAATTAATATACTCTTGCGCATATTCCAAGTTCCTTTTATGAATAGTTGCAATTAAATTGAGTGATACTAGAGGTTTTAAATATTCAATATTTGAAACAATTCGCTTCATAATTCCTGTATCCCTAATAAATTGAGTTTCTTCATTATAGCCATCTATTGATATATTTAAGATATCAATATATTGGAGTGCATTTAAATGGCGCTCATAAAGCATAGTTCCGTTTGTAATAACACTTAAAGACTTTATGTTTGCCACTTCTTTTGCATAGCGGCAAATGTCAGCAATATCTTTCCTAATAAAGGGTTCTCCACCGGAAAACACAAGTTCTTCTACTCCATTTTTCGTTAACTCATCTAGTATTCTGCATATACTTTCAAATGGTAAAACATCTTGTGTATTACGATTCTCAACATATGAATAACAGCCAATACAATTTAAATTACAGCGATCTGTTAAATGTAAGTAAGCAGCCTTTAATTTACTGTCATTACTAGCTCCTTCAAAAAACCCTAAGTCCTTCATACATTCTAAAATCTGTACTGTCTTTTCATTTAAATCTTCTTCTGTTAGTGACTGATCATTCATTAACTTTTGAACTAATTCATCCCCATCATCATCAAGCCCTATAATTGACCCATTTGCCGTGTTGCCAATCATTTTAATCCCTTCGATTTCAAACATCCTAACATTCTTATCAAAACAAAAGTTATTCTTTAACATATACACACCCTCATTTTCGGAATATTTGTTTTTCTTTAAAACTAATATACACCTTCTATTTAATTACAATCAATATTTTTTTAACGAAAAACATTAATTTTTTATTCATTTTCATAAATTATTCAAAAATTCCGATTTTCAATAAGTTTTTTGTTTTGAATAATGGTCAATCAAATAAATATCCTTTATTTAGAAACTTATCAAAATACAACCTTCTCAACAGCGTAATTTTTATGTTTCACTTGTGAGTGCGAAAAATGAATAAGGTTCTTCTTAAGACAGCACAAAAAAATGGGGCTGGGACAAAACCCATTCCCAAATTTAAGAAGAGGCTGGGACATAAATAGTTCTAGTCCATACAAAAAATCGAAATCGCATCAGGTGATTTCGATTTTTTGATGTGTGGGTGGAAAAATTGGCAGAAAATTTCCTCTTCCTCCCATACTTTCGTAGATTCACGGCCATCAAAGCGAAGCCAATTTCGTTTTCTACCTTCGATTGGCCAAGAACCGAAAAGTGAGTAAAACCTAAATTAGCCTTCAGACATCCAAAAACTGGTTCTATATCTACTTTTCGTTGACGGTAGAGAGTCCCTGCTTTGGCATAGCTATTTCGTTTGCCGAAAATCGCAAAATCCTGTTCATATTTCTGTTTGCGTGTGATCCACTCGTTTACTTGTTTCCATTGTTGTTTTGGCGTTTTCCGTTCGCTGCGCAGCTGCTTTCGCTCTTGGGCCTCTTCGGATTGCTCGATTCTTTCTGTATAGTCGGCTACGACTTCTTCTAATTTTTCTGCCACTTGTTTTAATTCAGTGATGGACAGCTGCGTTTCCACTTCTTGTTCGATGGCTGGTATAATTTGTTGTTGCAGTAATTCCTCATACAGCTGGTTTGATTTTTCCACCAAACTCGCTTCATATTTTTCAATTGAACGTTTCCACACAAAGGTGAACTTGTTCGCATTTGCTTCGATTTTCGTGCCGTCAATAAAAATGGCTTCTTGCGCAATCAGGTCTTCCTTCACCAATTGACAACGGAATTGCACGAAACATTGACGAAGCAGCTCCTTTGTCAATGGGTGAACACGGAAACGATTGATGGTACGATAACTTGGTTGATAGCCTTGTGCCAGCCACATCATACGTAGGCTATCTTTTGTGAGGTCCTCGATTCGACGACCGGAGAAAGCCGATTGGGTATAACCACATAAAATGAGCTTTAACATCATACGTGGATGATACGCTGGACAGCCAGTTTGTTGAAGAAAAGGAGCGAAAGCTTCTGAGGGGATACTTTCCACTAATTGATGAATAGAGAAGGCGATATCATTTTCTTGTAATTTTATTTCGACATCCAGCGGTAAAACAAGTTGATTCATGTTATAATCTTTAAACATAAGGATCCTTCTTTCTATATATACGGTGAAAGAAAATTAGAGTTTCAAGCACAGCCTATTCACCGTATTTTCAGGTGTTTGATTAATCATTTGGATAAAGCCTTGGACAGCACGTTGAATCTTTCCGACATTTGAGTAAAAGACATTGTGGATCACCGTTGTCTTCATCCATTTCCACAGTCCTTCGATTAAATTTAAATTGGGACTGTACGGCGGAAGGAACAGAAATTCAAAGAAATCTTGATACTTTTCTAAAAATGGTTGAATCAATTTCGCATGGTGTATGCGCGCATTGTCTAATACCATCACGATGCGTTCATTCGGATAACGAGCGATGACTTTTTCTAAAAAACTTAGGAATTCAACAGCGGTATATTGTTCTTCTTGCACGCAAAATACATCGCCCGTTTCGTAATCCAATGTACCAATTAGCTTAACCCCTTGATGTCGGCCATATGTTGGAATGATTTTTTGTTGACCTTTAAGAAACCACGTGTTGGAAATCGCTTGGTAATCACGGATCATTGACTCGTCTTCAAATAAAATACGATCAATTTGACCATGAATTAGTTTTTTTTCGCCTGTTCAAATTTTTCAAGGAAAACTGCTTGTTTGAGGGGGTCTGCTTTTTCCAATGTATACGTTGGTTTCGTATAACTTAAACCAAGACGGTACAATAAATCACGTGTCCCACGTACAGAAAAAGACACACCAAATGTTCGCTCAATCCAATCGCGAAGAAGAGGCGCTGTCCAGTTCATTTCAACGGGAAAACCAGCATCTTTAGGCGTTTGGTTGACAATTGTCGCGACGACTCGTGCTTCTTGTTCAGCCGTTAAATGACGCTTTCGACCAGGTTGTTTTTTACGTCCAAGTCCAGCGATCCCTTTTTCACAATAAGCTTTGCGATAATTGAACAGCGTCGCTAAAGAAAGACCTGTATAGTCGACAATTTTTTCATACGATTCGCCGGAAAGTAACATATAAATCACTTGGTAGCGAACGAACATTTTATGATTGTTTTCTTCTTTCATGACAAGCTTTAATTCTTCTAAAGCAGCAGGAATTTGTTCTTCAGGAATTAGGACAATTTTACGCATCATTTTTCTCCGTTTCATATCTATTAAGAATAGTATACAGGAAAACGAAGAAAAAGAGTGTAAGTCTAAAAGTTAATCACCTTATATATAGATTGATTTTGTGTGGTAACTTAATTTTATCAGAAGAGGTCCTTATTTTTAATCCGAAAATAAAAGCCGGTGAAATTTTACAATCAGTAAAATTTCACCGGCTTTTAAATTTGGGAATGGGTTTTGTCCCAGCCCCATTTTAGAAAATATATTTTTTTATTCATTGGTATCATCAGCATACTCTAAAATATCCCCTGGCTGACATTGCAAAACTTTACAAATTGCATTTAAAGTAGAAAAACGTATTGCCTTTACCTTCCCCGTTTTTAAATTAGATAAATTGACAATCGAAATATCTACTGCTTCTGCAAGCTCACTTAATTGCATTTTTCTATCAGCCAATACACGGTCCAACCTTACTATAATCGCCAATCTCTTCACTTCCTATGCTGTTGCATCATACTCTTCTTGTAAAAAAGATCCATATCTAAATATCCTACCTATTGTCCAAACTATAAAACTACAAAGTAGTATACTCCAATTTATATCAAAAAATCTAAGAGAAACTGATTGAATCCATTCAATATTTTGTAATTCATTATTATTTAAAAACATATGTAATACAGTTGAAATTAAGTATGCATGAACCGTATTACTTAAAAAACTTAAAACCAATAAACTATATGCTACCAACTCTATTCTTTTACTATTTCTAACAGTAAATATATCCCCAGCAATTACTGCTTTAATAAACTTTTTTAATAAAACAAGAATTGACATAATAACCAAGGTAAAGATCGTCGAGAGTATTATTAATAAGATAGTTTCACTTTTATCATAAACAAAATTACTTACAATATCTTTATTTAAAAGAATCGTTATTCCATTAAAATTAAAAGAAATGTCAATGTTAGAATGTAAAACTAGTTCACTAATCTTATCACCAGAGACTGTTAAAGCTACAATTAATACACCCAAGAGTAATAAAATTAATGAAGATATGATTACTATTGTAGATATTAATAATACATTTAATATTCTCAGAACAATTTTAATATTCCGAATAGCTAACGATTGATCCATAAATACTTAACACCCCTCATTTATATAGTCCTTTTCTAATTATTGTAGTATAAATTATTATAGCCTCCCTTCTAAAGATTACTTCTTAAACAACTCTAACTTCAAACTTTAAGTTTGAGTTTAGTATATATTATAAATCACTAGCGTTGCATAAATTTTAATTGAATTTTCTGTTTTTTTATTTTTCCGTTTGAGAAGAAAAACAAAGACACTTGAACAGCGGTAGTAATCATCCATTTTTTTACTATAACTTTTGGCGAATGCGACAGAAATGGTCAAGCCTTTATGGTACTACTTTTCCGGCGATTTTTCGAATCCATAAGTGAGCGGATTTCCACGGTGCTGCTTGGAGTAAACGACTGATTTGTCAGTACGTTTTTGAGCTGTTTGTGTTCAGCTGTGCTAGCACATGCAGACAATAGACAATCAGCGCGATGTACACTTGGTTGTGCACACCTTGCTCACGCTGCGCGTAGAACTTTTTGATGTTCAAGTGCTGCTTTAACCATTTGAAAAACAGCTCGATGGCCCAGCGTGATTTGTACAATTCCGCGATTTCGTCAGCGCTGAGGTCGAACCGATTGGTGATGAGTTGCAGTTCGTTTCCTCTTGAATCCAACACTTGGATGCGACGAAAGACATTTTCTGCTCGATTTTGTGTGCTGCCAATTAAAATCATCTCATCCGATGAGACAAGTGAATCTTTTGAACGTTCAAACCGTTCAACTACACGAATAACAGCGTTTTTCCGCAAGCGAGAGACGAAGAAATAACCATCGTCTGTCATGCGATCAAAGCGTTCGTAATCCAAGTAACCACGGTCAAACACGTACAGGCATTCCTTGTCGTCAACGAGTACTTCTAGCTGGCCTCGATCGTGTTCTTTCGCGTTTGTTAGCACCGCTTTATCTGGGTAGGAACAGCCTTTTTCTAAGAAAACAAAGCGCAAATGAAGCTTGATGCCCGATTTGGTTTTGCGGAATTCAGCCCATTTGTGATGGTTTAAATGAAGTGGCAATGTACTCGAATCCATGATTTTCAGCGGTGTCGAGTCCTTACGACGTTGTTCATACTGCGACTTCTTATGAATTTGCGTGACTAAATCGAGAAACACCTGTTGAAAAACTTCAGTTGGGACTTGATTCAATCGGCGGCCTAGTTGTGAAAAGCTGATAGAATCCAATGCAGTTGCTTGTTGAAGGTCATCTGAAAACAGTGTTTCACTGACCGCACGTAAGCTTTCAATTTCATTTAGCTGCGCAAACAGCAGTAATTTCAAGAAGGAAGTAATGTGTAGCTTCTTGGTATAGGCATTTAATTGATGGATTTCAACCAATTCCGCAAGTTTTGTAGTAGAAATTGGTGAAAGCCATTGTTCAAAGGATGTTTTTCGTGTAAACTTATTCATGTATGTGTCCTTTATTTTGGATTTGGATGGTTACCTACCGCCCAACCAGTATAAAGGATTTTTTTGTGCTTGGCTTATATTACAGAAAATTCAATCTCCTTGAATGTGTTAGATTATTTTAATGCGACGCTAGTGATTATAAATAGATATTTTAAAATGGCTTACCATATTATATAATAAGCACTTCGGAAATTAGCAGTTTAGGTGATACAGTACTCAAAACGATGACCTAGTAGTGGATAGGCTACACTAAGTTAGACAGAATAAATGAGGGGTTGTAAACTTAGACTATTAAATAAAGGGAGCGTGCTTTTATAACACGTCAACGTCGAACATTTACACCTGAATTTAAACTGCAAATGGTGAAGCTTTATGAAAACGGAAAGTCACGTGCAGATATTGTCCGTGAATACGATTTAACTGCGTCAGCCTTAGATAAATGGATCAAAAATCACCAAGCAACCGGTTCTTTCGCTGCAAAGGATAACCGTACAGAAGAAGAAAATGAACTGAATCGCTTACGAAAAGAAAATCAACGCTTACTGATGGAAAACGATATTTTAAAGCAAGCGGCGCTGATCATGGGACGAAAATAAATGTGATTCGTCATAACGCTCACAAGTATTCGGTATCAGCAATGTGTGCCGTCCTCGAGATTAAAAGAAGCACGTATTACTACCATGCAGATTTATCGGGTGAACGTGCGAAAAAAGCAGAAGATGCGGCTCTTTCAAAAGAAATTGCACGTATTTTCAAAGCCAGTCGAAATAACTATGGTACACGCAAAATCAAAAAGGAACTAATGAAATTAGCAGAGCCAAAACAAGTTTCAAGACGCCGAATTGGCCGTTTAATGCGTGAAATCGGCTTGGTTTCAAACTACACAGTAGCGCAATTTAAGCCACATAAATCAAACGGTAATGAAGCACCAGTAAAGAATGAATTACAACGAAAATTCAAACAGGACAAGCAATTAGCTGTCGTTGTTAGTGATTTAACATACGTCCGTGTCGGAAAAAAGTGGCACGATGTATGCTTATTTATTGATCTTTTCAATCGAGAAATCATTGGTCATAGTGTTGGAGAAAACAAAACAGCAGACCTTGTGTATAAAGCATTAGCAAGTATGAAAACGAACCTAAATGAAGTGAACATGTTTCACACCGATCGAGGGAAGGAATTCGATAACAAGCTGATTTCTGAAGCACTTGAAACGTTTGGTATCCAGCGTTCGTTAAGTATGAAGGGTTGCCCTTATGATAACGCCGTGGCCGAAGCGACATTTCAGGTATTTAAAACCGAATTCGCCAACCAAGCCCACTTCTCTTCCCTTCAACAGCTCGCTCTTGAACTGGATGATTATGTTCACTGGTTTAATAACATCCGTATCCATGGAACTTTGGGCTATTTAACGCCGATGGAATTCAAGCTACAGCCCACATAATTTTTGTCTAGTTTAGTGTTGACATTCCAACCATCTCTTATTACCTAAATTCCCTTATTACATAAAACCTATTTGAATGCTGTTTTATATCTACTTGACTTAGATTCAACTTTTTACTTCAAAGTCTAAAAATTTTCATCATAGTTTTGGCATTTTAGAAAAAATTCCGTTGAAGGTTATGAAAGGGGAAATCACCGACACCTTTGCGCTAGTGAAGAGAGGTGAGCGCATGGAATCTATTCGTACCGAGTGGCAAGTGCGTTGTGCATTTAATAGCTTTTGTAAACAAGTATTAAAGCATGAAGCGGTTGATGTTTATCGACAAAAGCGAAAACAACAAGCACAAGAATCAACCTTTTCTGACCTTACACCTCAGGAAGCAAATCAACTTTACACACTAGATAACTATGATGAAGATAAGGACACTCCAGTTTTTAAACTCTTTTCCTTTGCTAACTAAAATAATGACAAAAATAGAGTAGCAAAGTTGGTATCTTCAAAAGTAAAATTTACTTTGAATGACTACTCATTTGCTACTCTTTATTTATATTTATCACCTAAATGAAATGCCTAGCTTACTTTTCTAGCTGCTGCAAAATATTCAGTATTTTTGTTTTCGCAGAATAACCTACTAAATTTCCAAATTGAAGGTCTTTTTGTGCGCGTGCACCAAACTCAGCAATCCAATCCCTTCGACCAAGTTCATCTGCATCCGTTTCATACAGGCTGAAATTAGTAGAAACAGATATTGGTGCATATCTTCCAATATCATTCGCAGCTCTGTCATAATCAAATGTTAAGATCGCTACATCCCTACCAGAAATTGCACCTGCTTTATGGAGTGTACTTGCTATTTCTTTTATTTCATTAAATGTAGCATTTCGTATATTATACGTTTGTGAAAGCTCCTCCCACACATTGTTATTTGTAGTAGAAGGTGTTGTGTCATTTACCTTTTGTATTGAAAATGAAGCTTGCTGTGACGATGTTGTCATACGCTGACTGACAGTGTACCAAGAACCAAGTTGCTGAGCAGTAATTGCGTTTACCATTCTATTTTCACCCTTTCCTATTAATATTTACTTAATATACATTGAATCAAACATTTTATTCCATGGGTAATTCGTAGATGTATTTTCATAATAGAAAGAGCCATCCTCGTAGCCACTAGCATCTCACCAAATATAGTAACCATCTACAATAGTATCATTATTATAATCTATAAATAAGCGTTGTTTTTCTGTTAGTTTACTACCGTTTAATTCTGCTTTTCTTATATGTCCATAACCGATTTCTTCTGTTACGATGTATATTTCAGCTCCACCATGGTCTTGAACAAAAGATAATTGATTTTGGCTAAAATACTCATAAGTAGGGTAATTAGTTGATACTGCTACATAAACTTCTACATAACTGAAAGGTGGGGCAGAAGCATAAGGTATAACACTTATTTTTTTCTGCTGCTCATACTCCTCAGGTGTTATATCAACAAATGGAAACAGGTAGGTATGTTTTATGAGTAAATGCGGAACTGACAATACCAATACTACCATCTCTAAACTTCGTTATTTAGTGCCTGTAATACCCCCTTTGAATACATAAATGACTTGCCATTAATAGTGAAGGGCTTACTTAAATCAAGTCCTACTCCTTCCGCAAACTTCGGAAAATGTTGTGTGAACATTTTATCATTATTGGCATTTGCTACAGCATTTCCATCGGTCATACGAGCAAGCCTCATGAAAACATTCACAAGTTCATTGGCTCCTTGACGTTCAACTTGTGAATAAGAGCGATGTATTTTAAGGGCTTCTCGTTGCTCTGGTGTTACAACATTAGAGTTTGGATTATCCCATATCATAGGACTGAAATTTGAATTAAAACCGCCACCAGTTAAAAGTGTCCCATTCAGAGGTTTTCCATTTACTAAACCTAGATGATAGTACACACCATTCGCAATATCAATGGAATTGGTTTGCTCGTTAACGAGTTTTGTTGGGCTTATCTCTCTACGAATATTGCTATAGGATTGTACTAATTCAGCATAACTTTTACGTGATGCTTCAATTTTACCTTGCTTATAATCTGTTCTCATTTCTTCCAATTGAAAAGGCTTTTGATTTTGATGGACTTGCAAACTAGCAATAGTTCCTAAATTTTTAAACGAAATTGGTTTTATCTCCATAAACTACCACCCTCCTAATTCCTCCTTTTAAGTAAAAATCTCATCAGAGGATTCATTTAGCAAGATTATACCAGATTTTGCACTTGTTGAATTATTATCATCAAAGCCATTTATATCGTAAACAAGCTTAAATTTTTTCTCTGCTACAGATAACTTCGCGTCTAGATAAATATCATGAAGCGTTGCCACCCCATTCTCCGCAGACAACGATATTGCTGTTACATCAAGCTGCTAAACCTAGCCCTACAACTGCTGGCATACTAAGTAATCGTTCCCTTTTCAAATCAAGCCTACCCTCCATTCCATAATTCTTTTGCATAATCATACTATGATATAGTATATATTATATTTTCCAAAATTTAACAAAATACGTATTCAGCCACCTCTATAATAGTCATATATTTACAGAAAAAGAAATTATCTAATCATCGACGTCCAATTTAGCAATCGCTATATTCTGATTACTTCATTAATAATGTAAGATATAGTCCTGTTAGTGTTATAAATAAGATTGGAATGGTTAAAAGAATCCCTATTTTGAAATAAGTACCCCATGAGATTTTCACGCCTTTTTGTGACAGTACATGCAGCCACACTAATGTTGCTAATGACCCAATCGGTGTAATTTTGGGTCCTAAATCAGAGCCAATCACATTGGCATAAATTAACGCTTCACGTAACGTACCACTTGTAGAAGTTTCGGCAATAGCTAATGCATCAATCATAACAGTTGGCATATTATTCATAATGGATGATAGGAAAGCGGCAATAAACCCCATACCGATTGTTGCGATAAATAAGCCTTGTTCAGCGGTTGCTTGAATGATCATAGCTAATGATTCTGTAAGCCAAGCATTTCCTAAACCATATACGACAACGTACATACCGATAGAGAAGAAAACCACTGCCCAAGGTGCTCCTTTAAGAACGTTCTTTGTATGTACAGCGGAACTTCTATGAGCCATTACTAAAAAGAAAATAGCAATACTCCCAGCAATAATGGAAACAGGTATTTTCGTAAATTCGCTCGAAAAATAGCCGAGCATTAACAGCCCTAAAATAAGCCATGACAGACGAAACATCATCCTATCCCTTATCGCTTCTGTCGGTTTTCTTAGCTTCGATAAATCATATCTTTTAGGGATATTTCCTCTAAAATAAAGAAACAAGACAGTGATAGTCGCTATAATGGAAAAAAGATTTGGCAGTACCATTCTAAAAGCATATTCTGCAAAGCCAATCTGAAAGAAATCTGCTGATACAATATTGACTAAGTTACTAACAACAAATGGAAGCGAAGTTGTATCTGCGATAAAGCCACTTGCCATAATAAATGGGAAAATCATTTTTTCACTAAATTGTAAATTGCGCACCATTGCCAGTACAATTGGTGTTAGGATCAATGCTGCACCATCATTTGCAAATAAAGCAGCCACAATCGCTCCTAACAAACTAATATAAACAAACATTTTAATCCCGTTGCCATTCGCAATTTTTGCCATATGAAGAGCTGCCCACTCAAACAAGCCAATCTCATCTAAAATTAAAGAGATAAGAATAATGGCGACAAAAGAAAGCGTAGCGTTCCATGTAATGCCAATAACATCCGCTACATCGCTAAAGCCTACTACACCTAGTAAGAGCGCAACAATCGCTCCACCACAGGCACTCCAACCAATATTTAACCCCTTTGGTTGCCAAATGACTAAAATAAGTGTTATTAAAAATAGTGCTGTTGCCAATATTGCTGTAATCACTAAATTACCCCCATTTAGCAACAACAAGCAGCTTCTATTTTATGTGTGTCACAATCTGCTTTTGTAAAGAAAAATTCCCACTCATTCCCGTCTGGGTCTGTTAGCCAAAATTTATCTTGAACAGCATAGCAACATGTTGTATCCATTTCATCTTGTGTAAAGAACCCTTCTTTTTCAAGCCGTGCTTTATGGAAGCGTATTTCTTCGCCTGTTTCAACTTGGAAGCCAAAATGGTTGACTTGATTCCCCTTCACTTCATTACGAACATTTAAGGTAAAGTTAAGCCCTGGCTTTTCTAATAAAAATTTCACATAGTCCTCTTCTACCTTCACAGGCTCTACGCCAAATACCTTTTGATAAAATGCCATTGATTTCTCTAAATTTGTCACATTAACGCCAATATGAACATACTTCATACGTTATGCCTCCAATAATTTTATTTAATCAAAAAAATTCGATTTATAGGTTAAAAAATTAGCAACAAGAGCCTTTTCCAGTTTTTCTAAAGACACAACAAAGTTCTTCGGATAGTAAATTATTTACTTCTACATCATTTAAGTCGTAATAGCTCCATGTACCTTTCGTTTCTTTTGTAATCAAGTTCGCATCTAATAAAATTTTAAGATGATACGAAAGCTTCGATTGGCTCATCTCAAAAGTTTCTGTTAAATCACATACACAGGTCTGCCCTTGTTGGCAAAGTGCATACAGTATTTCCAAACGTTTTTGGTCAGCTAGTGCCTTAAATTGCTTTTCATATTGTTCAAATTGCTTCTTAATAGCATCCATATACAACTTTCCTTTCATCAATTTTTTTTGATATATAGAGTATATACACTATAATAAAATAATTGCAGCTATTAAATCAACTTTTTTTGATTTATAAAAATTCTTTCATGTAACTAGTGGGAAGCTACAAAAATATTAAGCATATGTAAAGTTTCTTATTGTAGTGTAGGTTAATGGTATTAAAGATGTTATATTCACAATATCGCAAGCAACTATGAAAGCTATTTCATGCAGAGGCTTTCTATTCCACCCTACATTCAAGGTTGATCTAAAGGAGCTAATAATGAAAAAAACTAATCCAACTAGAGGCTTCCATCTACTATTAGAAATATTACTTGTTTCAGCACGGCTTGGGCTTACCTCTTTTGGTGGACCAACTGCGCATTTAGGCTATTTTCATGAAGAATATGTACGAAGACGAAAATGGCTGGATGAAAAAAGCTATGCGGATTTAGTAGCTTTAGCACAGTTTTTACCAGGCCCAGCAAGTAGTCAAGTCGGCATCGGTATTGGCATTATGCGAGGCGGTATAGTAGGCGGCATACTAGCCTTTCTTGGTTTTACCTTACCTTCTGCTCTAGCACTTATCCTTTTTGCCTCTGTTCTCACAGGGGCTAGCATTGACCATGCTGGCTGGATACATGGGCTTAAAATTGTAGCAGTTGTAGTAGTGGCGCACGCTATCATCGGTATGGCAAAAAATTTAACGCCTGATGTAACTCGAAAAAACATTGCTTTATTTGCGCTCCTCTGTACGCTTTTATGGCAAACGGCTTATACGCAAGTAGCTGTGATCTTAAGTGCTGCGCTTTTCGGGTTTCTTCTATATAAACAGCATCCTAAAACGGAAGAAGCTAATTCGCAATTCCCTATTTCTAAACGTGCTTCAGTGATATGTCTTCTGCTGTTTTTTGGCTTATTTTTGCTGTTACCGATTATGAAGAGCATAACTGGATCGTACTGGGTTGCTTTATTTAATAGCTTTTATCAAGCTGGCTCTTTCGTTTTTGGTGGTGGGCATGTCGTGTTACCTTTATTAGAGCAGGAGCTTGTGCCAACTGGCTGGATAAGCGAAGAAGCATTTTTAGCAGGCTATGGCGTGACACAGGCAATGCCGGGTCCTCTATTTACTTTCGCTTCTTATTTAGGAACTGCTATGAACGGCTGGCAAGGAGGGTTAATCGCAACAGCTGCCATATTCTTACCCGCCTTTCTCCTGATTGTCGGCACTTTACCGCTTTGGGACTATTTACGCAATAACCGTAGCATTCATGGAGCGGTAATGGGGGTAAATGCGGCAGTTGTAGGTATATTAATCTCTGTCTTTTATCATCCTATTTGGACAAGTTCAATAGCAGCGCCTCTGGATTTTGCATTAGCCGTCATTTTGTTTAGTATGCTTGTCTATTGGAAACTACCACCATGGGTTATCGTGCTTACTGGAGCTATAGGTGGCTCACTATTATCTTTATTTTAATCATAGTTATCGATTACTATTTGTCTAACGTCTTCCAATTTATTATAATGAAAGCAACTTAAATAGGAGGGATCATGATAAGAAATTTCATACTTCTTGTAAGCTGTCTTTTGCTACTAGCTGCCTGCTCCTCTCAAAATATCGACAAGGAACATCTTGCATATATAGAAAATTTAGGATGGACGATTCAATCATTTGGCTCAACTGAGCAGGTAACACTGGCATTAGCATCTGAAACGATCGCCAGCTACAAAGACGCTACGATTAACTTTATGGAAGCGTATATTGGAAAAGAGGTAACAGTCACAAGCTATACACTAAAAGAGAAAGATCCTGAAAACGATCATCTCATTGTATATATCTATGAGTATCAAGGAGAAATAATTGGCGCTGTCGGAAAAATACCGAATGCAACACCAGGTATATTTAACCCTGCCAATAAAGAAGAGCTAGCAATATAGATTTTTAAAAAGGGTGTTGGCATGAAAAAACTGGTATTATCCACCTTACTTATTACTTTTTTACATGGCTGTAATGGCTCTATCAGTAATCCAGAAGGGAAAGTAATTGTGGCTGGAGAACAGTATGTTATGATACCACATGAGCTTGAGTGGAGCGAAGATAACATTGAAATAAAAGACTTAGGTTCTCCTGATATAGACACATTAGCAGATGAATTTCCAACATTAGAAGTAGAAAAAGGAGAAAGCTTAAAGTTTGATATTGATCAAAATCCTCTGTCTATTACGGTGATTCAATGGAATGAGGATGGTTCAAGTGATATTGTTGAAATGGACGACAATCAAATCACTGCCCCAACTAACGAAGGCTATTATATTTATGAACTCAAAGCAACGTGGGATAAAGGAAAAGAATCTTTTATTTTTGATGTTGATGTCAGATAAACTGCCAATAGTTATTATCGAAGCTAGGGCTGACCAAAAAGTATGCTCCTTTTGGTCAGCTCCATTAAAATGAAGGAACTTTAATAAGCACATAGCGTGATGTCCACATTTCCTTACTAACAATTAAACGCTCACCATCTTTTTCAAAGAAAAGACCGCTACCTTCCTTCTCCTTCAATGCCCATCCATTACGGCTCAGCAATTGCTGGATTGTTTCATCTACTTCTAACATGCCCTTTTCAGGATTCTTTGTAATATACCAAGTCACATCATTATCAGTTCCGATTGCTACAAGCTTTTGATCGGATGTTTTTAGTTTTTGAAGCGCCTCCTTTGGCGTTAGAGCATCTATTGGCAGTGCAGGATAGTACCATTTATTAACAAACCCCAAGGCTAGAACACCTGCTATAAGAATGATTAGCACTCCTCCAACTTTTTTCAACTACATCCACTCCATTTTTTAAGTTATGCTATTGCTCTCTTTTCGAAAAACCAAAAAGCTATGGTGAGCATAAATAAGAACATCGGTATAAAACTAATAGCTTGCCAAGCATTCGTAGCACCCCAAAAATAAGCTGCAACAGGTATAGATGTAATTGTACTCATAAGCATAAACATCCATGAGTGTTTCACAATGGCTAAAACAATGGAAAAAATGGCAATAACAAAAGATATGCTCCAAAGTAATAGCATACACAGCCTCCTCTCACCAGCTATTTAAAAGACTCAAAAAGTTCCATAAACGCAGGAAAAGCTTGATTGTTAAATGCATAATAGAAGGAATCTGTATAAAAAATCCCTCTTTCAGCTGAAATATAATACTTTAACCCAAAGGTTTCGCTTGAACCATCCTTATAGATTACTTCAAGTTCAAATAAAGGTCCTTCATCTGTATGATTCCTTGTGGATACACTGGCATTGTGCATCGCTTCCTGAATAATAGTTATGTCAGCAGTATCATCAATTGTACGTCTTCCTAGCTCTCTTTTCATTCCTTTACCCATCACAATGACCTTGTCAATCTCTGCTGTAAACTGAAATTTTTCTGTTGGCTGTTCTTCTTCACTACAGCTAATAAGAAACAGAGAAAAAGATAGCAATATAATCACAAGTGGAGTTCTTGTCATAATAAGCTCCTATACGCTATATTTATCATCAAATTAGACGCATCTATTGTTAAAATGTTGCAAATTCCACTTATTTTAAAAAGCTACCCCCGCTATTCTTTACACCTACCTGTCATTACTTTTCTAACTGTTGCAAAATAGTTAGTATTTTCGTTTTCGCAGAATAACCTACTAAATTTCCAAATTGAAGGTCTTTTTGTGCACGTGCACCAAACTCAGCAATCCAATCCCTTCGACCAAGTTCATCTGCATCCGTTTCATACATATTAAAATTAGCTGAAACATGTATAGGAGCATGTTGTTTAATATAATTAGTAGCCCTTTCATAATCGAATGTTAAGGTTACCACTTCCTTAAGCGTAATTTCGCCAGCTTTATAAAGCCTTGCTGCTACTTCCTTCACCTCATTAAATGTAGCATTTCGTATATTATACGTTTGTGAAAGCTCCTCCCACACATTGTTATTTGTAGCAGCAGGTGTTGTGTCATTGACCTCCTGTATTGAAAATGAAGCTTGCTGTGACGGTGTTGCCATACGCTGACTGGCAGTGTACCAAGAACCAAGTTGCTGAGCAGTAATTGCGTTTACCATTCTATTTTCACCCTTTCCTCATAATAGTTATTTACGATATTGAAGCACAGTAGAAACTTAAATCTTAAATTGCCCTTGTATATGCATTGATAGCTGAAGTAAAGGTGTTTTGCTTAAATAACCTAGCATATTTAGGATTGCCGAGCCCTTCACGTAAATCCATCATGCCTAGCTCACCCATTCTGTTCAGTAAAGGAACTAGCCAACTGCCACTTGATGCACCATTTAACATACGTATTTGACCAAATGATAATTGAGAAACTTTACTTGCATCAATCGGTTCAGTGGCATTTTCTAGCGCATCCATAAACCCCTTCGTATCATTTCTATACCCGATAACTTGTCCATGTTCGTCTTTTATATCTACCTTAAATCCCTTGTAGCCATATGCGCCTCTCAGCATAAATAACTGCATACTAACAGCTAATTCCTTAGTCATTTTCATTAACATTCTACTCCTTTCACTCCATCTATCATTTTGTTACCGTAAACTATGAACAGTATTCCTTTCCTTCCTTATATGTAGTATCGGCTTCCTCTATTTAATCTAAAGTAAATAACCAACAATGAAAATTGTTATCTATTATGAGATATATTGGCATTTGCCTAAAAATAGAGAGAGGTCACACTAATCATATATTCCCCATTCAAACAAAAAATAATGACTATCAGATTGTCCAAATATGTAATCATATGTATAGCCCTTTTTTATTTGAATAGCTTCAATGTGATTCAATCTAGTGAAAAGCTCTTTAACAATTGATTCTGTTACATCCAGATAGGCTAATTCATTTTTAAATCTACATAGAAACTCATCTTTGTTTACTATCTCCATACAAACATATTTTTGGGGGTAATAATCATTAATCCAGCGATCTTTTAATGCTGTTATCCATCGTTCATCTGAAGGGTCTGGGTCATCATTAATAGCCCATTCCTCTGCATCGAACAATTCTTTTTTAAATATTGCAGAAAATGCCTCTTGAATATGATCAAACTGACTTTTTTCCGCAAATATTAAATCCACTTGCATGACAGCTTTATCTCTGAATTCATATACATCAAAAGATAAATTTGATAACCTTACATTTGCAATTTGTCTGGCAAATGAATTGTAATCATCAAACAACTCTTGAATTTCCTTATTAATCATATAATTTCCATTCCTTTCTTCTACTGTTCTTCCATCAAATCAATACTATAATAAACCATCAAGCGTGTTGATGATCTAAATATTGGTTATTCATTTGCGTGTTGTTAGAAGAAAAACGCTTTGTCTAAAGCATTCTCTCGTTGATTGGCGTGAAAGGTGGCGACTCTAGCGGAAAAAGTGCGAGCTGAAAATCCATTTATTTCGGCATTTGCCGAAATAAATGAGTTGAAGCCGCACCCGCAGAAAGCGTCCACCTGTAACAGAAATCAACGAATTCTATGCGATTCTCTGTAAAATAAAGGTTAATCAACATGCCTGATAAACTATATTATTTCGATAACGCTTCCCCTTTCATCATTGTATATAAAATCTAATGATATTTTTTAAATATTTACGAATGAATAGCTCTAGTTACGTTTTAATAACTATTAATTTGCAGAAGCAAAAAAGACCAGCCTCAAAATCAATTGAGTACTGGACTTGGCTTTACACTTATTTTATATATTTATCATAGAAGCGTCTGAGCAAAGTTGTCATTCGCTCACATGTTGATGAATCACTAAAATTCATACTTTTCTTATTAAACCATGTGCCCAACCACTTTCACCTTTAAGCGTGTAGCGTTTTCTGGGTGGTAGGCAAGTGGGACTTCCTCCACCTCCACAAGCTCAATTGATTCCTCGATTGCGCCTGCTAAAACAGCCTGTTTAACGGCTTTGCTTTGGGCATCCTTGAGGGAATCCTCACGAGATTCTCTTGCATAAATATAAATTTGCTCGTATTGGCCGCTAATTTGGGCGATGGATGCACCAATGGCATTGGCTACGCCGCCATATTCTGACTTCACAATACGGGAAACGCCTTTGATTTTCTCAGGGACAATAATACTGCCACCACCGACTAATACAAGCGATACATCCTCTGAGGAGGTTTTCATTTTATCAATGGCCTGCTCTAGTAAGCTAGCGATTTCCTCCTGCACAGCCTTGGCAAAGGCTTCATCAATATGTGCCACTAATTGAGGATCACCAACGTCTGCCAAGCCTAGTCGCACAGCAATATCTGTTGTTGTTAATGTAGAGCCACCAAAAACAAGTGCCTCCTCATTAATGCGATAGCCAACACTATCTGGCCCTACCGTAATGTTATCATCCTGTACACGCACAATACTGCCGCCACCAAGACCAACCGAAATGATATCAGGCATTCTAAAGTTTGTACGAATATCCCCTACCTCCACGGCAACAGAGGATTCTCGTGGAAAGCCATCCTGCAATACACCAATATCGGAGGTTGTGCCACCGACATCTAGCACCATTGTATTTTGAATTTGGGATAAATACGATGCACCACGTATACTATTTGTTGGTCCACAGGCAATTGTTAAAATCGGGAACTGCTTGGCATAATCAATGGACATTAATGTGCCATCATTTTGACAGAGATAGACCTCTACATTTGAAATTCCCTCCGCCTGTAGTGCTTGCACAAAGCCCTGTGTCGTTGTATCAATTACCTTACACAAAGCAGCATTTAAAATTGTTGCATTTTCACGCTCAATTAAGCCAACAGAGCCAATTAATGAAGAGCAGGAAATAGGAAAGTCCGTACCATATATCTCCTGTATCCATTGGCGAACCTGTAATTCTTGGTCATTTTTAATAGAAGAAAAGACACCCACAATCGCAATTGACTCTACTTGATCGTGCCATTCTGCTAATAGCTTTGTAATTTCCTCCTTATCAAGCGCACTTAGTAATTGACCATCATATTCATAGCCGCCATGTGCAATCACATATTGCCCTGATAATGTATCAATCATATCCCTTGGCCATGCTGTATAAGGAAGTACAGAGGCTGTTGCTGGATAGCCTAGTCGAATCACACCGACCTTTGCTAATTTTTTACGCTCTACAATCGCATTTGTACATTGCGTTGTGCCTAGCATGGCATGGGTAATTTTTGTTTTATCAATATTTGCACCCCGTAGCAGCTCCTGCAATGCTTGCTCAATGCCTGATTTGATATCTAGGCTTGTTGGTGATTTTACACTGTAAATTAACTGACTATCATGGTCTAAAAGGATGGCATCCGTATTTGTTCCACCTACATCAATTCCAATTTTATACATGCTCTGCTTCCCCCTTTTTCACCATTTCCTCAATTGGCGTGTAGTCATAGTCATAGCCAAAGTATTTTGGACCTGCCGTTTCAATGCCCTTAGCTGTACGCCATTTTTCATGCGCTGGTAAGCCAATTACACGCACACGTTTACCATATTTTAAGCTTTCTGTTGTAACAGGCTGTAATGTTTCATAATCCACCAAGCAAATTAAATCTGGTGTCATTGCAACAACCTGCTCGTTTTTCTCTGCAATTAAATTTTCATTTTGGAAATGAACCTTCATTTCGTCTGCTTTATACGTATCAATACCCTCTAGCACCATTTTTCCAAGGTTAAAGCCGCCCTTTGTTTCACGAATAACATCGACAATTTTTCCTTGGAATAGCTCGTATCCTTTTACAAGCGTAAGCAGGCTCTCTAGCTTATCATTTACCTCCTGATCTTTAGAAGCAATAATTGCACCGATTTGCTCAGATAGTGTAATAATATGATGCACACCACTTTGCTTAATTTGCGCGCCTGTTGTTGGATACAAGCTTACTAAGGAGCTAGCCCCCATCTCAACAGTAGCTGATCGTGCTATGCGCTCTGTCCATTTATTATCAATGGTTTCAAAAATACCAATATTACCTTTTTCATCTGTAATCGCCATTGGTGTTGCGGAAATACCATCAAGGTGGAAGGTTACCATTTGCAGCTCTGGGAATGCGCGTCCCATGCCATCACAATCAATTAATGGTAAGCCTAGCTGTGCTGCTACAACAATCGGAATCATAGAATTGACACCGCCCGCCTCCATAGGATATGTGCCAGCAATTTTATCCTTACCTAAATATTGGGCAAGCTTTTGAAAAACCTTGACAAATTCATCGCCACGCGGGAATTTTTCAATTAGTACGGATGGTGCACCCATCATCGCTGCTGGAATAAAAAAGTCATCATCTGCCACTTCATCGACTGAATATAGCTTGACAGGACCATTTTTTTCAATAGCGGAAAGTGCCATTAGCTTGCCAATATATGGATCACCACCTCCACCTGTTCCTAGAAATGCTGCGCCAATCGCAATATGTTCAATAGCTGCTTGATCTAAATATCTCATTGCTGTTCCTCCAGTACGACCGTTTTTTGTGCGGATATACGATACCCAATATAGTAAAGAATAAAGGAAATAATAATACCAATCATCGGATTATTCGGTAATGCTGGTAACTCAGGGAATAAAGAGAAGACAACAGGTAAGCAAGCTATCACTGCCCCTACAAGCCAAGAGAAGACGCCTAATCGATTCACACCCTCTACCTCCTGCCAGCTCGCCTTATTGCCTTTATGAATCACCCAATATGAAGCAATCATTACCCCTGCAACAGGTGGAATCATCGCTGATAAAATCGACATAATCGGTGTAAAGTAGTTTAAAATGCCAATCACCGCTAAAACTGTGCCAATTGTTCCTGCAACGCCAATTGCAATTTTTTCTTTCTTTTTAGCAATATCAAAAACATTAATAAGCGCAATGCCTCCTGAAATCGCATTGACTAAGTTTGTTTTCCATGTCGCTAAAATTAAAGCAACGCCACCAATAAACGGTGTAGCAATATGCAAAAATACGGCTGTTAAATCACTTGTTTGATAAGCAATTGTTAATACAGCTCCTACGCCAATCATCAGCACACCCGCAGGAATAATTCCTAAGGTAGCAGCCTTAAAAACATCTGAGCGCTTTTTGGAAAATTGCGAATAATCGCCTGCGATCACTGCCCCCAATGCAAAGGAGCCAATTGTTACTGCTAGCCCATCCATAAAGCTCATCGTGCCCTGTGGCTCATAGCTACGAATTAATTGCAGTTGATCACCTGTTAATGTTTGGACTAGACCATAAATACAAATAATAACTAAAATAGGTACGGCAATATAGCTTAAAACACGTAGCACCTTCATACCATACATAGCAGATACAACCATTACTAGCCCGCTCATTAATGATGCAAGCGGTACGGGGATCGTCAAATTATAGGCTGCTAATAAATTGGCAAGTGCAACCCCACAAACATTTGCCTGAATCCCAAACCACCCTAAACAAGCAATGCTTAAAATAATAGATAAAATGGTACGAGAGCCTTTTTTGCCAAATACTTGTCCAGCAATATGAACGGTTGGCTTTGCCAAATCACTGCTTTGCATGCCCTGCAAGACCATAATAAAAACCACAATGGCATAGCCGACCAAAGCAACAGCAAGTGCCTTTGGTAAGCTCATATTAGTAATAAGTGCGTTTCCTACTAATAAGCTGGGAATACAGATCATAGCCCCAGCCCAAATAATACCTAGGCTATACCAAGATTGAACGTTATTGTCGTTTTTCATGCGACTCCCTCCCTGTTAGATGAATGTTTTTAATTATAAGAGAAAGCTACACTACACGTCTTTTGCCTAAATGAAAAAAATAATCTGAAATTTTGTTCAAAATGACAAAATTTCAGATTATTCTAATCATTAATCAATCGATACAGCATACAAGCCATATAAACATCATAAAATTCCGAGTAAGCTGTAATATCTGTCCCAAGCAGCTCACTAATTTTTTTAATGCGATATTTCACCGTATTTTTATGAATATAGAGCAGCTCCGCACAGCGCTCTACACTGCCATTTGCATCAAGTAAAAAGGCAATTAAGGTTTGCAAGGAATCCGCATCATGCAAAATAGGCTCAATCACCATTAAATAATCCTCAAGCATTGCCTCGCCCTGTGTGCTGACATCAATTGCCCGCTTCATTGACCGCACTTCCGCGGCTGTAAATAATTTACGCATCGGATAAATGGTCTGTGCCTTGTCGCCTACTTGATTGACCAATTGATACATTTGCCTTACGGTTTTTGTGCTTTTCATTTTTGGCGCATAGACAATTTTGGCAAGCTGTGCATCATACATCGTTGTTTCGCTATATTCCACCGCAATATCAAACTCATGATGCTTATACAAGCAATTGCCTAATAGCACAATAATACAATGGTCGATACATTGAATTACCCTTGTTTGATAATAGGTGGAAAGCTGTCCCTCTAACTCCTCTCGAATGCTTTTTTCATCCGCCAAATCGTGGATATAAACAAGCCACATCATTTGAATGGCAGAAACATCAATCTGCAGGCGGTTAGCCAATCTTCGCATTTTTTCACTTTCATCATTAATAATCGCCTTTACAAGGGCATACTCACTCACCTCATCATGCTTATCTCCCCATAAATTAATGGCTACTTGCACAACCTCACTAACCTTTTCCATTGTTTTCGTAGGTAGCTTCGTATTTTCCTTAATTAAAAATAAGAAAAGTGGCTCACCATTTTTTTGCTGTAAACGCTTATATTCCACAACACAGGAAACATCCCTTTTTTCCACTGCCAGCTTGCCTGCTTCTCGGTGCGTATATGCTTCAGCACATGTAGCAATAACATCCACCACATCCAATGTGGAATTTCTAGGCCACATCACTTGGTTCATAATATCAAAATGGCTAGTTGTTAGCACAATATTGACCTTTAAGCGATCCGATAGCATTTTTAGCGTAATTTCCACACTTCTTAAATGCTCAGGCAACAAGGATACCTTTTCTAATGTTTCCTGAACAAAATGATCATTGACGCTCTCATTGTTAACAATTGCCTCCATCACCTCATAAATGACCTCATTATAGCGCAAGGAGTAATCATTTCTTGGCATACAAATAATAATAAAGCCTTGCTCCTCTGCTAAAGCAAGAACCTCCTCAGGAATATCAGGCAGCACAATTCCTACATAATATAAAATCAGTCCAAGCTCCCCTAAATCATGTAAATGCTGAATCGTTTCACATTGCTTCTCCACACTATCGCGAATGGAATAAAACGAGCTAATAACAAGCTCCTCCGCATACCATTCCTCCTGTACACGATTGACAATTTTAGAGTAAAAATCAACATTCGATACCTCTAGTACAGATAATGAAGATACCGTGCGATGCAAATTATCCTGACCCGTTAACACCTCTGCTCCTCGAAAGGAGGGCAATTGTAGTAAATCCTTGACCGTTACCCCATGTTTCATCACCGACTTTTCCATCATTCTTGCGAAGAAGAATACCATATTCCCTAGCATCTTTCAAAATGTCCAACGTTCAATAGCTAGCCTATTCATGATAAAATATACACTAAATGAAGGAGGGCAACAACAATGTCTAACGATGCATCCATCGGTATAACTACCCGAAAAAGCTTACAGGCAGATTGCCAAAATTGTTTTGGCTTATGCTGTACAGCTTTAAATATTGTCGCTTCCAGTGACTTTGCAATACATAAACCAGCGGGCAAGCCATGTCCAAATTTGCAGGAGGACTATCGCTGTCGTATTCATCATGAGCTAAGAGATACAGGCTTTAAGGGCTGTACAGTTTTTGACTGCTTAGGAGCAGGGCAGCATGTTTCACAAATGACATTTCAAGGGCAGGATTGGCGACAGTCGCGCAAACATGCTGAGAAGATGTTTCAGGTTTTCCCGATTATGGAGCAGCTTTATGAAATGATTGCCTATGTAGCTGAGGCATTATCCTATAAGGTGGACAAGTCGCTTTATAAGCAGCTTTTAGCCCAATTGGAACAGCTCCAGCAACTAATAGCATGCGATGCAGATGCCCTCCTAGCACTCGATATTGTCACTATCCGTATGCCAGTGAACGCACTGCTGCTGCAAACAAGCGAATATATTCGTTTACAGAAAAAGCCCTCTAAAAAGTTGAATCAGCGCGGAGCCGATTGGATGGGGAAAAATTTAAAGGGCAAGGATTTACGTGCTACTGACCTAAGAGGTAGCTATTTAATTGCTGCAAATCTACAAAATGCTGATTTACGTGAGGTAGATTTTATTGGGGCTGACTTACGAGATGCTAATTTGTGTGGGGCTGATTTATCCACTAGTATGTTTTTAACACAAATGCAAATCAATGCTGCACAAGGGGATCATGCTACGAAATTACCTTCTTATATAAAGCGCCCTGCACACTGGCAGTGAAAAAAGATAGATGGCCATAAACGCCATCTATCGTGCTTGTCGCCTCTTATAGAAAATGGTTGCTGCTACTAGCACAAGCAACATAGCCTGACCAATCATCATGGCTGTTGCCAGTAAGCCTACATAGTATACCGATTCTCATCTACGAAATTTCCGCTTGTTTCAAATTTTCATGCTTTCCGTACAAGAAATAATAAAGCACAATGGACAGTACAATAACAAAAACCATTGCAAAGAAAATGGCACTGTAGCCGATTATTGGTACGAATAAGCCTAATACATAAGGCCCAACACCTAAACCTAAATCAAAAAAGATAAAATAAGTGGATGTTGCAAGTCCTAATCGCTCATGTGGCGTCACCTTAATTGCAATTGCCTGCGCAGCGGAGTTAAAATTACCATAGCCTATCCCAATACAAGCAGCAGCAATGAAAAAGGCAATCGTTGTTGTCGCTGAACTAAAGGCATACATACCGATGGCAAAAATCACCAAGCACGGATAAATAACAATATTACCACCTTTAGTATCTAGTAATTTTCCTGTAAAGGGACGTGTCGCTAAAATCACAATGGCATAAATAATAAAGAAATAACTACCTGCTGTTACAAGATGCAGCTCTTTTGCGTAAAACGTCATATACGACATAACACCAGAATAAGCAAAGCCAATTACCAGCGCTACAAAAGCAATTGGTACAGCGCGCATTTCAATAAAGCTCGTTACTTTAAAGCCAGCCTTCACAGCCGTATGCTTCACATTTTTCGGTGCATCTGGAACTGTCACAACAAAGTACATAAAAAAGCAAATAATTGCTAATACTGAATCCACTGCAAAAATCATCCGATAATCCTCAAATAGCTGGGTTAATAAAATGCCAATAAATGGACCAATCGCTGTCGCTAAAATCGCGCTTAAGCTATAATAGCCAATGCCCTCCCCACGGCGTTCAGGTGGTAAAATTTGCGCAATAATTGTCCCTGTTGCTGTACTTGCCACTCCAAGCGCAATCCCTTGTACTAAGCGATTTAACATCAACAGTGGCAAATTGCCTGCTATAAAATAAGACATCGTTGACAGCATAAATAATAGTAAGCCAATAAATAATGTCTTTTTACTGCCCCAATCGCCAATAATCCGTCCTGTCCCAAGACGTCCAAAAAGCGTCCCAATAATAAAAATACTTGATACAAGCCCTGCTGTACTTGTAGAGGCATGAAAATGCTCCACCGCATAAGCAGCAATCGTCACCATTAATAAGTAAAAAATTAATGTAATCGTAAAATTAATTAATGAAACAATTAAAAAATCCTTTGTCCATAATTTCTGTTGTGTTGCTTCCACATTACTCGCCCCTATTGATTGATATTCATACAAATTTTCGCTAAAACTTGTGTGGCAATGTCAATATCCTGCTTTGCCACTCCTGCTAATGCCTGCTCAAAAAATGGTTGTAGCTGTAGTTGAATTTTCTGCACAAGCTCCTCCCCATATGGCGATAAACGCACAAGCTTTTCACGCTTATCCTTGCCTGTCGCTGTTTCCACATAGCCTAGCTCGATCAATTTATGAACAAGCTTTGTCACACTCGGCTTCTCAATCGCCATAAAATTAGCAATTTCCACAAAAGAATGCGGCCCATTATCTCTTAAGAAGCGCAGCACCGCCCATTGCGAGCTATATAGCTGGTATGGTTCAAGCTGAACATTCAGCTGTTTAATAAAAGGTCTGTACATCAAACGGTACTGATTAAAAAAATCCTGCTCAATCGTCACAATCTCACTTCCTTATAAATTAGTTAGCTTAACTAACTATATACCTTGAATTCACATTTGTCTAGTAAGATATGAGCAAATATGTATGACATATCCTATTATTCATGCCTATCCGTCATTTTTTGTGTTCTATCCGTCTGTAATAGCATAAGCTACCATTCAGACCACTTGAATTGGTAGCCTCTCCTTTAATGTGTAATCCAATATTTTCGATGTCTTTTAGTGCCCTCTGCTTTTAAAGGAAGCTGCTGTAATAATTTATAGGCTATATTTGGAGAATCAATAGCAAAAAACTCGTAAAAGCTTTTATTGGTTAGCATTGTTCCAACTAATAAGCGATAATCCTCTAATGCTCGGTGCAATGCATTGTGTTCTTCTACTCCACAGCGCGGGCAAAGCCATTTTTTATAGTGATAACGCAAACGTTGCCCATTGGCACATCGGCTACAGAGCACACCCTTTATAATATCTTGAAGCGGCACTTTCAGTTCTTTTGTTATTTTTTGATGCATCGACAACAGTAGCATAGCAAAGCGAAAAAGCATCTTTGTATCCTTCTCCGATTGCGGATATTGTTGCAGCCATTTTTGCAGATGTGTACGTAAGCCTGTTACATGAAAAACAGGCTGCTCTCTAAAGCCTTCTGTTAAAATTCCGTTTTTCGTTGCTATAACAACAGCAGACAAAACAGGCAGGTCAAGGCGCTCTTGCTGTAGTAATGATTTTATCCATGCTACATGTCGTGCTACCTGCTGAAATGGATCGGCCATGCTTTCCAATACACCTTCTGCCGTTGTGCGTGTAAACTGTGAAAAGGGTGCATGATAGGAGAGAATGCCTGTTATATTTTTAATCTCTAAAATAAGGACAAAGTGAGCATATAGAAAAATGGTATCTATTTGATGTGTGGAGCCGGAGCGGTTTATCATTTGAAGACCATGAAGAAAATAATATGGGTAAGGTAACTCGATTTCCAGCCATTCGGCATCCATGCGCTGTTCACCCGCAAAGCCTGCCAGTATGCGCTGTAAATGCTCATAATAATATGGGTATTCAGGATGCGTGCTAGGCAATCTTCGAATGATTGCCTCTACTATTTTTTGTCCATCTGATGGCTGTCGTGCAAGTGCAATCATCTATTCACCTCCTACTAGCATTATATAAAAAAGAACCCCAACAAAGGAGGTTCCTAAAAACTTGTCATCCATCTTATGCAAAATAAATTTTTCATAAAGTTTTGCTAGATAAAAAGCTTGAGTATTCAAGCTGAAACGAGTGCTACGTATTATTTATCTGCTTCGATATTCTATCCGTCACTCCGTACAATCTATCCGCCTCTCTCTACCTAAATAAACTCAGCAATGAGCCCATTTGTCTTAGCATATTGACACCGTTTGTAATTGTTCCAACATGCCCCATAATGGTGTTGACATGGTCTGGTAGTCTATTTTGTGCTGGCTGATTGGGAGAAGCATAGGGCTGCATCTGTCTAGCTCGATAAGGAGGGCCAAAGTTTTGACGATACCTTGGCGGATAGGGTCTTCTTCTAGGTTGTGGCTGAAAAAATGGCATCCATTCACCCCCTATCTACATTTTTTACTAGTATATGTAGAAGGAGATATCACTCTCTAGTGATTCGCAGTGGGTAGCTCGCTTTCTTTACATATGATAAGAAAAAGAAGGTGATACTCATTCAAGATTCATATTATCTCGATTTTTTAGCTAAATTTGGCATTGGTGGCGCACATCCCGGTGGCATTCAGCTTTCAAAGGAGCTATTGAAGGCAGAAAACATTCAGCAAACCTCCGATATTTTAGATATTGGATGTGGTACAGGGCAAACGGCTGCCTATTTGGCTGCTCATTATCAAGCCAATATAACAGCAATTGATAGCCATCCCATTATGGTAGCTAAAGCGAAGCAAAGAATGCACAAGGCTCAATTACCTGTTCAAGTTATACACGGTTCGATGGAGCAGCTACCATTACCAAATGAATCATTTGATTTAATTATTGCCGAATCTGTGCTGGCATTTGTTCCTCAGCAACGTGCTTTACAAGAAATGCATCGTTTATTAAAGCATGGTGGTCGCTTTATTGCCATTGAATGCACCATTCCGACATCGCTGCCCTCTCCGCTAGCAAAGACAATTCAGCAATTTTATGGATTTGAGGCGCTTCTGACAAAAAAGGAATGGGTTGATCTATTGCAACAGGCAGGCTTTCAAGCAATTCGTATCCAAAAAAATAAAACGCTCTCATCTCCCACTGAATTTCAGCTCTCCAAAGATATTGAACCTGCACTTTATCAAGTAATGGAGCAGCATATGATGATGAATGAAAAATATGCGAATAGTTTGGACTACCGCATTTATTCCTGCACAAAATGACACCTGTCATCACAATTCTTTGACTGGTGTGAATAGGTTTTCTTTTTCTGTTTTCTTATCATATATGTAAGAAGACAAAGAAAGAGGGATTATAGGATGCAAACACAGCAAAGACTACCCTTTATTGATATCGTAAGAGGGCTCGCTGTTTTAGGAACACTTGGCACAAATATTTGGATTTTTGCCTATCTAGGGAATTTATCGTATATTACAACGGCTACCTATGCTGGTTGGTGGTCCTTCAACGATTTTTTGCGCATGGTCGTCTTATTTTTGGTGAATGGTAAGCTGCTTGGGCTTTTAACAATTATGTTTGGTGTAGGCTTACAGTTAAAATATCAGCAGGCATTAAGAAAAGGCAATGCTTGGCCTGGTGTCTATCTTTGGACAATCGCCTTTTTAGGGCTGGAAGGGCTACTTCATTACACACTTGTGATGGAATATGATATTTTAATGAGCTATGCTGTCACCGCCTTCATTGTTGCCTTTATTATGCGCTGGGGCGACAAAGCGATTACAGTGGCTTACTATCTTTTTGGCAGCTTCCATATTCTCCTAATATTGCTTGTTTTCACCATTTCATTACAGGGCGCTCCTATCTCCCTAAGTGGCATGGAAAGCATTGCAGTATTATATGAAGATGGAACATGGCTTGCACAAGTACAGCATCGTCTAACCAACTTTTTATTTTATCGAACAGAAGCTATTTTTATTATTCCAATGAATATCTTTTTATTTTTACTTGGTGTCAAATTTATGCGCAATGATATATTTGCCCAAACAGCTAAAGGACGTCAAGCTCGCCACAAGCTATTGCTAATAGGTGTATTTATTGGTGTTCCTCTTAATCTGTTAATTTTTATACCCGGTGGGCTGTTTGATTTGCCTGTGCGCTATTTATGTGCACCAATTTTATCAATTGGTTATATTGGTCTTTTTGGTAAACTGGTAGAGTATAAGCAACTAGATTGGCTTTGGCAATACTTTGCAAATGTCGGTAAAATGTCTTTAAGCTGCTATGTGCTACAAAATATAGTAGCATCTATTATTTTTTACGGCTGGGGACTTGGTTTAGGCGGGCAATTAAATAGCGTTCTTATTATTAGTATTTGGCTTGCCCTGACACTTCTACAGCTTGTTGTCGCATCACTTTGGTTACGGCACTTTCAGATCGGTCCCATGGAATGGATTCGTAAAAAAATGACACAAGCCATAACCCAGCAATAAAGGATGGTGTAAGCTATAAAAATTTATCCAAGAGAGCAAGCAAAACATTATTTAATTATTGACGTAGTATCGTTAATTTTGCTGATAACCGTTGTGCTAGGATCAAATTCAGCAATTCCTCTCAGTGCTAAAATCATGCTGCTACTGTTATATTTAGTCGCTTTCTATATTGCTTTATGGTATCAGGATTGGAGGCTGCTGCTAGCATCATTAGTAGCCTTTCTGTTAATCACCATATTAGGCATTTATGAGGATGCTTTAATGCTTCTATTTGGCTTTACCTTTGCAGATTTACTTGGACGAGCGCGCTCAAAATGGCATATTGCATGTGGTATGTTCGCCATTGCTATTATGTTTTGGACCGTTATGCAATTGACAACAGACTCTCTTGTGTCTATTGAGTTACAATTTTTAATCCCTATGATGATTATTCAATTGCTGTTCCCTATCCTTATTTATTTTGTAGAAAAGTCGCAAAATCTGCAATCTGAATTAGCCGATGTCAATACGCAGCTTGTGCAGCAAGAGGAACGACAGCGAATTGCTAGGGACCTTCATGATACAATCGGTCATACCTTAACAATGATTAAAATTAAAACAGAGCTCACAACAAAGCTGATTGACCATGACCCTACAAGCGTTAAGCAAGAACTAAATGATATATTAGCGACAACACGAACAGCCTTAAAGCAAGTACGTGAGCTAGTATCTGATATGAATTTCGTGTCCTTACAAACAGAGCTGCTACACTGTCAGCAACTACTGCAAAGCGCTAATATCACCGTAACACTCCCCAAACAATGTCCTCAAATCGTTCTTTCAAGCGTGGAGGAAACAATGCTTGCTTTATGTATGCGGGAGGCTACGACAAATATACTGAAGCATAGCCAAGCAAAACATTGCTCTATAACGATACAATGTCAAAATGGACAGTATAGGCTTGTGATAAAAGATGATGGCATTGGCTTACAGCAGCAGGGGCTCGGCAACGGCATTAGCTCAATAAAAGAAAGAATGCATCTCCTTCAAGGCTATGCCTTGATTGAAGGTAGTGTGCCCACTGGTACAACCGTTTTATGTAGCATCCCTATTCAAGGTGGAAAGGAGTCGCCAATATGATACGTGTATTATTAGCAGAGGACCAGCAAATGTTACGTGGAGCCTTAACATCATTGCTAGCATTTGAGCCCGACATTGATGTAATCGCTGAGGTTGCGGATGGGCAACAGGCTTGGGACTCTATCCAGCAGGAGCTACCAGATATTTGCCTTGTTGATATTGAAATGCCTAATTTATCAGGATTAGAGCTTGCTGAAAAAATAAAGCAAGCAGGCCTTCCCTGTAAAGTAATGATTGTGACAACCTTTGCACGTCCTGGCTATTTACAAAAAGCTATGGATTGTGGGGTACATGGCTATTTATTAAAAGATGAGCCTATTGATTATTTAATTGCTACGATTCGAAAAATTATGCAAGGGGAGAAAGTTGTAAGCAAGGATTTAGCCGCAACCTTGTTTATAAAGGAGCAAAACCCTCTAAATGAACGAGAAATCGCCGTGCTAAAGCTTGTTAAAGAGGGCTTAACCACAAATGAAATAAGCAAGCAATTATTTTTAACAAAGGGCACTATCCGCAATTATTTATCAACCTCCATTCAAAAGCTTCAAGTGGAATCACGACAGCAAGCCGCTCAAATCGCCAGTGAAAAAGGCTGGCTATAATAAAAAATAGACAAAGCCGATGATGTCGACTTTGTCTATTTGTATTGCATTACATTTGCTTTTCTCAACTTCCTAAAGCACGACGTTTCCGCTGCCATATTAGCACACATTCAATCAAGACAACAACGATTAATGAAATGCCAAATAACGGCATTATCACACCTAAAAATAGTAAGAAAACACTAAAAGATCGTGATATTTTAGCAGAAATTTGTGGTGGTGCAGATAGCTCACCTTTTTTCTTTCGTAAAATCCATGTGCGAATGCCCCACATAATAACGGCTAAAAAGGCTAAGCAAACTACTAAGTTTAATAATTTATTAGGCCAGCCAAATAAATGTCCTTCATGTAAAGGAATGCCCCATGTAAAGACCTTCGCTAGCAAGCCATAATCCTCATAGTTCACCTGATCAATCAAATTCCCACTATATTGATCAAAATACATCGTTGCTTCCTCGGAAGGCTTCACATCAAGACCCGTGACACCAGAGTTACTTGCCTTTGCCACTGTAAATACGCCCTCTTCATTTGCTGGATAAAGAATTGTATATGGCTTCTCAATATGCTGGGCTTGTATTTCCTGTTCAAGCTGAGCAATCGTAATTTGATTTGGATTTGTATAACGTGTTGCCCCACCGCCATGATGAAGCGCATGTGCATCCCCATCAGAAGCAGGTGCATCTAACTGTCGTGTTGCCCATGGAATTTCAGCTATCTCTGAGGTCGGTGGCTGTTGCTGTAAGGCTGGATAGCTATCGGAAGCAATATTTGACAATATAGAGCCTAACAAAGCAGACCATAAAAGTCCTGTAAAAATAAAAATAACCATTGGAATCGTAATAATTGTGCCAACTAAGGCGTGCAATCGTTTATTTTTTTGTCTTTTATTCTCGGCTTTGTGCTTTTTTAAGTGATTCCCCTTAAATGTCATATAAAGTCCTGATAAGAGCAAGAAAATCGTCCAACAAGCCGCTAGCTCCACTAAATAATTAACAAACGTCCCACCAATAAATAAGGAGCTATGGATATTACGCATAATATTTGAAAATGTATAATTTGCATCCTGACTACCAACCCGTTGATTATGGTCATCTAAAAACACATATTTCTCATCGTGTCCATTTGATAATGTTAAACGCGTATTATAGGGCTCCTCCAGCATAATCACTTTACGTGTAGAATAGCCAGCAAACGCCGCTTCAGCCTTTTCCACTGCCTCATCAATCGTTAAAGCCTCTTCGCCCTTACTTTGCCCAAAAAAATAATCATCATATAGCTGATTTTCAACATCTGTGTAAAATAAATAGCCAATTCCACTTAATGTTAATGATAACAATAGCGGTGTAATAAAAAGTGCCGCAAAAAAATGCAGACGCCAAAACCTTGTGTAAAGCAAATTCTTCATCGTTCCTCTCCCATCTATTCACCAATCGCCTACTAATTATATAGGGTAAAAGTGAAATATGAATGAAATTTAGCTATTTATTACAAGCAAAATAGCTACTTCAATATTTGTCTATCCGTCTATTTTTTTGTGTTCTATCCGTCACTTTCGCTGCGCTATCCGTCTATTTCGAGATTCTATCCGCCACTCTCCCTGTACTATATGACAACCTACTGAAACATTTGTAATAAAACTGTAAATTCCTACGGTGAAGCCTTTACTAGCAAGTGCTGAAGCCTATCGCACTCACTCCTTGGCAACATTTACCTCTCAGAAGCCCTACTTTTTCATGCTACGATTATTGCCATGGTACAGCAATTCAGGAGGTTATCAACAACATGAATAAACGATTTTTATCAACAACACTTGCGCTAACGATTGGCTTCAGCTCTTTGAGTCTAATGCAAGCAGCGGTGCAGCCAATTCAAGTAGAAGCAGCGACAACGAATGCACAAAATAATGGACAGGCGGTTGCTGCCAAAGCAGACCAACTTATTCAGACTGCCAAAGGTTTAATGGGCAAAGCAACATATAGCGATGCAGAATACAAGCCTACCTATCCCTATAAATTTTCTTGTGCTTCTTTCTTAATGTATATCTTCGAGAAAAATGGTGTAGACCTTGGCACATATAATGAAAACTATATGCTACAGCAAGGAACACCTGTGGCACGAAACCAATTGCAAAAAGGCGATTTACTGTTCTTTAAAAGCAAAAAAACAGGAACTGATCCCGACCATGTAGGGATGTATATTGGGGATAATAAAATGATTCATATGGCAGACCCTAAGCAAAACATTATAATTTCTGACTTAAATAGTAAGCCATACTATACTGAAAATTATGTAGCTGCCCGCCGTGTATTACCAACACTACTCTCAGCTAACCCTGCCACAAAGGGCGATAAAATTGTAGAAAATACGCTTACTTATAAAAATAAAGTAACTATCGGTGCCACAACAAATGAATCAAGCCTTCGTTTTACAGCGCCAGCCTTTGTGGACTTTATTTATCGTAAAAGCGGCATTACACTTGGCGCTACTACCTTAAAGGATTTAATGCAGCAAGGATCAACAGTGGCGCGCGGTAATTTAAAAAAAGGTGACCTAGTCTTCTTCAATAGTGCCAAGGGCTCGAAAACACCTACTCTTGTAGGGATTTATGCGGGTGATCACCGTGTTATCATCCCTAACTCAGATGGTGTTATGACAAGAGTATTGCTTGTTGATTATTATACGGAGCACTATATCACGGCTAAGCGGGTTTTCTCTGAAGGCGGCTCAGCACCTACTGTGAGCATAAGCCCCTCAGCCAATCAAATTATTGCAACAGCTACAAATTTAACGAATAAAGCAAAATTTGGTTATACGTATAATGAGCAAACATTAACCTTTACAAGTGCAGGCTTTACGTATTATGTCTTTCAAAAACACGGCATTAATCTAAAGGAAAAATTAGCAAGCAAACAGGCTTTAGCAGGTACACATGTACAAAAGTCACAGCTGCAAAAGGGCGATTTGCTGTTCTTCTCTACGGATAATGGCAGACAAAACATCACACAAACAGGTATCTATCTTGGCAATAACCAATATATTAGTATGACCACAAATAATATTGTAAAGCAAAATCTTACTTCCACTTGGGCGCAAAAAAACTATGTAACGGCTCGACGTGTTATCAAATAATGTAAAAAGAAGCTTTCCCCAATATGGAGGAATGCTTCTTTTTCATTAAGGTAAATTTTTAAGCTGATGGGCAAATTCAATCATAGACCTGCTTGACATGGGCCCTTTAATTAACACAATTGTATTGGCATCAAGCTTTGGCTGCAATAGCTCTAATACACCTGCTACTTCATGGAATGTATAGACTTCTGCGCTTGTGCCATCCTTTTGTGCTTGGTCGGCAATCGCCTGTGCCCTTTTGCCAATGGTAATTAATGTATCAACCTTGCGCTCAGCAACCATGGAGC